>JAYVUV010000189.1:0-9096 GCA_043787615.1 Janthinobacterium sp. | reverse complement strand
CCAGGTGGCGCAGGCGCAAACCCTGGCCTCGATCGGTTACAAGAGCGGCACCGCCGCCATCGGCCTGGGCGCCTCGACCACCGTCACCTTCGCGCTGGGCACGGTGAGCGGCGGCAGCTTCGGCGTGACCGGTTCCACCCTGGGCAGCGGCGTGCTGACCGGCGGCATCACGCCGGGCGCCCTGTCGATCAACAACACCGCCATCGCCACCGACGGCAGCACCCGCAGCGCCAAGTTGCTGGCCGACGCCATCAACGCCAAGAGCGCCACCACCGGCGTGTCGGCCAAGGCCGCCGCCACCGTCACCAGCGCCACCCTGTTCGGCGCGGCCGGCGCCTCCACCTTCGGCGATATCGACACCAACGGCGGCGGCACCTATAGCCTGAGCGTGGCCGGGGTCGAGCTGGCCAACCAGGGCAGCGGCCTGGCCGCCGGCGCCGGCGTGACGGCCGCCTCGCTCGACACCATCTTAAGCGGCAACAACAGCGTCAGCCGCGCCCTGGCCGACGCCAACATCACCGTCAGCGGCACGGCGGCCGACGGCACCTTGCAATTCACCAATCCGGACGGCTCCAACATCGCCATCACCGAAACGGTCACCGGCGCCGTCACCGGCGGCATCGGCAACGCCGGCGCGGCCAACACCGGCTCGGCCACCACCACCGCCAGTGCGATCTCGCTGGTGTCGGCCACCGGCGGCCAGATCACGGTGGGCGGCACCGCGCCCGGCGCGGCCGGCTTGACGGCCGGCATAGGCGGCGCCTACCTGGGCACCGGCTTCGAGCAAGACGCCACCCGCACCAGCTGCAGCATCGTGATCGACAGCAAAAACAATACCCTGCAAGGGATACGCGACGCCATCAACAAGGGCAATTTCGGGGTCACGGCCAGCATCGTGATGGACGGCAGCGCCAACCCGAACCACCTGGTGCTCACTTCGAGCGCCACCGGCGCGGCCTCGACCATGAAGATCACCCTGGCCGGCGCGGGCGGGGCGACCCCCGACACGGCCTTGACCAGCCTGCTGGCCTACGATCCGGCCGGGGTGCAAAACCTGAGCCAGAAAGCCTCGGCCCAGGACACCCGGCTCGACGTGAACGGCATCGCCGTCACCAGCAGCAACACCAGCATCACCGGCGCCGTCGAGGGCGTGACCCTGACCATCGGCAAGGTCGGCAGCGCCAATCTGGTGATCGCCAAGGACAACAGTTCGCTGAGCAATTCGATCAACGGCTTCGTCAAGGCCTACAACGATTTGGCCGGTCAAATCAAGACCCTGAGCGGCTACGACCCGGAAACCAAGACCGGCGGCCCGCTGCTGGGCGACTCCACCGCCCAAACCCTGCAATCGCAAATCCGCAAGCAATTGTCCGAATCGATCACCGGTTTGCAGGGCAAGCTGACCACCCTGTCGCAAGTGGGCATCGCCTTCCAAAAGGATGGCACGCTGACGGTCGACGGCGCCAAGCTGCAAAAAGCCATCGACGGCAATTTCAACGACATCGCCGGCTTGTTCGCGGTGGTTGGCAACAGCAGCGACAGCCAAATCAATTTCACCAGCTCGACCACCGCCACCCAACCCGGCAATTACGCCGTCAACATCACTACCCTGGCCAGCCGCGGCACCCTGAGCAGCGCCGCCGCCGTGCCGGCCAGCACCGTGATCGCGGCCGATACCACCTGGACCGTGGCCTTGAACGACAGCAATCCCTCGAGCGCGGCCAACACCGCCACCGTGACGATTCCGGCCGGCAGTTACACCCCGGCCGAGCTGGCCGTGCTGCTGCAATCGTCGATCAATGGCGTGAGCAAGTTTTCCGACGCCGGCGCGGCCGTCAGCGCCACCATCGAGACCGACGGCAGCTTGAAGGTGGTGTCGAACCGCTACGGTTCCAAATCGAACCTGGCCATCACCGACGGCGACGGCAGCGCGGTGGCCGGCGTGTTCGGCGCGGCCAGCCCCAGCGCCGGGGTCGACGTGGCCGGCACCATCGGCGGTTTCGCGGCCGTGGGCGACGGCCAGAGTTTGACCGGCTCGGCCGGCGCGCCCACCGCCGGCTTGAAACTCGACATCAAGGGCGAAACCCTGGGCGCGCGCGGCGACATCGGTTTTTCGCAAGGCTACGCCTACCAGCTCAACAACCTGGCCGCCACCTTCCTGGGCAGCAGCGGGTATATCGCCGGGCGCACCACCGGGATCAATTCCAGTATCAAGAGCATCGCCAAGCAGCGCGACGATTTCAGCGCCAAACTGGTCGACATCGAGGCGCGCTACCGCAAGCAATACACCGCGCTCGACACCGCCATCGCCAGCATGAGCACCACGGCGTCCTTCCTGACGCAGCAATTCGCCGCCTTGGCTAAAAGTTAATCAATAGGAGACAGACAATGTTCGGTTCCAGGCAGAGCGGCGTGCACGCCTACGCGAAAGTGGGCATCGAGACCGGGGTGGCGGCGGCCAGCCCGCACAAGTTGATCGTGATGTTATTCGATGGCGCCTTGACCGCGCTCAGCACGGCCATGATGAATATGCGCGCCGGCAATATCGCGGCCAAGGGCAAGGCCATCTCGCAAGCGATCATGATCATCGACAGCGGTTTGCGCGCCAGCCTGGACAAAAAAGCCGGCGGCGAAATCGCCGAGGGGCTCGACGCGCTGTACGAATACATGAGCGAGCGGTTGCTGCTGGCCAATCTGCGCAACCAGACCGACATCATCGAAGAAGTGCAGCGCCTGCTGACCGATTTGCGCGACGCCTGGAACGCCATCGGCGTCACCCCGCCCGGGCAAAACGCCGAGCCGCCGGCCCAGCGCGCGCCCACCCTGGCGAGCGCCTGAGCCATGCTGAACGCACCCGAGGTGTTATCCCTGTACCAAGCCATGGCCGAGCTGACCGGGCAAATGGTAACGGCGGCCGGCGAGAGCGACTGGGAGCGGCTGGTGCTGCTGGAACAACGTTGCGCGCGCCATGTGCAAACGCTCCGCGAGCACGAGCCGGCGCAAGCCTTGAGCGGCGCCGGGCGCCAGAAAAAGATCGACCTGATCAAGCAATTGCTGGCCGATGACCGCGCCATCCGCGATTTGACGGCGCCCTGGATGCGCCACTTGTCGGCCCTGATCAACAACACCGGCACCGAACGGCGCCTGGCCCACGCCTACGGCGCTTGACGCGGGCCGCCCCATGCTGCCGCGGGTAGACGCCAATGTCGCGCCGCTCACGCCGGCGCGCGCCGGCGCGGGCGCCGAGGCGGTCGGCGACAGCCGGCAAGCGGTGTTTCAGCGCGCGCTGCAAGGTTTGCTGGGCAAGACGGTCCAGGGCGAAGTGATGTCGCGCCTGACCGACGGCAGTTTCGTGGTCAAGGTCGAGGGCATGGCGGCGCGCATGATGTTGCCGGCCGGGGCAGAGCCGGGCAAGCAGGTGCCGCTGACCCTGGTGGCCCTGGAACCGCGCCCCACCTTCCAGGCCGGCGACGGCGCGCGCCCGACCATGACGGTGGCGCTGCCCTATCCCGAGGTGGCGGCCGACGGCGCCCAGCCGTCCCCGGCCGAGCAGGGCAAACCCGCCAGCGCCGGCACCGCCAACGCCGGCAATACCGGCACCACCCGCGCCAGCCTGGCCGCCACCCTGCTCGGCAAGGCGCCGCTGACCCCGGCCGGCCAATTGCCCGGTTTCGATCCGGGCGCGCCGCCGCCCACCTTGAGCAGCGCCGGGCGCGCCATCGCCAGCGTGCTGGTCCAGGCCGACCATCGGCCCGCCGCCGCCCAGGCCTTGCTGGGTGGCGCGCCCCTGAGCGGCGACCCGGCCGACACGCCCCGGCTGGCCCAGAAACTGCAACAGACGGTGACCACCAGCGGCCTGTTTTACGAATCGCATGTGGCCGAATGGGCCGACGGCAAGCGTGCGTTGACCGAGTTGATGCGCGAACCCCAGATGCTGCGGCAAGCCCAGGATGCGGCCGCCGGTTCCGCGACCGTGGCGGGCGCCAAGGCGGGCGCCGAGGCGCGCGTCGCGGGCGGGCCGGACGCGGCCGCCGCCCAATTGATCAATCAGCAACTCCATACCCACGAACAGGCGCGCGTGCTGTGGCAAGGCGAAGCCTGGCCCGGCCAAGCGATGGAGTGGGACATTCGCAAGGATGCCGCCGGCGACGGCAAGCCGGGCCGGGGCGCCGACGGCGAGCCGGTCCAGGTGTGGCGCAGCGGCGTGCGCTTCCACTTCCCGCAACTGGGCGCGGTGTCGGGCGCGGTGGTGCTGATCGGCGGCCAAGTCCATATCCAGATGCAAGCCGGCGCCGAGGGCAGCGCCGCTGCCCTGCGCGCCCACGCGGGCGCCCTGGAGCGCGCGCTGGAGGCGGCCGGCTCGCCCCTGACTTCGCTCACCATCAGCTCGCCGCCAGCCGCGCCCGATGCCCAATGACTCCGCCAAACGCGGCCTGCAAACGGCCGTGGCGCTGGCTTACCAGAGCGGCGCGGCCGCGCCCAAGGTGGTGGCCAAGGGCAGCGGCTTGATCGCCGAGCAAATCATCGCCCGCGCGCAAGAGCACGGCGTGTTCGTGCACGAGTCGAAGGAACTGATGTCTTTGTTAATGGATGTTGATTTAGACCAACAAATTCCACCCGTTTTATACCGCGCGATTGCGGAACTGCTGGCCTGGTTATATCATATTGAGGAAGCGCAAAAAACCGGCGGAATCCTGCCCGCCCCGCCCGATACCACTGCCTCGCTCACTTGAAGACGGCCACCGAATATGGATACAGGCTTGGAAAACTGGCACGACTTCGAAGTCGCGTCGCGCAAGGAGATCATCGCCCTGCTGCGGGCCATCGGCGAAAAAAACCAGTTGATCCGCATGCTGGTCCACGGCGAGGGCGATGTCTGCGTCACCTCGGTGCTGGAAGTGGACCCGGACAACAACGTCGTGATTTTGGACCGCTCCATCAATCAAGAACAGAACGGCCGCATCTTGCTGGCCAAGAACGTCTCCTTCGAAACCACGCTCGACAAGATTCGCATCCTGTTCGCGGCCGAATCGGTGACCGAGGCCGCCTACCGCAACGGGGCCGCGTTCAAGATCGCCTTGCCGGCCACGTTGGTGCGGCTGCAAAGGCGGGAGTTTTACCGCATGAACACGCCGGTCAGCAATCCGGTGCGGGCCGTGCTGGCCCTGCCACCCGAACTGGGCGGCGGCAGCAATCCGTTTCCGCTGGCCGACATCAGCTGCGGCGGCGTGGCTATCCTGGACAACAAGTTGCTGCTGGGCGAATGCATGGGCAAGGAGTTCCCGGGTTGCCGCATCGACTTGCCGGACATCGGCGCCGTCATCACCACCCTGCAAGTGCGCAATATGCTCGACATGACCTTGCTCAACAACAAGAGCAACCGCCGGCTGGGCTGCGAATTCGTCGACATCCCGCGCCCGATGCTGGCCCTGGTGCAGCGCTATATCACCAAGCTCGAGCGCGAGCGCAACGCCCGCGTCGCCGGGCTGGGCTGAGCCAAGCGCGCCCCGGCGGCGCCGTCCGGCCGGCGCGCGCGACCGATCCGAACCAACACGGTGGTGCCACCTTGTTCAAGGCGCTTGGACCCGGCATGCGCAATGCATACAATGATCGACAGCATGTGGCCGCGCTTGTGGAATGCTGGACTCGGCGATGCGGCGACGGCGCGGCGTGCGTGGCCGATCCGTATCGCACACGCACACGTTGAGCAAAGCCCGACCGGAGCGACCATGCGTTCGGCGAATAAGGGAACAAGGCAAGGCTGGCACCGGCTGCATGACACCGTACCCGATGTCACGGCCATTATGACATGCTGAAACCTTCATCAATATAGGTGATGACATGTCCATCGCGTTGACATTATCGGATGACCTTGTTGAAATGGCTAAGCCGCATGCCGCTGCCGAACATCGCTCCATCACGATGCAAATCGAGTATTGGGCGCGCCTCGGGAAGGCGGTCGAAGACCATCCCGAGCTGCCCTTACAATTCATCAAAGACACTTTGCTGGCGACGCAAGAGGCCAAGGATGGCCACCTTACTCCTTATCAATTTGGAACTTGACCGTGTTGGAAAGCTGTAAAAGCGATCGCCAGCATGCCCGCAATCGGCGAAGAAAAAAGGGCGATTGGTTTGGGATCTTTGTGCACAAATTCAACAAACAAGAAATTTTGTTGGCATATCAACTATATCCAGATAAGCACTGCCCGGCATCTGTGCTACTGCTGAGTATGGGCTGACAAAAAAATTTCTACACGGAATTGAAACGTCCGAACTAAGACGCCGTCCGATTGCCCCCCATTGACGCGACAGGGATGACAAGCCGAGGTTCGCCAAGCCGCTACACCTGCATATTCATGATCTCGTGATAAGCCGACACCAATTTGTTGCGCACCTGCGAGGTGGCTTGAAACGCGATGCTGGCTTTTTGCATGGAAATCATCACATCCGATAGATTGACCGTGTCGTCGCCCTGGGTGAAACGCTTGCCCAGCGCCTCCGACTCCTTCTGGGCATTGTTGACCGAGCCGAGCGCCGCTTGCAAGGCGTCGGAAAAATCCACCTTGACGGCCGGGGTTTCCGTTTGAATCGCCGGCACCGCCGCTTGCGGACGGGTCGCCGCCGCCTTCAACTGGGAAATCATGGCCTCGATCCTGCTGCTGTCGATTCCGCCTGTTCTCATGCAGCCTCCCTGCGCTGTGTGGCCCGCGGCCCCGAAATGGATCGCCGCGCCGGTGTTGCTGCCCGAAGACAAAGCGCCGCGAACGGAGCCGCCGCTGTCTTCTTGGCGAACGCGGCGCGTACAATGGACGCACGCCGATTCAGCTTCCAAGCATACCGGCCCGGCCGCCTCGTCCCGGTCCGAGCAGGGGCCGAAAGGAGGCTCTGTTTCATCGATTGAATAGCCGTGCCCGGTCACATAATGGTGTCCATGGCCCCATCCCGTTCCGGGTTTGGTCCCGCTGTTTCCTCCTGATGACGACGTCCCGCCATGGCAGTAGCCGAAGAACTCGAACTGAATCAACCGCCGGCGCCGGCCGGCCCGGGCCAGTCCCTGCAAACCTTCGTGCGCAGCCCGATGGGCAAAAATTTCCTGCGCGCGCTGGCCTTGGCGGCCGTGATCGCCATCGGCTTCGCGCTGTGGATATGGAACCAACCGCCCGAATACAAGGTGTTGTTCGCCAATTTCACCGACCGCGACGGTGGCGCCATCACGGCTGCGCTGGACCAGCTCAATATCAAGCACAAGTTTTCCGAGGGCGGCGGCGCGATCCTGGTGCCGACCGAGCAAGTGCACGACGCCCGCCTGAAACTGGCGGCCCAGGGCTTGCCCAAGGGTGGCAATGTCGGCTTCGAGTTGATGGAAAACCAAAAACTGGGGGTGTCGCAGTTTCTCGAACAAGTCAATTTCCAGCGCGCGCTGGAAGGCGAGCTGGCCCGCTCGATCCAATCGGTGGCGGCGGTCGATTCGGCCCGGGTTCACCTGGCTCTGCCCAAGCCCTCGGTGTTCGTGCGCGAGCAGCAAAAACCGACCGCTTCCATCCTGCTCAACCTGCATCCGGGGCGCAGCATGGACACGGCCCAGGTCAGCGCCATCGTCCACCTGGTCGCCTCCAGCGTGCCGGACTTGTTGCCGGCCAACGTGACCCTGGTCGATCAGGCCGGCAACTTGTTGTCCGACAGCGGCCGCGACAAGGCCGGGGCGAACAAGAATCTGGACGCCAACCAGCTGAAATACGTGCAGCAAATGCAGCAAAGCGTGATCAAGCAAGTCGAATCGATCATCATCCCCATCGTCGGCGACGGCAATGTGCGGGCCGAGGCCACCGCCGACGTCGATTTTTCCCAGGTCGAGCAAGCCGCCGAAAGTTACAAGCCCAATTCGCCGCCGGAAGCCTCGGCCATCCGCAGCCAGCAAACCAGCGAAAGCACCGGCCCGGGCAACGCCAATCCGTCCGGCGTGCCGGGCGCGCTGTCGAACCAGCCGCCGGGCACCGCCACCGCGCCTTTGAACGCGGCCGCCCCGACCGGCGCGCCGGCCGCCGCCCCGCCCGCCCCGCCCACCCACAAGGACGCCACCACCAATTTCGAGGTCGACAAGACGGTGCGCTACGAACAGAAATCGATGGGCGGCTTGCGCCGGCTGTCGGTGGCGGTGGTGGTCAATTACCGGCGCACGGTGGACAAGAGCGGCAAGGTGACGGTGAAAGCCTTGTCGCCGGCAGAGATGACGCAGATCAATAATTTGGTCAAGGAGGCGATGGGCTACAACAAGGAGCGCGGCGACAGTTTCAGCGTGGCCAATTCGCCCTTCGACGGGGTCGACAAGCCGTCCGATCCGGTGCTGGACTGGTGGCGCGATCCGGCCAACCTGCCCATGGCCAAGGAATTGGCCAAGTTCTTGATCACCGCCCTGATTTTGCTGTATCTGTTTTTCAAGGTGGTGCGGCCGATGCTGCGGCCGGTGTTTCGCAAGATCGACGACATCGGCGCGCCGCCGCCCGAGCCGGAGCCGCCGCCCCAAACCGAGGAAGAAAAAGAGGACGCGATCACGGCCGAGGCGGAATTGAAGGCGCTGGAAGACAACACCGCCGCCGGCTACCGCGAAAACCTGGCCATGGCCAAAAAGCTGGCCCAGGAAGACCCGCGGGTGGTGGCCAATGTGATCAAAGCATGGGTGGGCAATAATGACTGAGAATACGGGACTGCAAAAAGCCGCCATTTTGATGCTGGCGCTGGGCGAAACCGAGGCCGCCGAGGTGATGAAGTTTCTCGGCCCGCGCGAGGTGCTCAAGCTGGGCGCGGCGATGGCCACCATGAAGGGCATCGCACACGAGGAGGTGGTCGAGGTGCTGGGCGACTTCCGCGCCCAGACCCAGGTCAATTCCACGGTGGGGCTCGACTCGGACGAGTATATCCGCCTGGTGCTGACCAAGGCGCTGGGCGACGACAAGGCGTCGGTGCTGCTGTCGCGCATCCTGGGCGGCAAGGACGCGTCCGGCATCGAAAGCTTGAAGTGGATGGATTCGCAATCGGTGTCCGAGTTGATACGCAACGAGCATCCGCAAATCATCGCCACCATCCTGGTCCATCTGG
>JAYVUV010000188.1:0-2849 GCA_043787615.1 Janthinobacterium sp. | reverse complement strand
GACTGTACCGCCACCTTGTGCACGGTGACGCTATAGGTCTCGACCTTGGCCGCTGGCGTGGGCGCGCGCAAGGCCGCGCTTTGTTGCAGCGGCGCTGGAATGGCGCCCGGCGCGCGCGCCGCTTCGGTCACATGGCTGGGCGAGGTGGGCAGGGACGGCGCGGCGCAGCCGCTCAGCAGGGCGCCGGCCCAGCACAGCGCGGGTAAGGAAGCGGGCAAACGCACGGGCATCAAGGCAGCAGCGACTTTTATCATGGATAGTAGTTCCGCTCTCGTCACGCTGTAAGGTATTGATTTAACGCAAGTATTTAATGAGGATATTGGAAAATTAATCCTACAGCATAAATATTCCGGGTACCCAGCACTATCGACGGTCGTGCCCGCTTTTCGCCGGATTTCACATGTGTGCCTACAATTTTGCAACGCTCGTGACGCTCGCCGGGCATCGACACTAGCCCCAGCGGCGCGCGAGCCACGCCGACAAGCCGGACGGCCAGCCGTACGGCAAGCCGAACGGCGAGCCGAAGCGCGTGCGGCCGGCGAAGCGGCAGTCGCGGATCGCCGCCGCCGCATGGGACGCCGTGACCACCGGCGAATCGTCGGTATAAGCCGCCAGCAAGGCTTTGTCGGCCAGAATGGTGATGCGCCTGACGATGCCTTGCGACACGGCGGCGATGCGCTCGACCGCGCGCGCCGTGAATAAAGGCTGGCCGCGGTAACCGGCCGCGGCCAGCCGGACGGCCAAGAAATCGGCCACCAGCGCCGGCGCCATGGCCGGCACCGTGAAGCTGTGCGTGATGCGCTCTTTTAATTGGCGCATGCGCGGCAAGTCCAGGCTGGCGTCCAGCTCGGGCTGGCCGAACAGCACGATTTGGAGCAGCTTGTCGCGCGCCGTTTCGAGATTGGTCAGCAGGCGGATCTCTTCCAGCGTGGCCAGCGGCATCGCTTGCGCCTCCTCGACCAGCAACACCACGCGCCGGCCGGCCGCGTGGCGCGCGATCAAGGCGTGCTGAAGCTGGCGCAACACCTCGTCGTGGCGGCGCCCGGCGCTCTCGATGCCCAGCTCGGCGGCGATGGAAAACACCACTTCCTCCGGGCGCAAACTCGGGTTGATCAGGTAAATCGCATCGACCCGGGCCGGCAAGGCGCCGTCGAGCATGCGGCACAGCATGGTCTTGCCGCTGCCCACCTCGCCGGTCAGCTTGACGATGCCTTCGCCGTGCGTGACCGCGTACAGCAAGGCGGCCAGGATCTCGCCGCGCGCGTTGCCGGCGTAGAAAAAGGCCGGGTCCGGCGTGATGCCGAAGGGCGCTTGGGCGAGGCCGAAATGGCGCTGGTACATGGCGGGCGGCTCAGCCTATGCAACGCATGAAGGCTTGTTCCAGGTCGTCGGCGCCGTATTGCTGGCGGCACAGCGCCGGGCTGCCCAGGAAGCGGATGCGGCCGGCGTGCAAGATGGCGACCCGGTCGCACAATTGTTCGATATCGGCCAGGGCGTGCGAGGTGAACAGCACGGTGGCGCCACCCGCCCGCACCCGTTCCAATTGCTGCTTGAGCAAGGCGCGCGCCTTCGGATCGAGCCCGCTCATCGGTTCGTCCAGCACATACATGGCCTTGTCGGCCAACAAGCACGCGGCCAGGCCCAGCTTTTGGGTCATGCCCTTGGAATAGTGGCGCACCGTGCGCGACAGGGCGGCCGGGTCCAGGTCGAGCGCGGCCAGCATGGCCTGGGCGGCCGCCGGCCGGTAGGGCAAGCCTTGCAATCTCAGCAGATAAGCGAGGAAGTCGCGCCCGGTCAAATAATACGGCGGCATGAAGCGTTCCGGCAGGAAGGCCAGCGGCCGGCGCGCGGCCGGCAGGCGGTTGCTCAGCCCGAAAATCTCGATGCTGCCCCGTTCCATGGCGCAAAAATCGAACAGGCACTTGATCAAGCTGGTCTTGCCGGCGCCGTTGACCCCCACCAAGCCCAGGCACTCGCCGGGGGCGACGCGCAAGTCGATCCCGCTCAGCACCGCTTGCTTGCCGTAACGCTGCGCGACATCGAGAAATTGCACTGCTGGAATACTCATGGGGAGGCATCCAAATGGCCAAACCAGACTGTAGCGCAATAAAGACGCGGCCAGCGCGCCGCTTCGCGCTGCGCGCGGCAAAGGCCGGCAAGTGTTGCGCGGGAAGCGAGAAATTGCGTCGGCCCGCTTCGGGAAGCGCAAGGTTGTGGCATAGAATGGACTGCACAGATGCCCCAAACCAATTAATGAGGAGCAGCATGGCCCGGCCAGAAAAGATTCGCCTCGGCGAAATTTTGGTGCAACAAAAACTGCTCTCGGAAGAGCAGCTGGGACTGGCGCTGACCGAGCAAAAACGCACCGGCCGCAAGCTGGGGCGGGTGTTTGTGGAAAACGGCTATGTAACGGAAGAGCAGATTTCCGGCGCGCTGGCCAAGCAGCTCGATATTCCTTACATCAATCTCAAGTTTTACAATATCACACCGGACATCGTGCGCTTGCTGCCCGAAACGCAAGCCCGGCGTTTCCGCGCCCTGGTGCTGGAAGACCGGCGCGGCGCCTTGCTGATCGGCATGTCGGACCCGACCGATTTGTTCGCTTATGACGAGATCGCCCGCCTGGTCAAGCGCAGTATCGAGTTAGCCGTGGTCAACGAGACCGAGGTCTTGCAGGCCATCGACCGCATCTACCGGCGCACCGACAACATCACCGAATTGACGCGCGAGCTCGAGCAAGACCTGGGCGATGTCTCGGTCGACTTCGGCGCCCTGAGCGCCAACCCCGGGCTGGAAGAGGCGCCCATCGTCAAGCTGTTGCAATCGGTGTTCGACGACGCGACCCAGGT
>JAYVUV010000187.1:0-2385 GCA_043787615.1 Janthinobacterium sp. | reverse complement strand
TGGGGCGCCACGCTTGCCGCGCGCCGACGGCGAGGGGGCGGCGTTGGCGTTGGCCGACTTGGCGCCGTCCTCGCCCGCGCCAGCGCCGGCGCGCATCATTCCGGCGAGCGGCCCGACCGCGGCCCGGCCGGCCTTGGCGCCGCGCGTGCGGGACTTCCGGCCGCCGTCCGCCGCCAGCACCCATCGATGCCGCCCCCGGGCGCAGCGGAACCGGAACCGCTAACGATGGCGGCCCGCTCCACGCCCGACCTTCTCGCCTGCGGCGCGCAACTGTGCCAGGCGGTGCTGCACCTGGACGGCGGCGAGTTGGAGCGCGAACTGGGACGCATCGCCGCCAGCGTGACGGCCAGCGCGGCGGGGCGCTACCTGCCGGGTTCGGCCGGCACCGAAATCGAGACCGGCGCGGCGGTGTCGGACCAGGAGGCGCTCAGCCAAAACATCTTCTTCGAGGGCCAGTACCTGGGCCGCTTCATCGTTTCCGGGCGGCGCGACTATGACGACCTGGACCGGCGACATCTGGCCACCCTGGCCGGGCTCACCGCCAACGTGCTGCAAGTGCAAGCGCTGGCGCAGCGTTCCAGTCACGCCTACCTGCAAGTGGAAGCCCAGTTGCAGCAAAAGTCACAGATCCTGGACCAGATCCACGAATCGGTGCTGACCACCGACTTGACCGGCTACATCACCAGTTGGAACAAGGGGGCCGAGCGGCTGTTCGGCTATAGCGCGGTGGAAGCGATCGGCTGCAACATCGTGTTCTTGTCGGAGCAAGACTCGACCGACTTCAAGGATGGCATCGTGGGCCAGGGCGGGCGCCTGATGGAAGTGCGGCGGCGCAAAAAATCGGGCGAAGTATTCTGGGCCAGCCTGTCGCTGTCGCCGCTGTGCGATATCGAAGAGCGGCCGGTGGGCATGATCGCCTACATCACCGACATCACCGAGCGCAAGCTGGCCGAAGAGCGCATCCACGATTTGGCGTATTACGACGGCTTGACCGGGATGCCGAATCGGACCTTGCTCACCAAGCTGGTGGACCAAGCCTTGATCAACGCTCAGCGCAATCACAAGCTGGGCTGCATCCTGTTTATCGACTTGAACCGATTTAAACTGATCAACGACGCGCTGGGCCGGCGCATCGGCGACGAATTGCTGCGCCAAATCTCGCTGCGTTTTCGGGCCGTGCTGCGCGAGCAGGATTTGGTGGCGCGGCTGGGCGGGGACGAATTCGCCGTTGGTCTGTTCGACGTGACCCAGCATTTCGAGGCCAGCATGCTGGCGCAAAAGCTGCTTGCGTCGCTGATGCCGGCCTTTCTGATCGAGGGTCATGATTTGCGGGTCGGCGCGAGCATCGGCATCAGCGTTTTTCCGCAGGATGGCAACGATGCGGAGACCCTGTTGCGGCAGGCCGATATCGCCATGTTCCGGGCCAAGCAGGGCGGCGACAGCGGGCATGAAAGCGTGACTTTTTATAGCCAGGATATGAATCTGGGCATGCAGGAGCGGATGCGCATCGAGGTCGGCTTGCGTCACGCGTTGGGCAATGGTCAGTTGCGGCTGCATTATCAGCCCAAGTTCGATTTGGTGAGCGGGCGGATTATCGGTGCCGAGGCTTTGGTGCGCTGGCATCATCCGGAGCGGGGTTTGGTGCCGCCCAATGAATTCATTCCGCTGGCCGAGGCGACCGGGTTGGTGATACAGGTCGGGGAATGGGTGTTGGAGGCGGCGTGCGCGCAGGCGCAGGAATGGAAGCGGGCCGGGTTGCCGCCGTTTCGGTTGGCGGTTAATGTGGCGGCGCGTGAGTTCACTTCGGCGTTGCCGGGGCGGGTGGCCGAGACTTTGGAGCGTTACGGCCTGGAGCCGGGCTGGTTGGAGCTGGAGATCACGGAAAGCGCGTTGATGAATAATATCGACCGCGTGATCGGGATCATGGACCGGATCACGGTGCAGGGGGTGTCGTTGTCGCTCGACGATTTCGGGACCGGGTATTCGAGTTTGTCTTATTTGAAGCGGTTTCCGATCGATACGTTGAAGATCGACCGTTCGTTCACCACCGGGATTCCCGACGATGTGAACGATAGCGCGATCGCCACCACTATTATTAGTATCGCGCGTCAGTTGAAGCATAAGGTGATCGCGGAAGGGGTGGAGACGGTCGAGCAGTTGGCGTTTTTGAAGCGTTATGGCTGCGATGAGGTGCAGGGGTATTTGCTGTCGCCGCCGTTGGCGGCGGCCGAGTTCGAGCAGGCGCTGCGCGAAAATTGGGGAATCGGGACCGAGTAGGTACCGGGTGGGTTGCGGGCGCGGCGGAAGCGGGTTGTTGGTGTCCATCGGGCGGTGTTTTAGGTATAATGCGCAGCAGAGGAAGCGTGGCCGAGCGGTTGAAGGCAC
>JAYVUV010000186.1:0-8804 GCA_043787615.1 Janthinobacterium sp. | reverse complement strand
GGATGCGTGATGCAACAAGGATTAAAAAATTTGCGTGTCGCCATCATCGGCGCCGGCCCGGGCGGCTTGACACTCGCGCGCTTGCTGCAACAGCAACAGTGCGCGGTCAGCGTGTACGAGCGCGACGCCGACGCGCTGGCGCGCCCGCAAGGCGGCACGCTCGACCTGCACCCCGATTCGGGTCAATTGGCGATCCGGCGCGCCGGGCTGGACGCCGAGTTCGCTAAGATCGCCCGCTATCAGGATCAGGAGACCCGGCTCTACGACAAGACCGGCGCGCTGCTCTACGAGGACGCCGACGCGGCCGACCGCGCGCGGCCCGAGGTGGATCGCGGCGCCTTGCGCGACATGTTGCTCGCGGCGCTGGCGCCCGGCGTGGTGCGCTGGGGCGCCAAGTTCAAAGCGGCGACGCCGCGCGCCGACGGCCGTTACCACGTGGGGTGCGCCGACGGCGGCGGCGAGGAGGTCGATTTGGTGATCGGCGCCGACGGCGCCTGGTCGCGCGTGCGTCCGCTGCTGTGCGCCGCCGAGCCGGTTTATACCGGCGTGAGTTTCATCGAGATGGGCATCGACGAGGCCGACCTGCGCCAGCCCGAATTGGCCAAGCTGGTCGGGCACGGCACCCTGTTCGCGCTGGGCGACGGCAAGGGCTTGATCGCGCAACGCAACGACCGCGCGCATATCCGCGTGTACGCGGCCTTGCGCGTGGCGTCGGATTGGCACGGCGCGGCGGCGCCCGGCGAAGTGGCGCCGCTCGCGGCCAGGGCCAGCCTGGCGACGCACTTCGCCGGCTGGGCGCCGGCGCTGTTGCAGTTGATCTTGCGATCGTCGGGCATGCCGCTCACGCGCCCGCTCTACGCGCTGCCGGTCGGGCTGCGCTGGGAAAACCGGCCGGGGCTGACGCTGATCGGCGACGCGGCGCACGTGATGTCGCCGTTCACGGGGCAGGGCGTCAACCACGCCATGCTGGACGCGGCCGATCTGGCGCAGTGCCTGGCCGAGTCGGACGATTGGCGCGCCGCCGTGCGCCGCTACGAGACGGCCATGTTCGAGCGCGCGCGGCAGGCGGCGGGCGACGCCGCCGGCGCCCTGGACGACTTCATGTCGCCGGACGCCGCGCGCATGACGCTCCAGCATATGCGCGAGCGCGCATAGGGCGCATTCGGACCGCGGCCGGCGTGCGGCCGCGTCGCCATGTGCCATGGGCGCATGCGCCGGCACCGCCCAAATCGCTCCCCGCATACGGATCGGCGGCCACACAATCCTGCATCGCCGGACCTGGCCAGCCTGGAAAAACTCGGCATGCCATCGGCTGCGGTAGCGGATAAAAAACCGGAACCGGCCACGCCATCACCGCGCCTCACCTTGCGCGCCTTGCTTGGTTCGGGCGCCGCGCCGGCCAACCATGCGCCATGGGGACGGCCGCTCGGCGTATAGTGGCGAAACATTAACGTATGTTTCCCCGCAGGGGCAAACATGATCGACTGGCGCTGGAGTCAAGAATATGAAGTGGGAAGGCAATCGCGAGAGCGACAACGTGGAAGACCGGCGCGATGAGGGCGGCGGTGACGGTGGTGGTGGTGGCGGATTCAATTTGGGCGGGCGTTCGATGGGCATCGGCACCATCGTCATCGCCTTGGTGGGTTCCTACGTTTTCGGGGTCAGCCCGGTCACGATCTTGAATTTGTTAAGCGGCGGTGGCGGCGGCTCGGTCGCGCCGGTGCGGCAAGCGCCCGCGCATGCGCCGCCGGCGTCCGACACCGTGGCCAAGTTCGTCTCCACCGTGCTGGCCGACACGGAAGATACCTGGACCACCTTGTTTCAAGCGCAGGGCGGCAATTACGTGCGTCCCAAGCTGGTGCTTTTTTCCGGCAGCACGCCGACCGCCTGCGGCACCGGCCAAAGCGCGACCGGTCCGTTTTACTGTCCGGGCGATCGGAAGGTATATATCGATCTGACGTTCTTCCATTTGATGCAGCAGCGCTTCCACGTTTCCGGCGAGTTCGCCGAGGCCTATGTCATCGCCCATGAAGTAGGACATCACGTGCAAAATTTGATGGGCATCAGCGGCAAGGTCGATGAAGCGCGTCAACGCGCGTCCGAAAAACAAGCCAACGCGCTATCGGTACGGCTGGAATTGCAAGCCGATTGCTTCGCCGGCGTGTGGGCGTTTCACGCCAATCAAGCGCGCAAAATTCTGGAAAAAGGCGATATCGAAACCGCCCTGCAGGCGGCCACGGCCATCGGCGACGACGCCTTGCAGCGTCAGGCCCAGGGGCAGGTGGTGCCCGATTCGTTCACTCATGGCAGCTCGGAGCAGCGTGTGCGCTGGTTCAGCAAAGGAATCGACAGCGGCGAAGTGGCGCAGTGCGACACGTTTAAGACGCGCCAACTGTAGACGCCGGCGCGCGCCGAGTCGGCTTGCGTCACGCGGCCGGGATCGCGGCGCCGGGTCGTCCGTGCAAGCGCGCGTGGCCGCGCCTTCGCCCCCGGCGCGCGTTACGCTTTCGGACTGTAGGCGGGCAGGAAGTCGCCGCCGGGCGCGTTCAGCGCGGCGCGCTGCTTGATGACGTCGACCATATCCATCAGATCGATTTCACCGCGACTGGTCTTGGCGAATTCATCGGGCGTCAAAAAGGCGCGCGCGTCCTGAAATAGGCGATCCATGTCGATCGGGCGCTCCGGCATCGGCGCGCGGGCGGCTGGCGGGCGCGGGCCGCCGTTCTGGCGCACGGCGTCGTTGGCCGCGCGGCGGGTCGCGAAGGTGCTGCCGGGCCGCCGCAATGCGGTGGCGCGCGACAAGCCGCTTGGCGCCGGCTCGGACGGGGCCGAACTGGCCGGCCGGCCCAGCTCGATCACGTCGCCGGCGGCGAAACGCATCGGCGCTAGCTCGCACGCGTTTTTACCGTGCGCCTCGCCCAAATCGCGCATATCGGACAGGGCGTGCGAAAAACGCGCCGCGATCTTTGCCCGGTCGGGCAGGGCAAGCTTCAAATCGTCGATGCCGCCCGTGCCGGCGGGGCCGGGCGTGGCGAAGGCGATCAGCTTGATATCCTTGCCCTCGGCGGTGCGGAACAACACCGCTTCCTTGAGCGTGCGCGCGCGTTCTTTCAGGACGGGATGGGCTGCGCATTCGGGCTTGCCGAGGCCGTCGAGCATGCCGGTGACGCCGGAGCGCAAGCCGTCGTTCTTGTCGGTGCCGGGGGGGAGGCCGGTTTTGGCTTTATTGAACGGGTTCAGCGTCGAGTCCAGGCTCGCGCTCGGGTCGCGCGACCAATTACCTATTTCATGTTGAATCGGCTCGGCATCGCGGCAGAATTTACGGGTCGCCGTTTCCAGCGCGCCTAGTAAAATCGCCGCGATATTGTCGTTGGAGGAAAGGCTGTCGGCGGCTTTGGGGCCTGCGCTATGAAATTTTTTCAGTAAACGGCTACGCATCCCCGCGCCGGCGTAGTTTCCCGCCGACGCCAGGCGTTCGGTGCCGGCCGGTGCCGGGCCGCCCGTCGCCGGACCGCTCGCGTTCGGTTTATCGCCGGTTTTCGCCTTGCTGGTGAGCATGGCCGATAAGCTGAACGTATGTGAGCCGACACTGAAAGCCATACAAAT
The DNA here is from genome assembly GCA_043787615.1 of Janthinobacterium sp. Lineage (GTDB taxonomy): Bacteria > Pseudomonadota > Gammaproteobacteria > Burkholderiales > Burkholderiaceae_D > Janthinobacterium. Next base: position 5,198 of record JAYVUV010000186.1, on the reverse strand, counting down.
TCCCTCCTGGAATGTCAACGATGAATGGTGCGGGCGGCCATAAAGTTCCATTCCCGCGACGCCGATCCGTGGTTGGCATTCGGTGGGACATACGCTATGCTATGCGCCGGCGTGAAACGCGCGCCCGCGACACAATCGGTGAGGGTATGGCAGAAGAGAAGAATCTGACGGGACGGGATCGGGAGTCTCCGCCGGCAAGGGTGGCGCGCTTACCGCCCTTGCCGGCCTTGTCTCCGGAGGACGCGCTGGCCAAAAAGCAGACGCGCGAGCAAAAGGACGCCGTGGTGCGCGGCGTGGTGTCGATTCAAGCGATGCGCGATGCGATCCGCCGGGCCGGACGCGCGGCGACATCCATTTCCGCCGTGCCGCGCGTGCCGGCGCTGGACGCGGCGGCGTTTCGCGCGCGCGCGTCGGCCGGTTTGCCGTTCATGGTCACGGGATTGGTCGACCGGTGGCCGCTGACCGCGCTCGCGCCGTCGATTCTGCGCGAGCGATTCGGCGCGCTGCCGGTGCGCGCGCGCGTGGGCGACTATATCAATACGGCGTTCGCGCCGGATCGGGCCATGCAAGACATGACGATGCTGGCGTATCTGGACCTGGTCGACGCCGGCGTCCACGAATTGCCGCCGTATCTAGGTAATTTGGAATTGCGTGAATTGAACGGGATGTGCCACTGGCCCGCGTATCTCGACAAAATGGGGCCGCCCCGGTTTTGGATCGGACCGGCCGGCACGGTCACGCCGCTGCACTGCGACTACGACGACAATATCTTCGCGCAGATCTGGGGCAGCAAGCGCATTTTTTTATCGCCGCCGCACCATGACGAATTTCTCTACCCTCGGGAAGCCAACGCCATCTTGTTTGGCTCCCCGTTCGATCCCGAGGCGCCCGATTTCGCGCGCTTCCCGCTGGCGCGCCAGGCGACCATGCTTGAATTGATCATCCATCCCGGGGAGCTGTTGTATGTGCCTGCCGGCTGGTATCACCAAGTGCGCGCGCTCAGTTTTTCTCTTTCGTCCAATCGCTGGGCCAGGGCGCTGCCGTTCGCGCTGAACGGCGACATGGATGTGCGGCGCCCGGCCTAGCGGGCCGCGACGCGCGAGACGCGCCGGAGGGCGAGATCGGTGTGCCGAAAACGTCGCTGCGCCAGCCGCCGGACGCGGTATTGGCGCGCGCCCTTGCCGCCAAGCTGGGCGCCGCGACGACGGTAAGCGGGACGGTGTACTTTGAAAGCGGCGATCTGCGCTAATCCAGCAATGCCGGCTTGACGAACCCAAAAAATGGAACCGTTTTGGCATGGCGGCCACTTATTTTTAATATGCCGAATTAGTATCCAGCCCCTATGAGCCATTTTTCCTACCGCCAGCTGATGGATGATTTTTGTACTCGCTACGGGCTCGAAAACGCCTCGCGCTTGTACGACCAGGCGGCACTGAAAATAAATGGCGTCGAATTTTTTCTCGCGCATGGCGGAGACGGTAACGAGGATGGCCTGGTCGTCTGCTGCAAGTACGGCGTCGCGCCGGTCGCGCTGCTGCCGATGGTTATGGCGCGTTTGCTGGAAGCCAATCTGAAGCTTTTCGCGCCGGGCGGAATGCGTTTTGGTTTGAGTCCGCTGCGTCATGAAATCCTGCTCACCGGCGTCGTGCCCATGGCCGGTCTGCATGCCGAGGCATTAATGGACATGCTGCGGCACTTTGCCGAAGACGCCCATGCGTGGCGCACATCCTATTTTCTATTATCTCCCCCTGAAGATCGTCCGGCGGAGCCGTTCCTGACAGATGAAGAATACGAAGATCCAGCATGAGTTATGAAAAGCACTGTCGCGTCATCGACGAGCTATGCCTGATCATCGCGCATCCCCGGCCGCGCCAACTATATGAAAACGCGAATATCACCGCGTTCGGCACCTCGTTTTCCTTGATGTATGGAGGGGCCGCCGCCCCGGACCGCTGCGTGGTCTTTTGCGATTTCGGCCCGCTGCCCGACCATCCGGCCGATGTCGCCAGTTTTGAATTCGTCAAATTACTGCTGGTGGCGAATGTGGATATGGTTAATACGTTGGAGCGCGGCGGTTTAGCCTCAACGCCACCACCGGCCACGTCCTGTTTTCCAGCATGTTGCCCCTGACCGGCCTGACCGGGGCCGGCGCGATGGGGATGATGGAGCACTATGCGAATCAACTGAGTAAATGGAAGGACTATCTTTATGGCGGCGGCGCGGCGCGTGCCGATGCGGCCGAGATGGCGATATCGGGTATGCCGACGCATGGGCGAAGTAGACAAGCGATGCTCTTAAAAAATTTCACGGGTAAAAAATGAAAACCTCTCCCTCGCTTCAGGATTCGAACGCGGCCATCGCTCTGGAACCACGTATTGCGCCGGCCACGCAAGCGTCCAGCAGCACCTCGGCTAACAATATTGCTGGTAATGCCAGCCTGACGGCGCGCGGAAAAGGACCGTTGGAAGGGAGCGAACGCGATATACGGGCGCTGCTCGACGCGAAGCCGTCGCCGGCCAGGGAGTTCGGCGACATCGCTGCCGTCGCGGGGGACATCGAAGTGAACACTGAAGCCGGCACCGAACGGCACGGCGTGGAAATCATGCGGCCCGCCGTCGCTTCGCCAAACGAGCAGGATCAACGATTACTTCTTTTTGCCGGCGCGTTCGGCATCGAGAAAAACTTCATGGGCGACGAGGCGCGGCTTCAGCGGATATGCGAACAAGTCAATGGGCTGGTTGGTCAAGCATTGACGGTGGCGGCCGAACAAAATAAAGCGCCCGATTACGAGCCTGCGATCGAGGCCTTGAAAAAGGTGATGGACCACAGCTCGCAAGACAGCGCCGAGCAAATCCGGCAAGCCTCGGAACTGCCCGGCGCGGCCGGACGTGAAACGGCTTTGGCACATCATGGCCGAAAAACTTCCGGCACCCTCGATACGGGCAACGCGGAAAGCGCGAAAGTCTACCAGACGGCGAACTTGGTCGGAAACCTGGTGTTGCAACCGGCTCCGGCCATCATTCCCGCTCTCTTTGGTAGCGGCCCGGTCGCGACCGGCTTTTATTTGGCGGGGGCCTTTTCCAACCTTGCGCTGGTGCCCGGATCGCACACCATCTCGCATATGTGCACGCTGCCGGCCCAGGCGCTGGTGGACAATGGCGGTTGCAACTTGCGGCCCGATGACGAAAAATTGGGACTCAGTTCGGTTGTCAAGGCCGCCAACGATTTAACGAGCGAACTGGCCAAGGCGGAAAAATTCAAATCGGGCGGTGACCTCGTCAAGGCGCGCGATATCGTGGACACCGCCCTCAAACAATATGTCACATGCGTCGAGGCCGCGCGTATCAACGCGGTCAACCAAATGCCGCAAAGCCATTACCGGGCCTTGCGCATGCTCGGCAATGTCGGCGCCGCGTGCCTGTCCTATTATGGCCATCCGGCCTGGGCTCTGCTGGGCTATGCCGGCACGGCGTGGGCGGGTCAGATAGGGCTCATGCACGGAGCGAAAGTGGGCGGGATGGCCAAGGAACAGGAGAAGCTGACCATGTTCCTGAAACTGTTCAATCCGGTCACGCCCGACCATATCAGGCGCTATTTCAGCGGGCCGATTCAAACCCGGGTCAAACTCGCCGGCGAGGTGGTGCAAGCGCAGATCGAACAGTTGAAACAGCAGATCGACGCGGCGGAAAATGCGCTCCCCGATGCCGAGCGGCCGACAGCCGAAGGGGAGGTTGCCCGGGCCGATATCGAAAATCAAGCGGAGCCGGTCCAAACAGCTCACGCGAATCTCTGGGCCGGGCGGGCGAGGTCGGTGTATAAGACCGCCGCCGAGCTCACAAAAGACGTGCGCCATATGACCTATCAAGGCGCGGGAATGGTCGCGAGCGTGGTGGGGGCGGGAGGCAAGGCCGTGGGCGCGAGGGGCTTGGTCGAAGGCCTCGGCATACTGAGCGAAGAAATGCGAAAATATGGCAGCGATGCTGGTGAGGGAAATCCTATCGACACCAACAAAGCCATGTTGAAAACACTGCAAGCCGATCTCGGCGTGCTGAAAAAATTGCTCAGCGCGGAAGATCCCAAAGCGTGCATCCCTAATTTATCCGATGAGGGCAAGGCGATCCTGGAAATGTTCGCGATAACCATGGCGGAGCGCGGCGAATCCACCCATTCCATCTTGGGCAGTCTTTCGCATCGTCCCCATACGGCGCGGGCGGCGATACGCTATGGGTTTGAGCAGGCGAAAGATCCGGTCAAAGTCAGCAGGATGGCGGCGCAAAAAGGCGCCAGCGTCTTGCAGGCGGCGGGCTTGGCGGGCAGTCAATCTTCCCAATTGCTGGGCGCCGTGGGAAAAATCTCTTCCGTCGCGGGCCATAAATTTGCCCCGGGAGTGTGGTGGGCGATGCAGGCCGGAGGCATGACGCTCAGTACGATTTCAAATTATCGCTCGCCCGATCTCATCAACTGGAAAAACAACGTGGCGGGACCGGCGCTGAAACAAAAGCTGGGTGACGCTCTGGCCAATAAAAAACAGGATAAATGGGCGCCGATGCGCAGCCTCCCGGCCGCCGCCGGGAAAATCTTCGCGAATGGTTTGGAAAGCGGCGCGATCGCGAATTTTGTTGGCATTGGTGGAAGCGTCTCCAGGCGGACGGGATGGAACTCCTCCGAGTCCAAGGCGAAAGCATTTTTACAGTCCGTGTCGGCGGAGATCGGGCGGGCGGATGCCGCCGTGACAGGCGCTACAGTAGCGTAGCGCCGCGCAAACTTGGGGCTGGTGTCATCGTCTGCGATTTTACTAGTTGATGATTATGCGAAGACAAGGGACTCGGGACATTAAAACGCTAGGCAGTGACTTGGATTTTCTCGACACCGGCGTTGATCGTAGTTTGCTGTTTTGCGAAACAAACAAAAACGGCCTTTAATCATGAAGGCCATTTAAGTCACCTCGTTATGCCCAAGTTCGCTGGCAAACGACTACCGACGAATAGGCGCTACTGAACCAGCGGTTTTTCGCAGAACCTAGGCGCATTGACGGCGCTGGGTTCAAGCCGCAGTCCCAGCCTCGCTGACGGGTCACGGACCATCACCGTCACGCGACAGCGCTCTGCACTTGCCTCGGTGACCGCCTCGTAAGTCTGACCAGCTTGCGGAGTGAACTTCAAAACTAGGTTACAAGACCCGCCACGGTCGCCGTAGAA
>JAYVUV010000185.1:0-10259 GCA_043787615.1 Janthinobacterium sp. | reverse complement strand
CTGTAATCGCATCAGCTTGGCCCTTGACCGAGACCCAGCCTGTTGCACCGCTGAGCAAGCCAATACATGCTGCCTGTGGTACGCCTGCATAACTGATGTTGAAGTTGTTGGTGGCGCCGGTGATCGTAACAGTTCCACCCCATGCATTAGTAATGGTGGTAGTGGTGCGCGACAAGGTGGACGGCACAATGCCCGCTTTGATGATTTGCTCCGTGATTTCTTCAGTGCCATAGCTGGACGTCTGCCCCATATACAGCCGTTTGACCCCGGTGCGCAGCGCCACCACTTCTTCCAGCGTGCGATTCGATTGGGCGTTGCTGAACGCGCTGGTCAGCAGCGACACGGCCCCCAGCACGACGATGGCGGCGATGCCCAGGTAGGCGATAACTTCCAGCAGCGAGGCGCCGCGCTGGCGGCGTGCAAGCAACAGAGGGGACGACGAAATTGGGCTGACGTATTTCATGGCGATTCCTGGTGGTGTTATAAAAAAAGCGTTCTGATCGACGCTTACTACTGGTACGACACTGCTGCTTTGCTACTACTCACGCTACGGTGCCATGAGGCCCTAATGTACAGCACGGCTCAAGTTCGCGATTTCTTGCTGTAAGCCGAAGAATCCGGTCACCAACCAACCAAGCACCAGCGATAGACTGATGATAGCAAAGCCGTTGAGAATTTTCATTTGGGCCGAAATTTTTTCCACGCCGTCTTCGATCCATTCGTCGGCCAAGGTCTTGAGCGCCTCGGTGAATCCCTTGTACTCGGCATAGACGCACAAGTCCTCGATCACCTCGTACGAGGGAAAGCCGTACCCCGAGTTGCGCAGCGCCTCGCCGCAGTTCAAGCCCGATTTGACCCCCATCAGGGCGCCGTCCAGCCGTTCGCGCAACCAGGGCTGGGCCGCGTCCGACATGCGCATCAAGGATTTTTCCACCGTGATGCCGGCCGACTGCAAGGCCGAAAACGCCAACAAAAAACTGCTGCCGGCCAGCAGCCGGTAAATCGAATACGGCGTGATACGGTCGGCTATGACGCGCAAATTGCCGCGCCAGCGCGGCATCGACGTCAGCACCAGCGCCACCAGCGCCGCCAATACCAGCAGCATCGGAACGATCCAATGCTGCACCAGCTGGGACATCACGTACAGCGAACGCGCCGAGCCATGCCATTTCTCCGGGTCCACCATGCGCGCGAATTGGGGCACCACCTGGGTGCCGAACACGTAGACATAGATGATAATCAGGGAAAAAATGGCGGCCGGATAAGCGATGCCGGACATGATCACGCGCCGGATTTTGCTGGTCGCCTGCACCACATTGATGATGGCGGTCAGCGTATGCTCCAGGCGGCCCGATTGTTCCCCCGCCATGATAATAATCTGTTCATTGTGCGGCACCCAGTTGGCCAGCGCCTCGGCCAGCATGCGGCCGTTTTGCACCATTTGGCGGCAATCGTCGTAAATCAGCACCATCGCCTCGCGGTTGTTTTTACCGTTGTGCGAGGCGCGCAAACGCAGTTCGTCCAAGATGCGCAGCAGCGGCAAGCCGTTGGCCAGCATCTTGGCGATCTTGCGATACATGCGCAGCCGCTTGGTATCGGTGAATTGAAAACGCGCCCAGGCCCGTTCCGGATCAAACCGCACGCAAAATCTCCTTCAATTCCACGCCCAGGCGGTGCACCGGCAGGCTGGCCAGCTGGGTCAGGTGGCCGACCGATTTCTCGGCCACGCGCGGGTCGATCAAGCCGGCCGCCACTTTCTCGGCGGTGTGCTCGATCAGGGTCCGTCCGCCCAGCGCGCCGCGCCAATAGTCGATGGCGCGGGTCTTTTCGCCGTTGCGCAGATAATCGCAAAACTGGGCGTCCGGCACGATCACTTCGGCCACCACGGTGCGCCCGATGGTGCCGCGGCCGTTGCATTTGTCGCAGCCCGGCCCCGCGATGCAGACCGACTGGATCGATTCGCCCACCGCGTGCTTGACGCGCGCCAGCACCGCGGGCGCCACTTCATGCGCGTGTTCCATCATGTTTTTCTTGCAGCCCGGGCATAGCACCTTGACCAAGCGCTGGCTGATCAAGCCGGTGATCACGGTGTGGTCGGCCACCATGCTCAGCGGCAGGCCCAGGTCGACCAGGCGGTCGATAATGGCCATCGCGCTGTTGGCGTGCACGGTGGTCCAGACTTGGTGGCCGGTCATGGCGGCGCGCAGCGCGCTCTGGGCCGAGGCGCGGTCGCGGATCTCGCCGATCATGATGGTGTCCGGATCGAGCCGCATGGCGTTGGAAATGGCGGCCGAGAACATGCGCGAGCGCTCTTCCTCGCTGCCGGCGTTGGTGACCGAGGTTTGCACCGCGCCCGGAATCGGGTATTCGATCGGGTCTTCCACCGTCAGCGCGTGGATGGTGCCGTTCGATTCGATGATCTCGCCCGTCAGCACCCGCTGCAGGGTGGTCGATTTGCCGGAACCGGTCGGGCCGCTGATCACGTTCATGCCGATCGGCTGGTCCTTGAGCACGCCGATCAATTCGGCGTGTTCCGCGCTGAAGCCCAGCGGCAGTAAATTGACATCTTCGCCGGCGTCGTTGTACAGCAGGCGCAGCACCATCACGCTGCCTTCGTTGGTGGGCGCGGTGGCGATGCGCACGCCGTACAACATGTCGGGCAGCTTGTCGCGGTCGCCGATGCTGGCGTCTTGCCGCTCGGTCGGTTTGTAACTGCTGTCCGACACCGCCGTCATGGCGCCGTACAGGGTGGCCAGCAGGCGCTCGCCATAGTCGCGGGTTTGGCCGCCGATCTTGACCAGGTCGTTATGAATGCGGAAATAGAATTCGGTGCTCAGGCGGTTGACCCGGATGTGGATGTCGGAAGCCCGCTCGCGGCACGCCTTGGCCAGCAAGTCCTTGGCCGTCACTTGCATCATCGAGTGTTCTTGATGGCGCGCGGTGCCGGTGCCGGACTGGTAGGCGCGGCTGATGATCTCGATGCTGGAGGTGACGATGTGGAACGGGTGCTTCATGCGCTGCAGGCGCGCCTGATACGATTGCACGTGCGGGTTGAGCGCCTGGCCGCCGGCCACCAGCAGGCGGCCGTCGGACAGCAGGCAGAGCAGTTTTCTTTCCTCGTCGCTGGCCATCAGGGCGCCGGTGCGGCTCAGTACGTTGGCGACCAAAAATTCCTGGCTGTCGCCGCTGCCCAGTGTCAGGGTGCTGGCGCCGCGTTGAGTGGGAGGGCCGGACGTGCTCGATTGCGTCATGGATTTCCTTTCGGTCCGTTCAACATGCCCGGGGGCAGGGGAGGCAGAATGAAGGGTTGGCGCGGATTGGACGCCGCCGCCGCGTTGTAGGCGGGCGCCGCCGGGGCGCCGCCGGCCAGGCGGATGCGCTGTTTCTTGTCGCCCTGGACCAGCACCTCGTTGGCCCGTATCGATAACACGCGCATGCCGTTGGGCAGGGTGTCGCCGCTTTGCACGTCGATGCTGGCGCCGTTGGTCATCATCAAGGTGGCGTACAGTTTGTCGCCGATGCCCTCGATCGAGACGATGGTGGGGTCGCCGCCGCGTCCCGGCTGGGCCGCCGCGCGGCCGCTGTCGGTCTGGCGCGCGGTCAATTCGGCCTGCTGGTTGGCCAGTTGCAGCTTGACGGCCATCTGCCGCTCTTGCGCCTTGAGCACCAGGGTGTCGTTTTCGATTTGGCTCAGTTGTTCGGCGGTGGACTGGGCCGTGGCGGCGCCCGCGCTCAGCAGGCACAGCACGACGGCCAGCATGGCGGCCGCGCCGCACGGTGGAAATTTATTTTGCATAGATCAATCCTTCAACGGACCACAAGCCCGCGTGGTAGGTAAATTTATCCAGGCGCACCCCGGGCCGGTCGAACAAGTCGGCCACTTCGCGCGGCGCCAGGGTGCCCAGGCCCACCTTCAGGCTGTAGGTTTTCCAGTCCGGCGCCAAGCCCGGCAGGGGCGCGCCCGGCAAGCCGGCCGGGAGCGCGCCCAACAAGCCGCCCGGCGCGCCGGCCGCGTTCACTTGCAGCGGCGTCACCTCGGCCTTCAAACCCAGCCGCTGCAAGCCGGAAAACAGGGGATGCAATACTTGGTCGGCGCCGAGCAGGGAATCATTACGCCCGCTCGGCATGCTGAGCAAAATAGTGTGGATGGCGCGCTCGCCGTTCGCTTGCACCACCGCTTGCGGCACTTGTTCGAGCAGGAAGGCCAGGTTCGAATTGCCGCGCTTCCAAAAATAATTGGCGTTGCCGGGCGTGCAAATGTATTGCTCCAGTTCCCAGCCGCCTGGCGAAATCAATTGCAATTGCTCGCCGCAGATGCGGATGACGTCGCGCACCAGGGCCATGCGTTGCCAGGGCGGGGCCACCACCTGGGTCTTGCCGGCCAGCGCGCGCTGGGCCGCCAGCATGGCTTGCTCGCGCTGCTCGTGGTCGCGTCGCGCGGCTTGTTGTTTCCAAGTGAGGGCGGCGCCCAGCAGCAGCAAGACGGCGAGCGCGCCGCCGGCCAGGGCGGTGCGCGAGATCTGGGTCTTGACCGGCCGCAGCAGGGCGGTTTCCGGCACCTTGGGCTGGCCGCTCTTTTTGAAGGTGAGCAGTTGATCGAGGCGGCGCGCGTGAAAATTGTGGAACCCTTGTTCTTCCAGCTCGGGGTCGCCCACCACCACGTTCCAGCCGCCCAGGCCGTAGTCGCCGTGCAAGCGGTCCAGCACTTCTTCCTTGGTGCCGGCGAAGTCGCCGTTGGGCAGGAAGTTGGCGTCGCGCACGGCGCAATAGGCCCACATGCCGTCCGGCAGCTTGAACGCGCCCAGCCAGTTGTGCACCGGTTGCTGTTGGCCGTCGTAGTTGGCGCCCTCGGCCGAGAGGCGGGCCGCGATCACGCTGGCCAGCGAACATTGCCCGCGGCGGGCGCCGTCGCGGCTGTCCGCATAGCCGGCCTGGGCCATGGTCTGGTCCTTGCGCAGCACCAGCATGTCGGCGTCGATCTTGCCGGCCAGCTGGCGCGCCTCTTGCAGCAGTTCGCGCGGACGCGACAGCGATTGCCAGAACAGCCCGCAGACGAACTTTTGCTTGCCGATTTGGGTGATATAGAGCGACATGGCGGGTCGGTCAGGCGCCGTTCATGGCGACCGGGGTCACCAGGATCACGATCACTTCCTTGTTGGCGCTGCCCTTGAACAAGCCGCCCAGGAACAAATTGGCGGGCGTGCCGACCCCGTTGCGGTCGATATTGTCGTCGGTTTGCTCGAAGCCGCTGATGATCAGGGTTTCGTTCGACTTCATCGCCACCCGTTGCAGGAAATTGCGGGTATCGACTTCGGGCGACTCGATTTTGCTGCTGCCCGAGCTGACCGAGCGCAGATTGCGCAGCGAAGAGATATCGGTCGAAAATTGCAGCATCAGGCTGCCGTTTTCCAAGATGTGCGGCAGGATCGACATATTAAAACCGGTGGTGACCTGGCCCGGCGTGAGCGAGGTGGTCGAGCCGGCCACGGCGCCCTGGGTGGTTTCCGACGATTTCAGGTAAGCGGTTTGCTTGGCGACCTGGATCGGCACCGGCTGGTTGTTCAGGGTCACCACCGAGGCGCTGGTTTCGCGCCGCACATTGCCTTGTTCCGACAGCGCCTGCACCACCACGTTGGTGCCGGCCCATTTGCTGGCGGCGGTGCTCAGGATGCCGGCCGAGAACGAGGTGCTGTTTTCGATACTGGTCAATTCGTTGGTGATGCCGTAGCGGTTGCGCAGGGTGTTGTAGACCTGGTTCCATTTGATGCCGTAGTTGTCGCTCTTGGTCAAGGTCACGGCCAGCACCGTCACGTTGATCATGATTTGCTTGGCCAGGGTCTTGTTTTGCGCTTCCAGGAAAGCGGCCACCCGCTCCAGCGTGGCCGGGTTGTCGGTCACGGTCAGGGTGCCGGTGGCCGGCGAGGACACCACCTTGCCGTTCGCCGAGAGCATGATGGCGACCGCTTTTTCCAGGTTGCCGAACACCGACAGCTCCGATTTGACGGCGATGTTTTGGGTGTTGCTGGAATTGATGTTGCCGCCGCCACCACCGCCACCGCCCCCGCCGCCCGATTCGGTCGAGGCGCTGCTGCCCACGTTGGCGTTGAGCGAGGCGTCGCCCGGGATGGCGCTGATCTGGAAGGTGCGGGTGTCGAGGTTAAAGAATTGGATCGCGCCGTTGCTGTACTTCCAGAACACGCCGTAGCGGGCGGCGGCCGTGTCGAGCAAGCCCTTGAAGCTGCCGCCGCTGTAGACGATCTTGACCGGGCTGGCGGTGTTCGTCGTCGCGGCGGCGGCGCCGGCGGCCGGGGCGCGCCCGGCCGTGGCCAGCGCGTCGGCCGCCACCTTGGTCGGCACGCCCGAGCGCAGCGTGATGCGCTCGGCGAATTCGGACAGCGATTGCACGGTGCGGTCGAAAGTGGCCGGCTTGTCGAACAGGGCCGGCAGCGGATCGGTGTCGCGCTTGACGGTGTTGCGCCCGATCCAGATGCCCGGCTCGCGCACCACGGTCGGGGTGGCCGCGCCACGGCTGTCGACCTGGCCCACCGTCTTGGCCAGGCGGCTGGCGCGGTCGTCGGCCGTGTCGATGCGTTGATCCATTTGTTTCATGGCGCCGCAGGCGCTCAGCAAAGCCAGCGCCAACAGGCCGGCGCCATGGCGCGCGCGCAAGAGGCGCGTATGCAAGACGCGCGAACGCGCGGAGCGGGCGCCGTTCACGGGCTCACCTTGGAAACGATACGCAGCACTTTATTACCCTTGTAGAAGATGACCTGCATCGGTGTCTCGGCCGACGTCATGCTGTTGGCGACCGCCTCCACCGCTTCCTCGAAGCTGCCGCCGATCTGGGTACTGGCATCGATAACATAGTCCAGCGGTAGTTCCCAAATCAATTGCCATCCGGCCATGCCGGCCCAGCGCGCGAAGGTCATGCTCAGGGTGCGGTCGGCGAGGCGCACGTCCCAGCTGGTCGGCGCGGCCGGGGCGGCCGGCAGGGTCAGCGACACCGGCGCCGACGCCGGCTGGGCGGCGGCCGGCGCTGCGCTCGGCTTCTTGTGCGCCGCCCGTTTCGGCCGTGGCGTGTCGCCGGCGACCGCGCCCGGGTCGGCCCAGGCCGGCGTTTGCGCCGGCGCCGCGCCGGCCGCGGCGGCCAGCGCCCCGCTCAGCGCGACGCGCAAAAGGGCCGATCGAACAGCGTAACGCGCAACATTGAAATGCATGGTTTGCCTTTATTGATGCCGCCGCCAAGCTGGCTTGGCATTCAGAAACAATGCCTGTAGTAAATAAATTGCCAATGCCGGTGATATTACAGCGTGTCCGCCTTTTTGTCCGCTGATGTGCGGGCTTTAATGCGTGTTGGGTGCAAAACAAAATTGCCGTGAGTAAATAAATTGCCGATTAATTAAAGGTTTGATTGTACCGATTGGCAAGATTGAAATTTTTCAACAAGTCTCATCAAGCTGTATCTATCTTGCAACGTTGTGTGCTAGTGAAGGCTGGCCAACCGGCGCGCGGAACCATCGCGCCGGCGCGCACCACTCAGACACTGATACAAAACCGCAGTAGGCAAGGGTCATCCGATTTTTGCCAATTTATTTATCGGGAAAGATCATGGGATCGATAGTCACAGCCGCCATGTTCGGCTTCAATAGTCTGGCCCAAAGCCAGACCGTGAAAGATGCGGCGCGCAGTTTTGGCGCCCAAGTGTTGCCAGGTGCGAAAGCATTGATGTCCGACGCGCTCAAGGGCGCCCACCAATCGCTGGACAAGCGTTTGCAGCCGGGCGATCAGCCGCCGCGGATGAACCAGGCCGGCAGCGGCACGCGCCACCGCCTGATGCAGATGGTGCGCGACAGCGGGGTCGCCAAGAAGGCGCTCGACGGCGCGCTGGAGGGCGGTCTGCATTTGATTTCCGAGCTCGGTAAGCCGCGCGCCGAGGCGGCGCACGCCGAAGGCGAGGCCGGTCACGCGGCCGCGTCGCACGAGGAGGGCCGCGTTCCGACCCCGCCGCCACGCCGTCAGAGCGCCGCCAACCATGCCGGCCTGCCCGCCGAGTCCGGTGAAACGGCGCAGGCCCAGACCGCCCATCGGCCGGTCCGCACCCAGCACGCCGGCCATGCCGACGGCGCCGACGAGGCCGAGCAATTGGAGTTGGAACAGGCGCAAGCCCAGGCCGACGAGCAAGCCGCCTTGGACATGCAATTGCAAGAGCAAGCCGACGCGGGTGGCCATGACCACGCCCACCATCACGCCGGCCACGGCGGCGGCGGCGGCAGCGATCCGGTGCATTCCAGCGGGGTCTCGGCCAGCGACCAAGCGGCCCTGAAGGCGACCGGGCAGCAAGAGGAGCATGAAAAGTTCCAGCAGCAGGAATCGGACATGGCGCTGCGTGGCATGCAGAACAAGTTGAACATGGGTCGTCTGAAACGCTCGGACGCGCATCAACATGATCTGGGCCGGGTCGGCATGTAAGCGCTTCACCGGTAGATAAATCGGCATTTCGGGCGGCGGCGGGGAACCGGCGCCGCCCGGACGCCACCTACTTAGCATCACACTAGTCAATCAGGAGTAATCATGCTGCCAAATGTCACCCCCACTCCGGCCTTGCAGGGCACCGGCCCCAAGCTGGAGGAAACCGGTCATCTGAAGCTGGACTCGGGCACCGTCGACGCCGGCGACGGCAGTCAATTCCGCGCCGCGCTGGAACGCCATATGCAGCAAACCAACAAGACCGACGCCAATCCGGTGCAAGGCCCGCCGCGCGTGTCGCTGGGCGACCAAATGATCGGCCGCGCCACCACCCTGTCGGCCGAATTGAAGAACGATCAAACCCACGTCTCGAAATTGCTGGAAACCTCGACCCGCACCGGCAGTTCGATGGATTTGATGAAGGCCATGACGGCCATGAACGATTATCAGATGCGGGTGCAGTTCGTCTCCAAAGTGGTGTCGAAAGCCACTTCCTCGCTCGATCAACTCACCAAGTTGCAATAATCCTATGCGCTCACTCTCTCTCTCGACCTTGCCGGTCGGCCGCGCCGGCGCCGCCCGCGCCCTGCCCACGCCGCCACGCTGGCCGTGGTTGAACCGGATCGGCATGATGCTGGTCATGGTCACGCTGTGCGCCTGCACCAAGATGGTCGGCCTGCAGGGCGGCTTGAACGACGGCGACGCCAACGAAATCGTGGCCTTGCTCAACCGTTACGGGATCGAGGCGGAAAAGAGCACGCTCAAGGGCGTGGTCAGCCTGCAGGTGCGCGAGGACGAGTTGGCGCGCGCCACCGACGCCATGCACAGCGCCGGCTTGCCGCGCCGCACCCTGTCGGACCTGGGCCAGGTGTTCAAGAAGGAAGGCATGATCTCGACCCCGCTCGAGGAGAGGGTGCGTTACCTGCACGGCATCTCGCAGGAATTGGAATATACCTTGCAGCAAATCGATCACGTGGTGGCGGCCCGGGTCCACGTGGTGCTGCCCGAGCGCATCGCGCCGGGCGAGCCGATCCAGCCATCGTCGGCGGCCGTGTTCATCAAGTTCCGTCCACCTTTCGACGAGGACGTGATCGTGCCGCGCATCCGTAATCTGGTCGCGTCCAGCATTCCGGGCTTGTCGGGCGAGTTCGGCGCCGAAAAGGTGTCCATCATTCTCACCCCCGGCGAGAACGTGGCCCCGGAAATCCCGATGGCCAATGTGTTCGGCGTCACCGTGCTGGCTTCCTCGGCCGGGTTCTTGACCAATATGGTGGTGGGTCTGGGCACCTTGGCCTTGCTGCTGCTGCTGGGCTTGGCCGGCACCCTGGCGATGCGCAACGAAAAGGTCGCGTTGTGGGTCAAGGACCATTTCGGCAAGGAAGAGCCGCTGCAACTGGATCCGGCGCCCGCCAACCAGCGCGCTTGATCGTCGCGACGGCCGCCAGCGGCGGCCTCGGTTAAACCATATTGAAAGGTCACGCCATGTTGTCGGATGAATTTTTGGACTGGTGGTTCACGCCCTGGGAATACGCGGCCGAAGCGGCTGAAGCGGGTGCGACCGAATCGGCTTGGCAAGGCGCCGGCCTGGTGGCCGGGCCGCTCGGCGCGCGCGACGGCTACCGCCTGTGGTGCGGCCGGGCCGGCATCGCGGCCGAGCTGCCGCGCGAATTGCAACCGGGCTGGCACGTGGCCGGCGGCGTGGACGGCGCGGAATTGATCGGCACCGCGCGCCTGTTCGGCGGCTTGCTGGCGGTGCGCGAGAAGGAGCGAACCATGTTGGCCGCGCTTAGCCT
>JAYVUV010000184.1:0-5618 GCA_043787615.1 Janthinobacterium sp. | reverse complement strand
GGCTGGCGCCGAAGGTTGAAAACGGGGTGGGCTATCTGTGCGGCGGGATCGGCTCCACGGAGGCCGCTGAAATGAAACGCGAAGCATCCAATTACAATGTGATGCTCACGTTCGCCGACAATACCGGCGCCTATCTGGCCAATGTGAACGTCGACATCGCCGATGCGAGCGGCAAGCCGGTGCTGCAAACGGCATGCGACGCGCCCATCTTGCTGGTCAATTTTCCCAAGGCCGGCAGTTATCGGGTCAAGGCCGATGTGGATGGCTATCCGGTCAGCAAAGTGGTGCACGTCACGCGCAGCGGCCGCACCAACGCCGTGGCGATGGTGTGGCCGAGTCGCCTGATGGAAACCGAACCGTCCAACTTGCAGGGCGCGCTGAACCGCTGAGGGCTAAGGTCGCGGCGTAGCCGGTAGCGCGCCCGACACGTTGGGGTGTTCGCCAGCGATTCTGCCGCCGTCGCTGTCGATAAAGTGCAGCACGGTGTCCAGGGTGGGCGCGAGCATGCGCAGCGGGCCGGCCAACGAGCCGACCAGCGCGGCGTGGCTGACATTGCCGAAATAGTATTCTTTGACCGCCACGCCGCTGCCGCGCAATTTGTTCGCCATGGCGCCGGTGTTGCGCACGGGATTGACCACCTTATCGTTTTGCGCGGCGATCAGCAGCGCCGGCGGCGACGCGGCGCTCACGTGTTCGATCGGTTGCGATGCGCGCGGCGTGTCGGGAAAGTAAAACACGGGTTGTACGGTCTTGTTCTCGATCGGAAGAAAATCGTAAGGCCCGGCCAAACCGATCCAGCCGCGCAGGTCGGACGGTTGCAGATGATGTTTGGCCAGCAGGGACGGGTCGAGCGCGACCATGGCGGCGTTGTAGGCGCCGGCGCTATGTCCCATCACGAATAGCCGTGTCGGATCGCCGCCGTAGCGGCCGATTTCGCGCGCGGTCCAGGCCACGGCGGCCGCCGCATCGTCCAATATGCCCGGATAGTGTACTTCGGGATAGAGCCGGTAGTCGGCGATCACGGCCACGATGCCGCGCGAAGCCAAGGCGTGGCCGACGAAGGCATAGTCGCCACGCCCGCCCTCGGTCCAGTTGCCGCCGTAAAAAAACACCACCACCGGCGCGCCAGCCCGGCCAAGGCGCGGGGCGTAGATATCGAGCCGCTGGCGTGGGCTGGCGCCGTAAGCGATGTCGCCGCTCACTCGCGATGCCCGCCCGGACGAGAGCGCGTTGATGGTGCCGAGCGGCGAGCATGCGACCAAGGCGGCCATCACCGGCAGGCAAACGAGCAAGCCGACCAAGGTTTTTTTAGTCAATGTCATGCCGATTCCATTGTCATCGTTGTCATAGGGGCGGGTCGTGGCAGCGGCCGTCGGCCTGCCCCGGTTCGCGCGGTAAAGCGCTTTCTCCAGTGTATGCGATTACCTTAAATAACTGCACACGCCAGGACCGGCTCGTGTGGCGCTCGGATGAAAACTGGAAATGTGAACGCGGCCCGGCCCGCCACCGCGTGGGGCTTGCTGCGCATGGCGCGCAAACGCGTTGCCATGACAGATTATTTGGATGTCGCGCCCTGACCGGCGACGGGCGCGACCACGGTCCTCGGCATGCTTGCGATTAACGTGGCACCGCCGGCTGGCGCAGCGCGTCGCGGGCGCCAGCCACGATTTGTTGCGTGAGCGCGCGCGTGAGCGGGGTTTGAATATCCCAGGCGTGCCACACCAGTGGCACGTCCAGGCCGTCACCCGGGGTCAAGTCGATCAGGCGGCCGCTGGCGAGCCCGTCCCGCGCTTGCAACAGCGGCACCATGCCGTAGGCAAATCCGGTTTCGATGAAGCGCACGAACGCCTCCGACGATCCCAGGCTGTGGCGCGGGTGGCGCTCCGCCACGCCCAGCCGCTGTAGCAGATAGCGTTCGTGCAAGCGATCCTTGCGGTCGAAAACGATGGCCGGCGCCTGCATCACGCCGGGCGCGGTGAAGCCGGCGCCGAACCAGTGCGCCGCGAAGTCCGGCGCCGCCACGCACACATACGGCATCACGCCTAGCGCCGTGGCGCTGGTGCCGGCCACGCTCTCGCTTGCGCTGGTGACACAGCCGAACACGCGTCCCTGGCGCAATTGGCTCAAGGTATGGTCCTGGTCGTCCAGGCGGATATCGAGCAGGCAAACCGCCGGCTTGAGCAGGGGCGCCAGCGCCGCCGGCAGCCAGGTCGCGGCGCTGTCGGCGTTGACCGCGATCGATATCTGCGGCAACTGCATGGTGTCGTCCGCGACCGGGCGCAGCGCCGCCTCCAGCAAACGCACTTGGCGGTAATGGGCGATCAGGCGCTGACCCGCCTCGGTCGCCTGCGGCGGCTGGCCGCGCACGATCAGCGGCGCGCCCGACAACTGCTCCAGGGTGCGGATGCGCTGCGACACGGCCGGCTGGCTGATCGACAACAACCGGGCCGCTTTTTCGAAGCTGCCTTCGCCGATCACGGCGTCCAGGGCGGCCAAGCCGCGATAGTCGAGCGGGTTCATTAGTTTTAGTTATATATTAGAAATAAGATTGATTATACTTATGAATCGCCGCGCTTTAAGATCGCATTTTTTTAAGGAGGGCGATATGCTCGGCATGGTGTTCTTAAAGGGCTTGGGATTAGGCGCCAGTCTGATCGTGGCGATCGGCAGCCAGAACGCCTTTTTGCTCAAGCAAGGTTTGCAGCGCCAATTCGTGCTCATGTGCGCCTGCATCTGCATCTCGTGCGACGTGATGTTGATCGGGCTCGGCGTGGCCGGCATGGGCGGCTTGATCGCCGGCTGGCCGGACTTGCTGCTGCTCATAAAGATAGGCGGCGCGCTGTTTTTGTTCTGGTACGGCTTGCGGGCGGCCCGCGCGGCCTGGCGTCCCGCCGCGTTGACGGTGACGGCCGGCGCCGCTCCAGCCACCCGCATGGCGGTCGCGGGCATGGCGCTGGCTTTCAGCTTGCTCAATCCCCATGTGTATCTCGATACGGTCGTGTTGCTCGGTTCGATTGGCGGCCAGCAGCCACCCGGCGCGCGTGCCACCTTCGCGGCCGGCGCCATGCTGGCCTCGGCGCTATGGTTTTTCAGCCTGGGCTACGGCGCGCGCCTGTTGGCGCCGCTTTTCGCGCGGCCGATGGCTTGGCGCGTGCTCGATGGCTTCATCGCGCTCGTCATGTGGTCGATCGCGCTATCCTTGTTCATGTAGTGGGAGACAGCATGGAAACCATGTCGCGGCAAAAGCGTCTTACGCTGGCCATGCTGGAAGGCGCCTACGCGCTGGCCCGGTTGGCGCCGTCCGACGCGATTCCCGCGTGGGCGGACGGCGCCGGTTTTAGCAGTATCAGCCGCTCGGACCAGGAATTGTCCATCGTGTGCCGCGACGAACGGGTGCCGGCCGAGGCGCGCGCCGACCGTGGCTGGGTTTGCTGGCGCTTCGTCGGCCCGTTCGCCTTCGACGAAACGGGCATCGTGCTGGCCGTGATCCGGCCCCTGTCCGAGGCCGGCATCGGCATCTTCGTGGTGTCCACTTTCGACGGCGACCATCTGCTGATCAAACGGGTGGACTTGGCGGCGGCGCGCAGCGTGCTGCAAGCGGCCGGGCATAGCCTGATCGACGCCGCGTCGCGCTAACGCGGGGTTTCTGCTACGCTGGCGAAAACCGGGCGGGATGGTCCCGCCCGGACATCCGCCACCGGGACCTTGTCATGAGCATCAACGCTTCCTCCACCGTCGATTCGCTGCACGTGGTATGCCCGCACTGCGACGCCGTCAACCGGGTGCCGACGCAGCGCCTGGGGCAGCGGCCGGCTTGCGGCACCTGCCAAAAGACACTGTTCACCGGTCAGCCGCCGGACCTCGCCAGCGCCCGGTTTTTGAAGCATATCGAGCGCAGCGATTTGCCGGTGCTGGTCGATTTCTGGGCGCCCTGGTGCGGCCCGTGCCGCAGCATGGCGCCGGCCTACAGCCAGGCGGCGCAGCAGCTCGAGCCGGCGTTTCGGGTGGTGAAGGTCAACACCGAAGCCGCGCAGGACCTGGCCAGCCGTTTCGCCATCCGCAGCATTCCGACCCTGGCCTTGTTCAAGCAGGGCCGCGAAGTGGCGCGCCAGCCGGGCGCGATGGATTCCGCTTCCATCATGGCCTGGGCGCGGCAGCAAAACCGGAGCTGAGCTTGAGGGCCTTATCGATTCGTCGCCCGGTTCGTCGCCCGATCCGTGGCTCGATTCGTGGCCCGATTCGTCGCCCGATTCGTCAATCGAGGTCCCCAGCGTGGCCGTCATCGATGGTCGAATGCGTTGGCGGTCCAGCCTTCCCATGGCGGCGCTTGGATCGGCGAATGCGATGGCGATCGAGTCGGCCCGTCCCGGCCTTCAGTGGTGATGGCGCGCCAGCCACTGGCGTATCCCGTCCAGGGTGCGAAAGTCGGCCACCGAGCGGCAGGCGATGTGCGGGTGGCGCGCCGCCAGCATGCGCGAGAGCGCCGCGCCGGGGCCGAGTTCCAGCGCCACCGTGATGCCGGCTTCGGCGCACGCGTCCATGCAGTCGTCCCAGACGATGGTTTCTGCCAGTTGGCGCGACAGCGCTTGCACCGCCATCTCCTTGCCGCCAACCCGGCTGGCGCTGATGCCGGCCAACACCGGCGCGCATTGGGCGGTAAAGGGGGTGTCGCCCAAGGCGGCCGCAAACGGCGCCACCGCCGCCGCCATATAAGGCGTGTGCGCCGCCACCTCGACTTGCAGCCGCCGAGCTTGGCCACCCGCCGCGCGCACCTGCTCATCGAGCGCCTCCCACGCCGCCGCCGGACCGCCGGCGATACAGCTGTCTTGCCCGGTCTCGATGGCGACATAGAACCCGGCGCGGCGCAACAATTCGGCGCGCCGCTCCGGTGGCAAGCCCGTGAGCGCGCTCAAGCATTGACCCGGATCGCCGGCCGCGCAAGCGTCCATCGCGGCCGCGCGCACCTGCGCCAAGCGTACCGCGTCGTCCATCGTCAACGCGCCGGCCACCCCGTACGCGGCGAGTTCGCCCACGCTGTAGCCGGCCACCAAGGCTGGCGCCGGCGCGCTGTCGGCCAGCGCCCGCCACATGGCCAGGGTGGCCGCCACGATGGCCGGCTGCGCGACCCGGTTGCTGAACACGTGTCCCGGCTCGCCGACCGGCTTGCCGACTGGCTCGATGGCTAGCCGGCCGGCGAGCCGATCGAGCAGCGCGGCCGCCTTGGCGTCGGCGCGCGCCAGCGCGAACATGTCCGCGTGCTGGCCGCCCTGGCCGGGACACAATAACAGCAGCCGGCTCATGACGTTTCCATCCCGGCCACGGCGTGCACCAGGCACGCGGCGGCCAGCAAATCGGCGGCGCCGCCGGGCGAGAGCCGGCGCGCCACGAACACCTGGTGGCAGCGCAGGGCGGCGGTTTGCCAGCCTTGGTGAGCGCTGCCGCCCCGGGCCAGGAAGCGGCGCGCCTGGCGCCGGACGGTCAGCGCGCCGGCCGCGCCGCCCCTGTGCCAGACATTGCTGTCGCTGATATGCGCCATCAGGGCGAACAGGGCGTCGATGCGCGCGTGGCGCAGGTCGCGCCCGGCCTCCAGGGTGCGTCGCAGCGCCGGCAGGGCCACC
>JAYVUV010000183.1:0-1968 GCA_043787615.1 Janthinobacterium sp. | reverse complement strand
CAATACCGGCCACGACGGCATCCTGCTCGACCTGATTGCACGCTTTGTCGGCAATCCGCAATATGCCATCGACCCGCATCAAATTTATGTCGCCGGCCTATCGTCCGGCGGCGGCGAAGCGATGGCGCTAGCTTGCCTGGCACCCGATATATTCGCCGGGGTCGGCATCAACGCGGGACCGCCGCCCGGCACCACCACGGCGCAAATCAGTGCCGTGCCATCTGGCTACAGCGCCGCCACCGCCGCCAACCGCTGCAAGACACTGGCGGGCGGCAACGCCGACCAATTCGCCACCCAGATCGCCAGCGTGATCTGGGGCAGCGCCGACTTCACGGTGGCGCAAGGCTACGGCCCCATCGACGCGGCCGCCATGCGCGGGGTCTATGGCGGCGGCTTCAACGCCGGCGCGCCGCTGGCCGTGCCCAACGGCGGCAGCAACATCAGCTACACCGATAGCAAGGGCAAAGCGCGCACGGCGGAAATGACGGTGAGCGGCATGGGCCATGCCTGGCCGGCCGGCAGCGGCGGCCAGAACAGCCATTTCGTCGATGCCACCAAGGTCGATTACCCGGCCTTCGTGATGGATTTCTGGTACAAGAATAACTTGCGCGTCAACCCCGTCGCCGCCCCGGTGGTGACGGCGTGCGGCGCGCTCGTTGCCGGCGGCGGCGTCACCGTATCGGGCGCGGGCAGCGACCCGGTCGGCGCCATAGACAGTTACCGGGTCCGCTTAACCGGGCCGAGCAAAGTCGACGATGGCTTGGCCGGCAGCGGCGCCAGCTTCAGCAAAACCTATGCGCAACTGGCCAATGGCTACTACACCGGCGCGGTCACGGCCTCCGACAGCGCTACCGGCTTGGAATCGGCACCCTGCCTTATCGCCCAATTTTTGATCGGGCCGGCGCCCGCGCTCGCGCCGCCTACCGGTTTGGCGGCGCGCGCCGCCAGCGCCAACTCGATCGCCCTCGGCTGGAACGCGGTCGATGGCGCCGGCGGCTACAATCTGTACCGCGACGGGGTCAAAGTGAACCCGGCCGCACTCAACGCCACCGTCTACACGGATAACGGTTTGCTGCCCAGTACCCACTACAGTTACCAAGTGTCGGCGCTGGCGGCCTCCGGCGAGAGCGCGCTGTCCGGCGCCGTCGCCGCGGCCACCACATCGGCCTTCACCTGCACCAGCACTTACGCCAGCAATTATGCCCACGTGCGCGCCGGGCGCGCCCACGACAGCGGCGGCCTGGCCTTGGCCAATGGCTCGAATCAAAACATGGGACTGGACAATCTGTTTTTCAGCGCCAACCTGGCGCAGACCGCGCCCGGCTATTATGTGATCGGCGCCTGTCCGCACTAGTATCGTGTCGCATGCGGTCACAGTGGAATATAGGCGTCAAGAAACTCGGCCGGCATGCGACGCGCCCGGCCGCTGCTAATTTCGATGCACACCAGATCCCAGCGCCCGCGCAACACCGTGCTGCCATCGTCGTCCCTGACCAGCTGGAAGTGACGCCCCATCGTCAGCTTGCGGTCGCCGCCCACCAGCCAAGTGGCCAAGGTCAGGCGCTCGCCCACAACGGTCGGCAACAGGTAGTCGTATTCGGCGCGCCGGATCGCCATCGCCCGGTCCAGGCGGCGATAGTCGTCCAGGTTCAAGCCGAGCCGCCGCGAGTGCGCCCAGCCGGCCTGTTCGCACCAGCGCACGTACACGGCGTTGTTGGTGTGATTGAGCCCGTCGATATCGTCCGGCTGAGGCGTGATGGTTTGCATGAAAGGGGTTGGATAGTCCCACACCAAGTGAGTTCCTTGTCGAAATGTATGCGCGATTGCTTGGGCTGTTCGCGCTCCATTTTAAGGACTTGATCATGCAAGCACAAGGCGGGTCTCGCCGAGCGGGCCTCGCCGGGCGGATCTCGCCGAGCGTATCTCGCCGAGACCGCTCGGCGGCCACCTGCTGCGGCGCCGGCGTGC
>JAYVUV010000182.1:0-1947 GCA_043787615.1 Janthinobacterium sp. | reverse complement strand
TTCGGCCGGCGACACCACGACTATAGATTTCGCGGCGCGCGCGATGCTGTTGGTTTATGACGGCGGCATGGATCCGTCGGCCAGGATATCGACGACGCAAAGCGCGCAAGGTGGGCGGCCGGCATAGGTGCGGCCGGCATAGGCGCGACCTGCATAGGCGTGGCCGGCGCGAGGATCAACAAACCAGGACGATGAACCTCGTCTCACCACGTTGTCGAGGCCGTCTTGCCCTGGAAATGGGGCAAATGGTAACGCGACAGCACACCATATTTTTTCAAGATGCTCGACACCAGATGCTTGACCGTGTGTTCGCTGATGCCGACGATTTGCCCGATCACCCAGTTCGACTTGCCTTCGCGCAGCCAAACCAGAATATCCTGCTCGCGGCTGGTCAACGGTTGCGCCGGCTGCGGCACCATGATCGCTTGCGCGCCCATCAATTTGCCGAAGATCTGGGTCGTCACGCGCATGAAATTTTGCTCGATCGACGCGGTGTGGCCCGCGTCTTGCCAGTCGCCACCGACATCGAGCGCGATCAAGATATGCTGACAGCCATCGCTGGCCGTATGCAAGTTGACGATGAAGTCGGCGTACCGGGCGGGCGCCGCCGCCACAACGGCGCCGCCCACCGCACACACACCCAGATCGGCAGGCCGCAACAGACGATTTAATGGCGGCGCCGGCTCGCAGCGAAAAAAAAGGTCCAAGATATCGGCCACGCCGCAGAAGACCGCGCCTTTATCGGTCCCGGCGGCCGAGCCGACAATAAATCTACCGCTGTCGATTTTCATTTTTTCGCGGTACGCCATCGCCACCACTGCGGATGGAAAAAATTTCTGTAACTCAATAATAGAATCGTTATCGACTATCATTTCAATTCCTATCATTTAACTTCACTGGATAAATAATAATACATCTTTTGGCGTTTATGATTTGAAAAATATTTATTTAACAAAGATGCATTAAAGTTAATCGAGCGACGCGACACAATTCCCGCTCTGCCGGGGCACGCCGGATATATCAAAAGGTTAAAAAAATACAATACACGGCGCTGACCTGACCAGTGGACTTACACCGTATCGCGCGCCTTGGCGGGGTCCCCGACCAACCGAAAAATGGTGACGGCCCTGGTCCGCCGGGCCGGCGCGCGCAAATCGAAGAAGCTCCGATTTCACCGGAAATTGAGAAATTTTGTCTCGAATTAGCCTCTGTACCGCACCTTTGCTTCTCCAATACGCCATTTTAGCGAGGCGCGAACGAAAAATGGCATCGATGCCATGCGATCTTATCAATATCAAATAAATTCTTTTGGTTAACAAAAAAGTCCTTGCGGCACAGCCAGATCTTGGTTTGGGCGCTAGGGCTTCATAGCGCGCCGGCGATTATGTACGCGCCGTCGGCTTTTCTTCCCCGCTCGCCTTTTTTCAATTTATTTCAATATCAAAAAATGTCAATAGCCGACCCGGGCCAACCGAAACGCCGAAATGCCGATCTATGATGCGCTGGTCAATTGCTTAACAGCACCCCCAACGGGGATAAACTGAAGCGGGCGACAAGACGAATCAATACTCAATCCGGTACATTCACGCACAGGAGTAAGGTGGCATGGCAATGTTAAAAAACAGGCGAGTGGTCATTTTTGCAGAAGGTAGCTTCGGTCCGGTAACCAGCAAGGTCGCCACGTCTTATCTGCGTTATTGTCACCAAGATTGCGTTGGGGTCATCGATAGCCGATTGGCTGGAAAAGATGTGGGCGACATTATCGGTTACGGGCACGGCATCCCGGTGCTCGATTCACTGGAAGCGGCCTTGGCGCTCAAGCCGGACGTGTTTCTGATCGGGGTGGGATTGTTTTCCAATACCCTGCCGCAGGACTGGCGCGGCCAAATCGAATTGGCGCTCACCTCGGGCTTGGACGTGGTCAGCGGCCTGCATTTCCGCATCGCC
>JAYVUV010000181.1:0-7582 GCA_043787615.1 Janthinobacterium sp. | reverse complement strand
CTATTGGCACTGCGAAATCGTCAAAATCTGGCCTCGTCCAGCGCATTTCTCGCTTCGACTCCCCAAGTCCGACAGGCTGCTAGCGGCCGCCGATACACTATATTATCATCGTGGCGGGCCGATACCGCGCCCGCACCGGATCGCCGCTCCGGCTACCGGATTGGAGCGCGACCTCTAGTTTTTGGCGGAAACAGGCCGGCCGCCGCGCCGATGCGCTAAGATTCCAGCCGCAACGCCCATCCGTTTCGTCATCAGGAGTAGGTATGAGTTTAGAAGAACAATTCGCACAGGCACAGCTGGACTCGAAGACTTTATCCGAGCGTCCCGACAACATGACCTTGCTGAAAATGTACGCCTTGTACAAGCAAGCCGCAAGCGGCGACGCCGGCGGCGAACGGCCCGGCTTCACCGACATGGTCGGGCGCGCCAAGTGGGACGCCTGGGACCAGCTCAAGGGCCTCGCCCCGGAACAGGCCATGCAGCAATACATCGATCTGGTCGCCGACTTGAAAGACTGAGCAGCTCATGCCGCTCGCCGCCTACCTCGACACCAGTCCGCGCCTGGGCCTGCGCGTCTTCGCGCACGATTCGGCGCAGATCATCGGCGATGTGCACATCGGCGACGACAGCTCGATCTGGTGCAACACGGTCTTGCGCGGCGACGTGCACCGTATTCGGATCGGCCGGTGCAGCAATATCCAGGATTTCGCGATGGGCCATGTATCGCACAAAAATCCGGCCAAGCCGCACGGCTCGCCCCTCATCATCGGCGATCACGTCACCATCGGCCATTCGGTGATCTTGCACGGCTGCACCGTCGGCGACGCCTGCCTGGTGGGCATGGGATCGATCGTCATGGACGACGCCGTGCTCCAGCCCCGGGTGATGCTGGGCGCCGGCAGCCTGGTCGCGCCGGGCAAGGTGCTCGAAAGCGGCTATCTGTACGTGGGTCGGCCGGCGCGCGCGGCGCGCGCCCTGACGGCCGAAGAAATGGCTTACCTCACCTACTCGGCCGAACATTACGTTCGGCTCAAGGACAATTACCTGGCGCCCTAGACGGCCCGTCCGCCGAACACTTTCAGCATGTTTTCCGCCACCTTGCTCTCGATACTGGCGGAAAACGCGCTAAACAAAAATCCCAGTTTGATATGCAGCAGCGCCCTGGCCGGTTCCAGGGTCAGCGTGCCTTCCACCCCGCCGCGCTCGAAGTGCAGCGTCTCGCCCTGCCACTGACAGGTCAACTCGTACTCCTTGGCCATCTTGTCGGCCACCCGCTGCGCCGCCTCGCGGGCCTGGGTCGGTGTCAGGCTGTGTTCCTGAACGATAGTAATGTCAGCCATCCGGCAATCCTTCTTCTGTTGTTAATCGAGCCAGCCGCCATCATGCCAGTTGGCCGCCCGCCACGCCAGTACACGGGTTCCTGCCGAACGCACAGGGCCGCGCCCGCGCCGGCTCCAAAGCTTGTTCGATATCAAGCGCCACCATCGATCCCGGCGCGATTATTTCGGTGCCGGCCGGTCGAACTGGAGGACCCGAAGAGAAGCAGCCGAGCGCTTCCTGTCCGACGGGCCGGCATGGACCGGCCTGCCCCACCGCCACGGCTGCGTTACCTGGAGAATTCATATGGACCATAAAGTGATCGTGCCGCTCGAGGCAGTGCTGAGCGAGGCCATCGACTTGCCGGTCGGCTGCGTGCCCACGCCCTCGGCCGCTTACCGCATCCACCGCAAGACGCTGCAAACGACCATCCAGCCGGGCCGCCCGCGCCTGACCGACGGCTTGGCGCCCGCCTCCGTGCTGGCCCGCGCGCCGGGGCCGGCGCCGGCCCCGGTGCCGGTGCCGCAGGCCAGCGGTTCGCGCGTGCTGATGTGGAAACAAGACCCGACCGTCACCGAACTGGGGGTGCGCGGCAGCTATTTGCCGGGCATGATCCTGGCCGGCCCGCGCGACGCGCGCATCGCCTCCGGCATGCCCGGCATCGCGCCGGTCAGCCCGAATGTGTTCGGCGACTTCATCGTCTCGCCCAACACCGACCAGTTCGACGCCATCCACACCTTCGCCATCGTGCGCCAGACCCTGACCATGTACCAACGCGTGCTGGCGGCCGGTCCCACGCCCGCGCCCCTGCCCTGGCAATGGAATAGCGCCAGCAACACCGACCCCCTCAAAGTGTATCCGCACGGCTTGCCGAACGTGATGAACGCCTATTACAGCCGGAGCGACAAGGCCCTCAAATTCGGCGATTTTCTTCCCAACGGCGGCAACGACCGGGTCTACACCTGCCGCTCGCTCGACATCGTGTCGCACGAAACGGGGCACGCGGTGTTGGACGGACTCAAACCGCGCTGGTTACTGAGCAGTAATCCGCCGCAAACGGGCGGCTTGCACGAATCCTTCGGCGACCTGACCGCCATCTTCCTCACGCTGTCGCAGCTGGACCAGGTCGAGGCCCTGATCGCCCAGACCAAGGCCAATTTGCACGATAAAAACTTCCTGGCCGACATGGCCGAACAATTCGGCCTGGCGCTGGGCCGCCCGAACGGCTTGCGCAACGCCGACAACGACTTGACATTGTCGGACACCGGCAACGAGGTACACGCCATTTCCCAGGTGTTCACCGGCGCCATCTACGACATCCTGGCCGACATCTTCGCCTTCGAGCGGCGCAGCGCGCTCTTCGACGACGCCGCCGTGCTGCACCGGGTGGCCGAATATCTGCGCGGCTTGGTGCTGCGCGCCCTGATCGGCGCGCCCGACTTCGGCGCCACCTTCGCCGACGTGGCCAACCAAATGCTGCACATCGCCAGCACCGACGGCAAGCCGCAGGATTATCTGAGCTTCATCCGCAACCGTTTCACGGTGCGGCAAGTGCTGACCGGCCAGGCGCTGAACCTGAGCGGCAACGGCCATGCCGGCGCCGAGGTGATGCTCCAGCCCGGCTATCAGGATGAGCCGGATGCCGTGCAAGACCGGCGCACCTGCTGCGGCACCATGAACAACGGCGAATATTTCGACGCCGACGGTTTGCTCGACCTCGAACGCGAGCAACTGGCCAACTGGTGCCGCGACTACCATTACGGCAACGGGCACGATGTCACGGCGCCGGCCATACCCTTGGCGGCGACACTGACCGGCAAAACCAGTGCGACGCCGGCGCCAGCGATACCATGAGCTAACGCGCCAACTTTTTTTGCGCAGTATTTACTGCCGGGCGCCACGTGCGGCCCCGGCGCTCACAGAGGGAAATTCATGAAAATATCTGCCACCAGCAGCGGCGGCTTCGCCGGCCTGAGCGAACATTACGACATCGACACCGAAACCAGCGCCGCCGGCAGGGCGCTGGAGACGGTGGTGGCCAACAGCGGCTTTTTCGAGGACGCCGACGATGCCGCGACCGAGCCGGTCGGGGCCGACATGCAACGCTGGCGCATCAGTATCGACGATCACGGCCGTCAGCACACCGTTTCCTTCGTCGAGGATGGCGCCGCCGACAAGGGCCGCTGGCAGAGCCTGATCAGCCAAATCCGCGCACTGGCCCCTTGAGATTCGCGGCCGGGGTCCGGCGCGCCGCGCGTCGGCCGACCGCTAACTAGCACCCCGGCATCTACCTCGCCGAGCGTAGCGTAGCGTCGCTTCGCTCGAATCGCCGGGCCCGGACATGGCCCGCGAGAACGCCGACCGGAAGTCGACCGGGTTCGGCAGCCGGGACCAGCCTCCCGCAAGCCGGGGCGCGCCATCGCGCCCCGGCTTGCGGCCCCGGCTTGCGGCCCGGCTTGCCGCCCCGGTTTGCGGCCTCGGTTTGCTGCCTCGGTTTGCTGCCTCGGTTTGCTGCCTCGGTTTGCGGCCCCGGTTTGCCGCCCCGGTTTGCGGCCTCGATTTGCGGCCCCGGTTTGCCGCCCCGGTTTGCGGCCCCGGTCTGCGGCCCCGGTTTGCGACCCCGGTTTGCTGCCTCGGTTTGCGGCCTCGATTTGCGGCCTCGATTTGCGGCCCCCGGTTCGCGGGCCGCGCGGGCGCGCCACGCGTCACCGGGTCCGCGCGCCGGCGCTGGCAGACGTCCCCGCCCGCCCCCGTTCACCCTCCCGTTCGGCGGCCCGTCCGCGCTGGAACACGCCCCGCCCCATCGGCGAGAACGGCATTTGCTTATGCGGATTGTATCTAAGCGCAATTTGTGGGAAACAGTGAATTGCCTTAAAATGCAGTGCTTTGCACCAGTTAGCGCTGCCCTTTGTCGCCCAACTGGCGCCGCGGTATCCCCATATTGATAGGACTGTTATGACCCACGTTGTCACCGAATCTTGCATCAGCTGTCGCTACACCGATTGCGTCGATGTTTGCCCGGTCGATTGTTTTCGGGAAGGCCCGAATTTCCTCACCATCGACCCCGACGAATGCATCGATTGCGCCGTCTGCGTAGCGGAATGCCCGGTCAACGCTATTTTCGCCGAGGAAGACGTGCCGGCCGACCAGCAGCAGTTCATCAAGATCAACGTCGATTTGGCGCGCAACTGGCCATCGATCACCAAGACCAAACCTGCTCTGCCGGAAGCCGATCAGTTCAAGGACGTCAAGGAAAAAGCCCACTTGCTGGTGCGCTGAACCAGCCGGGCGGGCGACCGGCGAACCGTACCAATGGCCGCCGCGCGCGGCCGCGTCGCTTGCCGGATCGCATGACAACCTTGCCGCATTTTCAATACTGAACCGCGAAATAACAGGAATCAATACCGTATGAATACGAACCAAAGCGTCATCGAAACCGATGCAGTGATCATCGGCGCCGGTCCGGTCGGACTATTCCAAGTGTTCGAGTTGGGCTTGCTGGAGATCAAAGCGCACGTCATCGATTCGCTGCCAGCCGTGGGTGGCCAGTGCGTGGAACTGTATCCGGACAAGCCGATCTACGACATTCCGGCCGTGCCGGTGTGCACAGGCCAGGAATTGACCGACAACTTGCTCAAACAAATCGAGCCCTTCGAGCCGACCTTCCATCTGGGCCAGGAAGTGACCGTGGTCGAACGCCGTGAAGACGGCCGTTTCAACGTCGAAACCAGCACCGGCACCCGCTTCTTGACCAAAACCATCTTCATCGCCGCCGGCGTGGGGTCGTTCCAGGCGCGCACCTTGAAGGTCGACGGCATCGACCAGTTCGACGGATCGCAACTGTTTTACCGCGTCAAGGACCCGGTCCTGTTCGAGGGCAAGAACCTGGTCATCTGCGGCGGCGGCGATTCGGCCCTGGACTGGGCCTTGAACTTCGTCGGCAAGGCCGAATCGGTGGTCTTGCTGCATCGGCGCGAGGATTTCCGCGCCGCGCCGGCCTCGGTGGCCAAGATGAAAGCCTTGTGCGACGCCTACGAAATGCAATTGATCATCGGCCAAGCCACCGGCCACGAGATCAAGGACGGCCGTTTGAGCGAACTCAAAGTGACCGGCGCCGACGGCGTCACGCGCCGGGTGCCGCTCGACATGCTGCTGGTGTTTTTCGGCCTGTCGCCCAAACTCGGCCCGATCGCCGAATGGGGCCTCGATATCGAACGGCGTCAACTCAAGGTGGTCAACACCGAAAAGTTCGAAACCAATGTGCCGGGCATCTTCGCGGTGGGCGACATCAACACCTATCCGGGCAAGAAAAAACTGATCCTATCCGGCTTCCACGAAGCGGCCCTGGCCGCGTTCGGCGCGGCGCCTTATATTTTCCCGGACAAGAAGATCCACATGCAATACACCACCACCTCGCCCAAGCTGCACAAGATTCTTGGCGTGGAAACCCCCGTGTTCGATTAAGTCGCGCCACGGATCGGAAAAAAGCAGCGGCGACGCTGCTTTTTTGTTTTGGGCATGCTTGTCGTTCCACGCAAGGCCGGTGTCGCTAAAACGCACACTTTCCATAAGGAATCGTAAACTGCTTCAAGTCACGAACAAATATCCTATAATTGGTCTATGTCGTTTCGCGCGGCGAGTTAGCGCAAGGCATTTACCAAGGAACATTTATGCTATATCAACTGCACGAAATGCAACGTTCATTCCTCACACCCGTGATGCAATGGGCGGACCTGTCCTCCAAGCTCTTCACCAACCCGATTTCGCCGCTGGCCCACACCCCCTTCTCGCAGCGCATCGCGGCCGGCTATGAGCTCATGTACCGGCTCGGCAAGGATTACGAGAAACCGCGTTTCGAGATCGAGACGACCGAGCTCAATGGCGCCACGGTCGGCATCGTCGAAGAAGTGGTGGTGCAAAAGTCGTTCTGCCGTTTGATCCATTTCCGCAAAAATGTCGCCCCCGCCGATGCCGTCAAGCAGCCCACCGTGCTGCTGGTGGCGCCCCTGTCGGGCCACCACTCGACCTTGCTGCGCGACACCGTGCGCGGCTTGCTGGTCCACCACGACGTCTACATCACCGACTGGACCGACGCGCGCATGGTGCCGCTGTCGGCCGGCCCCTTCCATCTGGACGACTACATCTATTATGTGCAGGAATTCATCCGCCGCCTGGGTCCGGACCTGCACGTGATTTCCGTCTGTCAGCCCACCGTGCCGGTGCTGGCCGCCATCGCGCTGATGGCCACCGAGAACGATCCGCAGCTGCCCAAGACCATGACCATGATGGGCGGCCCGATCGACCCGCGGCGCTCGCCGACCAAGGTCAACGACCTGGCCACCGAGAAAAAGTTTTCTTGGTTTGAAAACACCGTGATCTACGCCGTGCCATCGAACTATCCTGGCTTCGGGCGCAAGGTTTATCCGGGCTTCTTGCAGCACGCCGGCTTCATCGCCATGAATCCGGGCCGCCACGCGCAAAGCCATCGCGAGTTTTACCAACATCTGGTGACCGGCGACGACGAGCCGGCCGAAGGCCACCGCCGTTTCTACGATGAATACAACGCGGTGCTCGACATGCCGGCCGAGTATTACCTCGATACCATCAAAACGGTGTTCCAGGAATTCAGCCTGCCGATGGGCACCTGGACCGTGGGCGGCAAGTTGGTGCGCCCGCAAGACATCAAGACGGTGGCCCTGCTGACCATTGAAGGCGAGCTGGACGACATCTCCGGCGCCGGCCAGACCCAGGCCGCGCACGATCTGTGCAGCAGCATTCCGGCCGACATGCAGGAAGATTTCGTGGCGCCGAAATGCGGCCACTACGGTATCTTTTCCGGTCGCCGCTGGCGCGAGGTGATCTGCCCGAAAATCGGTGCCTTCATCGTCCGGCACGGCTGATCGCCGGCCGGCTCGAAGCGCCCCGCCAGTCGGGGCGTTTTTTTCGCCCGCTTGTTTGGCGCGCTTCGCGCAGGCGGACGTGCTAGAAATTGCCGGCGGCGGTGCTCAGATCGACACCGATGCGTTTCCAATACTCGCGCTCCAGCTTGCCCAAGTCCACGCCGCGCGAGGCGTCATTGAATTGCTTTTGCTGAAGCAAGCCCTCGGCGCTACGCTTGAAACAGATATGCGCCGTGCGTTCCTTGAAGACGGTGTCCACCACGCCGATGCGCTCCCGTTCCGCCGGGGTGAATTGACTACTCATCAGCAGATGACGCAGCACGTGCTTTTCGATCACGATGGCGGGAAAGCGCCGCATCAGCAAC
>JAYVUV010000180.1:0-5695 GCA_043787615.1 Janthinobacterium sp. | reverse complement strand
CGCGTCAGCTTCTTTTTTGCGGCATATTCAAAGTCGGAAAAGCTCTTCTGCATGGTCGATGTCGGGCTATGAGGATGCCGATATTGTCTCAGGTTGGGGGCCGGCGGGAACTGTATCCAAGGAATAAATCAGTGCTTCCCTAAGGCGGTGACGGTCGCGTTGCGGAAATGCGCCGTCAACTTTTCTACCAGCAACATCAGCATCTGATTGGCAGACGCCGGCTTGTAGGCGATGCCGATATCGATAAACAGCAGGTTGTTTTCTTTCAGCTCTCGGAACACCACACCCCGATGACGGATCTTTTGCAGCGATTGCGGGATCAGTCCGATACCGCCGTGATTGGCTACCATACTCAAAAGAACGTGGTGATCCACCGGTTCTGGAATGCGCTGTGGCGTGAATTGAATTTTTTTAAATAGTTCCTCGCAATAGTCATAAAAGCCGGCGTTGAGTTCGCGCTTGAACCAAAATAAAACCTCGTTATTGAGGTCCGCCAGCGATATGATTTTTTTATGAGCTAGGCGGTGTCCTTTGGCCATGACCACGCAAAAGCAGTCGCGATAAAGATGCTGAACAGTTAAATCACTGCATTTCGTCGGCATACCAATTATGGCAGCATCGAGCCGCTCATGGTGTATATCACGCACTGATTTCATCGAGGTTTGCCGCTTGAAGTCGATCTCTAAATTTGGGATGTCGGACTGCAGTAATGGCAGCGTTTGGGTGAACTTTTCGGTGTCGACCACCGTCGTCAGACCGATATCCAAACGCCCTCTCGGTTTGTCTACTTCCGCATGGAAGCGTTGCGTCATTTTTTCGCATGCGCTCAGCAGTTCGGATGCTTCCTTTACCAGGGTTTCGCCGGCCTGGGTCAGGCTAACGCCATGGTTGGAGCGGTGCAGCAATTTCGCCCCCAGCGCGGCCTCCAATTCCTGGATCTGGCGGCTCAACGGGGGCTGGGTCATATGGAGGCGCGCGGCCGCCTCCCTAAAATTCAATGTCTCCGACAGGGCTAAGAACATCTCTAGCTGTCTCAGTTTGAAGCGTAGCGCCATATAGTAAAGGTATCACAAAATTAGGATTGGTGATTTTAGTACAAAAAACTATTCTAGGTTAGTCGCTGCAAGCAAGTGCTTGTATTTAAAGGGTGAAATTCATTTATGGTGCGAATAACGATTACTGTAGACGCATGTAATAGAAAATCGCGCCGCCATACATCTACTCCTTACACGGGAATTATCATGGCAAGCTCTATTTTACTGATTACGTGAAATTTTTCCGGTAGCCGATAAATTCGCAGCAGTAGCACGCGCTTGGTCTACGCAAAAACAACCGGCGGGTAGCAGCGCCCGCACCCTGTATACAGCGCTTGACACTTCCAGTGTCGTGGAATTGATTGCCCTCGACGATATCGCGCAATTGTCGCATTGGAGAGCCATTTCGCGCAAAACTGGTCGCTGATTGACCTCGACCTTAAGGCCGATTTCCAGCGCCAGTTGCTGCGTTTCGTCGAAGCTCCTAAGAACATCGACGCCGCTCTTCCGAGTACGCCCTATATTCAGCTGTGCCACGTCGAAGTACCGCCGTCGGTCTATCCGAACTACCTGGCTTGGCGCGACCGGACCATCTTCAATGTGGTGCGCAACGCCGACGAGGTTGACACCTTCCTCGCCTACCACTCGGTGGTTAGCGGCGAGCCCGGCGTGACGCGGCCGACTATCTGAACGGCGCGGCCATCACGGTCGTCACTTCGGCCTGGGCGGTGCCATCGTCGGCGCCGACAGCCCGGTGCCCGGGTTCGGCGTCAACTTGCCGTACCAGATCGCGCACGAGCTGGCGCCCGAGCTGGCGCCGGAGGACGCCGCGCTGGTGTTGCATACCTTGCCGCTGCCGTTGCCATGCAACAACTATCCGATGCTATTCGCGCCTGAGCAGTGCCCCGGTGCGGCGGCGATGCGCAAGCCGAGCTATCCGTTCCACCAGGTGCCGATCCCTAACCTGCGCGAAAGCGATGGGCTCAAGCTGCGCCGGCCGGTCACTCTGGGCCAGTGGGTGGCCGCACGCGGCCGGCTGCGGGTCAGCCTGACGGAGGACGAGCGTTCGGCGCGCTTCGACTTCAGCTTCACCGGCCTGATCCCGGACAGCCTGTACACGGTGATGAGTCTGCGCCAGCATGACCTCGATCCGGCTCGCCTCAGCCGGCCATGGGCGACGACAGCTCCGACATTCCAATGCTTGAGTTGGTGGGCCAGCCGATCGCCGTGGCCGGCGACCCGCTGCTGGCGCAGACGGCCGAGCAGCGTGGCTGGCGCCGTATCGCGTCCGCCCGCGAGCCTGTCGCCGCCTGAGGTCTGCCGGTTCCACCGCCGCCGCGCGCCGCCTATCACGGGACGCGCGGTGGTACCACGCTCAGTTTCAATAAGGGATACATCATGAAGCAAGTAAAATTGGGAAACAGCGACATCACCGTCTCCGCCATCGGCCTGGGCTGTATGGGCATGTCGGAGTTTTACGGCGCCACCGACGATGCCGAGTCCGACCGCGTGCTGCGTCGCGCGCTCGAGCTGGGAGTGACGATGTTCGACACCGCCGACACTTACGGCGCCGGCCACAACGAGACGCTCCTGGCGGCGGCGTTGCCAGCGCGCGGTGGCCCGGCGGTGGTCGCCACCAAGTTCGGCATCGTCCGCAAGCCGGGCGAATACGCGCGCCGTATCGACAACAGCGCCGCCTACATCCGTCAAGCTTGCGAGGATAGTCTGCGGCGCCTGGGGACCGACACCATCGACCTGTATTATGCCCACCGGCTGGCGCCGGAGGTGCCGGTCGAAGATACGGTCGGTGTCATGGCCGAACTGGTGCGCGCCGGCAAGGTGCGCGCGCTGGGCCTGTGTGAGGTTTCGGCCGACACACTGGCGCGTGCCCACGCTGTCCATCCGATTGCAGCCGTCCAGAGCGAGTACTCGCTCTGGAGTCGCGAGCCGGAGGAGGCGCTGCTACCGGCCTGTCGCCGCCTGGGCGTGGCCTTCGTCGCCTATAGCCCCCTCGGGCGCGGCATGCTGACCGGCACCATTGACGCCGCCACTGTATTTGATGACAACGACTTCCGTCACATCGCGCCGCGCTTCAAGCCCGAGCACCGAGCCGTCAACTTGGCGCTGCTGTCGGCGGTGGCGGCTATGGCCGTTGTCAAGCGCTGCACGCCGGCGCAGATCGCGCTGGCCTGGTTGTTGGCGCAGGGTGACGACATCATCGCCATCCCCGGCACCAAGCAAGTACGCTACCTGGAATCGAACCTGGGGTCGGCGGCGGTCGCTCTCGACGCCACCGACCTGGCGCGGCTCGACGCCGCGCTGCCACCTGGCGCAGCCTCCGGCGCCCGCTATCCGGCGGCCGGACAGCACGGAGTGGCCGGTCGCGACTGAAGCATCAGGTCGGCCGCGCCTCCGACCGGCTCCCCCAGTTCCCCGTGTTCGAACCTGGGAATGTGGCAGCGGCACGCCGGGGGGCAA
The DNA here is from genome assembly GCA_043787615.1 of Janthinobacterium sp. Taxonomy (GTDB): domain Bacteria; phylum Pseudomonadota; class Gammaproteobacteria; order Burkholderiales; family Burkholderiaceae_D; genus Janthinobacterium. Next base: position 2,183 of record JAYVUV010000180.1, on the reverse strand, counting down.
CTGGTGCGCGTGATCGGCGGCGGCTGGTTGAAAGACGGCATGCTTGAATGAGCGTGGAAAGAGGCGCGTGGGGCCGGCGGCGCCTCAGGGACGGCGTATCCGGAACGCGGCGTTCGCACCCCAAGTTGTCACCATCAGAGAGCCGTCCGGGGCCCGCGCCAGGCCCACGGGACTATGTAACCCGGTGACGATGACGGTGCGCCCGCCGCGCCGCTCGACGCGGCTGACGGTGGTGCCGCCGTAGTCCACGACATAGGCGGCATCGGCGTCGGCCGCAACGATGCCCGGGCCCGGTCTGCCGAGGTCTGAATTGATGGTTTTGGCCTGCCTGGGCTTGTCCCGTGCTTTGCCCGATACCAGCGAGATGCCACCGGCAATATTGCTGACCAACAGATCGCCGTCGGGCAGTTCAACCGCGCCTACCGGGGTCTGCAAGCCCTCGGCAACGACCTCCAGCTTCCCGTCAGGATGCGCTGCCAGGATCTGGTTGGTGCGCCGGTTGGCGATCAGCAGGCGCCCCCGGGCGTCGAACGAGAGGCCGGCCGGCGTGGCCAACCCGCTAACAAAGACGGTCTTGTCGCCGGCCGGCGTGAAGCGCCACACCAGGTCCTCGTCGTACGAGGCGACATACACGTCGCCCTTGGCGGAGATAGCCAGCCCGGAAGGGCCGCTCAATCCGCTGGCGAAGACTGTGCCCGTGCCCTTGGGCGAAAAGCGCACCACGTTGCCGGCGGACCAGTTGGCCACGTACAGCGCACCGCCGGCGTCGTAGGCCATGCCAACCGGCGAGTTCAGCCCGTCATGGGTGGCGGTCTGGTCCAGTTTCCAGGAGATCGGTGCGTGCGGCTCGGCGGTGGCCGGTTCCCCCTGCGCGACCACCATGGCCAACGCCGCCCAGGTAGAGGAGATCAAGAGCTTCATAGCACAGTCTCTTCGGCGAACACTTCTTTGGCCGCGAACAGGCCGTTGAGTGCGGCGGGAAAGCCGGCGTAGACCGCCATCTGCATGATGATCTCGACGATCTCGACCTGCGTGCAGCCGACGTTGCGGGCGCCGTGAATATGCACCTTTAGTTGCGGTGCCGCGTTGCCCAGGGCGGTCAGGCCGGCCACCACGGCCAGTTCGCGCACTTTCAGGTCCAGCCCCGGGCGCGAATAGATGTCACCGAACGGAAACTCGATCAGCAGGCGGGCAAAGTCGGGGGCGATGTCCTTGAGACTATCAATGACTTTTTCGCCGGCCAAGCCATCGATCTCCTTGAGCTTGGCCAAACCCCGCTCATAACGTTCATCATTCATGGATGCGCTCCCTAGGTAAGTCGTTGAGATAGTGTAGGTAAGCGCCGTGGACCCCGCCAATACCATTTTGGCGATGCCTTTTAGGTATCGCGACCTAGCCGGCACGGCATTGCCACCGGCTTTTCTGGCTCCCGCAGAGCGACCAGATCGCGCAAATCCGACACCCCCTGGCGGCGCGGGCAGCGCCCAGGCCTGCACGTGAGACCGCCGGATTGATGAACTCACGAGTCACTGCCAGCAGGTCGTCAGTGGGAAGTGGAAGGGTCGTGCGCAACTCCACGACGATCAGCTCTTGGGCCGGCGTGAGCATGGTATTTAAGCCGGTCCGCCGCTGTATTTCGACGCCACGCTGCGCTTGTGGATCGCGAGCCGCGCGGCCGTGATACAAGATGTGCTGCGGCACCCTCATTGCGTGGTCCGTCCCGCCGGGGAATCAGTGCCGGCAACGATAGCGGGCAGCGGCGCCGGAGCCGTTTTTTCAAGCCTGATGCGGATGAACGAAGGGGTGGCGCACACCAAGCCCAAGCACGTGATCGGACAAGCGATGGCGTCGCTGGATCTGCGCGCCATAGCCCGAAACAGCGATCGGTTTGCAACGACGTTGGGCGAGCGACACGGCCTGGCCGACGGGGCTGCCCTCAACCGCTGGGCGCTTGACTTGCCCATTTACGTCATGGGCGATGTGCTCGGCTTTGGGTCAGCCGAATTACCGGCGTTGGCACTGTGGATGACGGTAAGCGACCAGCCGCCCCGCCTTCCGTCTTGGCTCAGGGCTGTGTAGAGTTTGGGAACGGTAGCAGCGAGTCGATTCTGCTGTTGGGACAGGTGGGAAGTTTGTCGAGCGTGTCGGCCAGCCAGCGGGCGGGGTCGAGTCCATTGAGCTTG
>JAYVUV010000179.1:0-10743 GCA_043787615.1 Janthinobacterium sp. | reverse complement strand
GCCACCAGGAGCCGTCATGCCACGCCGATTCGCATCCGTCATGTTCAGCCTAACCAGTCTGGCGCCCTTGTGCCTGGCCGCCTGCGCCAGCTCCACCACGCCCCGGCTGGATCAGCGTTTCGGCGACGCCACCCGGCTCGCTTTCACGCGCCAGATCGCCTTTCCCAACGCGGCGGCCAATCCCGATCCGGTCGCCGGCCTGGACGGGCGCAGCGCGGGCCTGGCCATGGAACAGTATCGCAAGTCCTTCGACGCGCCGCCGCCGATGCCGGCGGCGATGGTCAATGTCGGTAAATGAGGGCGGCCGCTATGCCATCCATGCCACCCACGCCAGCCCTCCCGCCGCCCCGTTCGCCGCGCCATGGCCGCTGCGCCCGGCCCCGGCGCGGCGTCCTGTTCATCACTTTCGCGCTGCTTCTGATGATCTTGTTCGGCTTCATGGGCATCGCTCTCGACCTGGCCCAGCTGTATAGCCGCCAAACGGAGTTGCAAAACATGGCCGACGGGGTGGCGCTGGCGGCCGCGCGCCAGTTGAACGGCAGCGCGGCCGGCATCGCGGCCGCGCTGAGCCAGGCGGCCCAGGCGGCCGGCGCCAGCCGCAGCCATTTCAACCGCAGCTTCGGCTGGTCCGGCGCGGCGCTGCGTTTCAGCGCCAACCCGGACGCCGCCGCCGCCGACTGGATCGACGCCGGCACGGCCGCCGGCGCCCCGGCCGGCCTGCTGTATGCGCGCGTCGACAGCGACGCGCTGCCCGATGCGCAGGGCGCGGTCGATACGTTTTTCCTGCGCATGTTCAACCGCGCCCTGGCCCGCATCAATCTGAGCGGGCGCGCCGTGGCCGGCCGCGCCTCGCTGCAAGTGACACCCTTGGCGATCTGCGCCATGTCGCCCGCACCGGCCGCGGCCCGCCTCAATCCGGGCGCGCCGGCCGCCAACGAATTGGTCGAATACGGCTTCCGGCGCGGGGTCGGCTACAACCTGCTCAACCTCAATCCGAACGGCGCCGGCGCGCGCAATTTCGTGCTCGATCCGCTCACGCCGCCCGGCCAGCCCGGCAGCGCGGCGCAGCAGACGGCCGCCTTCGTGGCCCCTTTCGTGTGCGCCGGCGGCGTGCCGCTGGCCACCCTGACCGGCGGGGCGGTGCGCGTTTCCAGCCCGTTTCCCGGCACCCTGGCCGCCGCCTTCAATTCGCGCTTCGACCAATACGGCGCGGGTGGTTGCAACGCCGCCGTGGCGCCGCCCGACATCAATATCAAGCAATTCACCGGCGGCGGCGCGGGCTGGTGGATGACCACCACCCCGGCCGCTCAGAGCGCCGCGCCCACCGCCGCCGGCGTCAGCCCGCTACGCACCGTGGCCGACCTGGCGCCGCGGTCGCCGCCGCCGGCCGGTTTGACGGCCAGCGCCTACGGCCCCTTGTGGACCTATGCCAAGGCGGCCCAGTACGCGGCGGCCGAGCCGGCCGGCGGCTATGCGCCGTTCGCGCGCGCCAATTGGGCCAGCCTGTATCCCGGCAATCCGGCCGCCGCCGCGGCCACCAGCTTGTACACCGCCGCCTTCGTGCCGTACGCCAGCGTCAGCGGCGGCAACCTGGTGTCGCCCTCGCGCAAGGGCGTGCGCGGGCGGCGCGTGCTGAACGTGCCGCTGCTGGCCTGCCCGGTCGCGGCCGGCGCCAACGTGCCGGCCCAGGTGCTGGCGGTCGGGCGCTTTTTCATGACGGCCGAAGCCGGCCCCGGCGCCATTTACGCGGAATTCGCAGGCGCGCTCGGCGACCAGGCCCTGGGCGGGCCGGCGGAGTTGTTCCAATGACGCGCCCCGGGCGCGGGCGGCCGCGGCGCGGCGTGGCCCTGATCGAGCTGGCCTTGATCCTGATGTTCGCCATCGGCCTGCTGCCCGTGGTGCTGGTGCTGGGGCGGGTGTTCTGGCATGACATCGCGCTGCAAAAGGTGACCTACGCCGGCGCGCGTTACATGGCTAGCCTGCCGCCGGTCCAGATGAGCAATCCGGCCCAGGTCGCGCAAGCGCGGCAGCTGGTGTATCAGATGGTGGGCGAGGCCGCGCGCGGTGCGCATTTGGCGATGGCGCCGGGCGCCGGCGAGGTGACCATTTTGTGCGGCGAGGACGATTGCAACGGCGCCTCCGAGCTGCCGGCCACGGTGCAGGTGCGGGTACGCCTGGAGATGACCGCCGGCGAAATGGCCGGCGCCACCGGCGCCTGGTTCGCACCGCTCGGCAATATCACCATGAAATCCGCGGTCACCTTGCGCTATGCGAACTGACCCGCCCCCGCCCCCGCGTCATGGACGGCCGCGGCCGCGCGGCGGCGCGTTCACGGTCGAGTTCACCCTGACCCTGGTGTTCTTTTTGACCCTGGTGTTCGCCATGCTGGAACTGGGGCGCGCGGTCTACCTGTGGAACACCTTGCAGGAGGTGACGCGGCGCGCCGCGCGCGGCGCGGCGATCGGCAATTTCGCCGACCCCGCCACGATGGCGCGGGTGCGCCTACACGCGTTGCTGCGCGCCTCGCCCGGCGCGCTGGCGCTGGGCGGCGCGCTCGACGAGCGCCACGTGCGGATCGATTATCTGGCGCTGGACGCCAACAATCAATTGCAGCCGATCGCCGTGCCGCCCGGCTGCCCGCCGCGCAATCTGGTCAATTGCATGAGCGACCCGAACGGGGCCTCTTGCATCCGTTTCGTGCGCGCCCGCATTTGCTTGCCGGGCGCGGGCGCCGACTGTCAATCCGTGCCGTACCAGCCGATGCTGCCCTGGGTCGGCGCCTTGTTCACCATCGGCGGCCTGGCCATCGGCTTGCCGCAATCGACCACCGTGGCGCGCGCCGAGACGCTGGGCTACCGGCCCGGCATGGCGATGTGCCCCTAGTCAGAGAGGATACGATGAAAGCATTGTTGATCACCCGCGACGGCGCGCTGCGCGCGGAGATCGCCGCCCAGGGCGCGGCGCGCATGCCGGCGCTGCAACTGGCGGCGGCGCGCACCGGCTTGCGCGACGCGCTCGAGCGTATCGTGCCGGAGCCGCCCGAACTGGTCATCCTCGACGCCAGCGCCTTGGAGGCGGGCGAGGTCGATCTGCTTGAACGCCTGGCGCGGCTCTACCCGGCCGCCTCCTTCATGCTACTGACCGGCGCGCACGGCGCAGACCAGCAAGCCATGCTGATCCGCGCCATGCGCGCCGGCATGCGCGAGGTGCTGCCGCTGCCGCTGGCGCACGCCGCCTTTCACGAGGCGATGGACCGGATCGACGTGCAGGCGGGCGTGACCCAGATGCGGGACGGTAAAGTGCTGGCCTTCATCTCGTGCAAGGGCGGCAGCGGCGCCACCTTCTTGTCGGCCAATTTCGGCTACGCGCTGGCCAGTCTGGCCGAGCGCAAGGTGCTGCTGATCGATTTGCACGGCCAGTTCGGCGACGCCACCCTGTATGTGTCGGACCAAAAGCCCGGCATGACCCTGTCCGACATCTGCGCCCAGATCGCGCGCATGGATGGCGCCTTCCTGGCTTCCTGCCTGGTGCACGTGGCGCCCGGCTTCGGGGTGCTGGCGGCGGCCGACGATCCGGCCCAGGCGGTGGAGATGAAGCCGGAACACATGGACGCCATTTTGCGGGTGGCGCGCCAGCACTACGACTTCATCGTGCTCGACGTCGGGCGCCAGATCGACGCCATCTCGCTGCGCGCGCTCGATTGCGCCGACGCGATCTACCCAGTGCTGCAACTGGCGCTGCCCGACATCCGCGACGCGCGCCGCCTGCTCGACATTTTCCGCTCGCTCGGCTATCCGGGCGAGCGGATCAAGCTGATCGTGAACCGCTACGAAAAGGGCGGCAAGCTGCGCCTGGCCGACCTGGAGCAAGCGCTGGGCGCGGAGGTGATGCACGCCGTGCCGAACGACTATATCGCCGCCACCGACTCGGTCAACCAGGGCATCCCGGTGCTGCAACTGTCGCGCACCAGCGCGGTGGCGCGCAGCCTGGCCGAGCTGGTGGAACTGGTCACGGCACGCCGCCTGACCGAAAGCCGCGGCTTGTTCGAACGCTTGTTCGGGCGCGGCGATCCCGATCAATGAAGGCGCCCGCGCGGCGCCACGCGTCCCCACCCGGTTTCGATTTTGAACGGAGCACCAGATGACTTTACGCGAACGGCTGGCGGTGGGCGAGACGGGCCGCCCCAGCGCCGGCGGCCAGGACGGCCTGGCCGGCCACGCCTACCAGCAATTGAAAAAGACCATGCACCAGACGATCCTGGACCGGATCGACCTGGAGCGCCTCAAGCGCTTGACGGCCGAGCAGTTCAAGCACGAGCTGGCGCTGCTGGTGCAACGCATTATCGAGGACGAGCGCATCGTGCTCAATCAGCACGAGCGGCACAATCTGGTGCTCGACATCCAGCACGAGATGCTCGGCTTCGGCCCGCTCGAACCGCTGCTGGCCGATCCCGGCGTGTCCGACATCCTGGTCAACACCTACGCCAAGGTGTACGTCGAGCGGGCCGGCCGGCTCGAGCTGACCGAGGTGACCTTCCACGACAACGCGCATCTGATGAAGATCATCGAAAAGATCGTTTCGCGGGTCGGGCGTCGGGTCGACGAATCGAGCCCGATGGTGGACGCGCGCCTGCCCGACGGCTCGCGCGTGAACGCCATCATTCCGCCGCTGGCGGTGGACGGGCCGATCCTGTCGATCCGGCGCTTCGCCGTCAATCCGCTCAGCGTCGACAATCTGCTGGCCTACAAAAGCCTGACCCCGCCCATGGTGCAAGTGCTGCACGCGCTGGGCCGGGCCAAGGTCAATATTCTGATCTCGGGCGGCACCGGCAGCGGCAAGACCACCCTGCTCAACGTGCTGTCCGGCTTCATCCCGGCCAGCGAGCGCATCGTCACCATCGAGGACGCGGCCGAGCTGCAAATGCGCCAGCCGCACGTGGTGCGGCTGGAGACGCGCCCGCCCAATATCGAGGGCAAGGGCGAGGTCGGCCAGCGCGCGCTGGTGCGCAACGCGCTGCGCATGCGGCCCGACCGCATCATCCTGGGCGAGGTGCGCGGCGCCGAGGCGCTCGACATGCTGCAGGCGATGAACACCGGCCACGAAGGCTCGCTGGCGACGATCCACTCGAACACCCCGCGCGACGCCTTGGCCCGGCTGGAAAACATGGTCGGCATGGCGGGCGTGAATTTGACCCCGCGCGCCACCCGCCAGCAAATTTGTTCGGCGGTGACGGTGGTGATGCAGGTGTCGCGCCTGACCGACGGCGCGCGCAAGCTGGTCAGCATGCAGGAAATCACCGGCATGGAAGGCGACATGATCGCCATGCACGAGATCTTCCGCTTCGAGCAGACCGGGGTGGCCAGCGACGGCCGGGTGCAGGGCCATTTTTGCGCCACCGGCGTGCGCCCGCGCTTCGCCGAGCGGCTGCGCATGTTCGGCGCGGCGGTGCCGGACACGGTGTTCGATCCCGAGCGGGTGTATGAATAGCGGCGCGCGGCCGGAACCAAGGGAGGAGACGGCATGGACATGATCTTTTACGGCTTTGTGGTGCTGCTGTTCGCGGCTTGTTTTTTCATGCTGGAGGGGGCGTGGCTATGGTGGTCCGGCAACCACGGCGGTGGCGCGCGCCGCATCGCCAAGCGGCTGCGCATGATGTCGGCGCGGGCCGACGGCGGCGCCGAGCGGGTCTCGATTCTCAAGCAGCGCCGCTACAGCCGCTCGGCCGGGCTGGACGCGCGCTTGCGGCGCCTGCCGTATGTGGCCGGCTTGGACCGCTTGCTGCTCCAGTCCGGGCTGAAATGCTCGGTGGCGCAGTTCCTGGCCTGGTCCGCGCTGGCGCTGGCCGCCGGCCTGGTCTTGCCGCGCTGGTGGCGGGTGCCGTTGCCGGCGGCGTTGCTGCTGGCCGGGCTCGCGCTGGCCGCGCCCGCGCTGCTGCTGCTGCGCGCGCGCGGGGCGCGCCTGGGGCGCATCGAAACCCAGTTGCCCGAGGCGGCCGATTTCCTGGCGCGCGCGCTGCGCGCCGGGCACTCGTTTTCCAACGTGCTGCAAATGGTGGGCGACGAGATGCCCGAGCCGATCGGCGCCGAATTCAAGTTCGCCTACGAGGAAATCAATTACGGCGTGCCGATGAACGAAGCCTTGCTGAACCTGGCGGCGCGCATTCCGCTGACCGATTTGCGCTACCTGGTGATCGCGGTGCTGGTGCAGCGCGAGTCGGGCGGCAATCTGGCCGAGATCTTGAACAGTATCAGCCGCATCATCCGCGAACGCCTCAAGCTGTTGGGCCAGGTGCGCGTGCTGTCGGCCGAGGGCAAGATGTCGGCCTGGGTGCTGGGCCTGCTGCCGCTGGTGGTGATGCTGGTGACGGCCTTGATCAATCCGGGTTACGTGAGCCTGTTGTGGACCGATCCGGCCGGCGTCATGCTGCTGTGGGGCGCGGCCGGCATGATCGCCGTCGGTGTGCTGTGGATGCGCGGCGTGATCAGGATACGCGTATGAGCGCGCGCGGCGGGGAGCGGCGCTCATGAGCGGCCGCCAATTGCTGTTTTTGATCGTGGTGTTCGTGGTGGTGGCCGGCCTGACCCTGCTGGCGCTGCTGATCTTTTCCTCGGTGCCGCTGCGCCAGCGCCTGGCCGCCTTCATCGGCCCGGCCGAGGACGACCCGGCCCGGGACGGCGGCTGGGTCGAGCGGGTGGCCAAGGTGGCGCAGCCGTTCACCCGGCTGTCCCTGCCCGAGGAGGGTTGGGAGCGCTCGCCGCTGCGCACCCGTTTCATGAACGCGGGCTGGCGCCAGGCCGACGCGCCGAGCGTGTATTTCGCCGCCAAGACAGTGCTCGCGCTGTTGCTGCCGGCTCTGCTGCTGGGGGTGGCCGGGGTGCTCGACCGCTTGCCGCGCGACGGCGTGCTGCTGCTGTTGTTCGGCGGCGCCAGCGTCGGCTATTACCTGCCCAACCTGCTGCTGGCGCGCACGGCCTCGCGCCGTCAGCGCGACATTTTCGAAAACCTGCCCGACGCGCTGGATCTGCTGACGGTGTGCGTGGAGGCGGGCTTGAGCCTGGAACGGGCCCTGGTCAAGGTGGCCGGCGAAATCCATATCAAGAGCGCGGCCCTGGCCCAGGAACTGCAATTGGTCTTGATGGAAATGCGGGCCGGCTTCAGCAAGGAGCGCGCGCTGCGCAACCTGGCTTTGCGCAGCGGGGTGGAGGATGTCGACACCCTGGTGGCGATGCTGATCCAGTCGGAGCGCTTCGGCACCAGCATGGGCGATTCGCTGCGCATTCATTCCGACAATTTACGCGGTAAGCGCAGCATGCTGGCCGAGGAGGCGGCCGCCAAGATCGCCCTCAAGCTGTTGTTTCCCTTGATTTTTTGTGTCTTTCCGACCCTGCTGCTGGTGTTGCTGGGGCCGGCGATCATCCAGGTTTACCGGGTCTTGCTGCCCTCGCTGGCGGGCGGGACATAAGGCGCGCTCGCGCCCATATCGAGGCTGTTTCAGCCAGGGAGAATCTCATGCGAACCACCATCAAGTATTGCACCACCGCGTGCGCGGGCGCCATGCTGCTCGCGTGCGCCGGTACCGGTCTTCACACCGCGTCGGCGCCGGCTTCCTTGGCGCCGGCCGCGGCCGCGCCGGCGCGCTCGGCCGACGGCTACTATACCCTGGGGCGCAAGCAGCACGCGGCCGGGCGCGAGGAGGAGGCCATGCATTCCTACCTGCAAGCCTTGCGCATCGATCCGTCCCACCTCAACGCGGGCAACGGTCTGGCGGTGCTGTACGCGGCCCGGGGCGACTATGGCCGCGCCATCGAGCTGTGGCGCGGGTTGACGGCGAACGCCGGCGCGGCGACCCCGGCCGAGCGCGCGTTTTTATTGCGTAACCTCGGCCATGCCCACTTTCTCAGCGGCGCCAACGAGGCGGCCGTGGCGGCGCTGGAACAAGCTTGCTTGCTCGATCCCCTCAACGGCGTGACCTGGGACCATCTGGCCGAGGTGCTGGAGAAAACCGGGCAGGGCCGGCGCGCCGCCGCGATGCGCAAGCAAGCCGGCGATCTGCGCCAGCACGATGTGCGGGCCGACTACGCGCTGGCCGGACGGGCCGAGGTGGCGACCGGGATCGGAGCCGGTTCCGGTTCCGCTTCCGATGCGGGCGAGGGCGAGGGTCGGCCGATTATGGCGCGGACCGAAGTGGTGCAAAGCGGCGGCTTGCTGCAAGTGCGGCGGGTGGCGGCGATCGGTCCGCAGGCGCCCTCGCAGCCGACGCCGGGTGGCGCCGCGCGCGCTTTGGCGCCACCGGTGACGCCGGCATCGGCGAGGCGCGAAGATGCGTCGGACGCGGGCATGCCGCGCGTGGCGTCGTCGGCCGCGCCGCTGCGCCTGGAAATTCGCAACGGTAACGGCGTGACCGGCATGGCCGCCGCGCTGGGCCGCACCTTGAACGGCGACGAACTGCAAGTGGTCAAGCTGGCCAATGAAAAAAACTTCGCGGTGGCGCGCACCCGAGTCGAATATGGACCACGGCGGGAAACCGAGGCGCGCCGGCTGGCCGCCCGGATCGGATCGCAGGAAGTGAGCCAGCAACGCGATTCCAAGGCGGTCGATCTGCGCGTGATCCTGGGTCACGACTTGATCGATCCGGTCGCCTTGCACCGGCGCTATATAAAGGAATTGCGTCTGGCCCGCTTGCAATTGGCTAAGCTCGGTTGACTGCCCGGCCGGCCGGTCTGGTCGCCGCGCCACCCGCGCGGCGCTCGCGCGTCTTGCCAGGCGCGTTTCCCATCGAATGACCGCCCGCGTCCGCGCCCAATATCGATGGCGCGGAAAAATGCCATTTGTATAATTGCGTGGATTAGAATTGCATATAATCTGCGCCATCGACGGCGGAGGTCTCACTTTCGGGAATAAACGACATGAAACCATGCTATTTCGCCCTCGCGCGATGGTGTCTGCTGACGATAGCCGGCTTGAGCGCGTCGCAAGCGGGCGCGCAAACGAGCGAGCCGGAAGCGGCGGCCCAGGTGGTGCGCGTGACGGCGCTCAGGGACCCGGCGATCTTGCCGTACAAGAAGGCCTATGAATTCATGTCGCAGGTGGCCGGCGTCAGTCACAACCGGGTGCATTTGGCGATCCGGGTGTTTTCCGCCAAGGACCGATTGCCGATTCCCGATCTCGACATCACCCTGCGCGGCGAGCACACATTCACCAAGATCGCGATCGGCCCCACCGGCCTGCTCAGCGTGCCGCTCGACGAAGCCATCTACGCCGACAACGCCGACTTCGTCACCAATAAAAAGAAGGGCGAGCTGGTGGCCGATATCACGCTGGTGCCGACCCTGCCGGCCGAGGCGATGACATATGGCGATATCGTCGACAGCATCGAATCGGCGCGGCGCGCGCGGGCGGAGATCCTTCCGTGGTATTTGCGCATGGTACTGCCGAATATCAAAAAAGTCGGCCTGTGTTATCCGGACAGCTTGCGAGTGGTGTCGATTTCCAAGAGCGAGGAAGCGTCCCGCTCGGCGCTGTCGGAAGAAAAGGACCGGGCCTCCGCCGGCACCGTGTTTTGCGCGCTGTTTTCTCCGGACGAATCCGGCATCGCCAGAGACAGCCTGATCGCGGCGCCGGCCGGATGGGAACCGATTTTCCTTTAAGCGCTGCGCGCGGCGCCACATTCGCGCCGGCGCCGAACATGATGCTTAACGCGGGACAACGTCATGACGTGGCGCGCTCGAACCATGGTTTGCTGACGCCGAGCACCGATCAGGACGTGGCCTTGCCGGATGGATTGGGCCAATGCGCATGGCGCCGGTCGGCACGTTGCCCGCCGGCCGGGCCGGGTTGGTGGCGGTGGCAGCGGCCGCGCGTTGGTACGTCATCGGCGGCAACGACGCGGCCGGCCAATATGATGCGACCGTGATCTCGGCCCGTTCCGACGCCGGCCGGCCTCAAATCGGGGTGGCCGCCGTCGCCCAGGCCGCGCACTGCTGGCGCAAGGCGGGCGTGTCCCAGGCCTGCGCGACGATGGCGGCCTCGGTGCGCCGCAACAGCTCACGGGTTTTGTCGCGGTCTTGCGCCAGGCAGGCGAACTTGGCGTAATTGTTGAGGTTCCACTCGTCCGGATAACGATCGATCACGTCCTCGAAGCCGGCGCGCATGCGCGGCCACGCCGCCAGCGAGTCCGTGAACAGCGCGGTCTTGAATTGGGTCTGGGAGGCATACCAATAAATTCTGGCGTACATGCCGCGCCCCTCCGATTTGAACGTCCTGGTCACCGCGTTTTGAGCGAAGGCCTCGATTTCACGGGTGCTGCCGCCCCACTTCGGCAGCAGATATTCCAGCGCCCCGAAATAGGTTTGGTAGAACAGCGGTTCGCGCCGCAAGGCTTCGTCGAGCAGCTTGTCGAAGCGGGCGCGCTCCCAATTTTCGGCCCGCGCGATCGTCAGCATGGTTTCATACCAGCGCGGATCGGCGCTGGAGACCGCTTTATGCGCCTCCAGATTCTCGCGCGCCAGCGTCAGGTATTTGTAAAACGGCGCCCACGATTCCGGTTTGACCGTCTTGGCGTAACCGCCGCCGCGATAACGCCAGGCCTGGGCGATGAGCGCCCCGCTGTGCGCGATATAGGCGCTGGGGGAGTCCGGGTAGCGCTGTTCCCATTTCAGGTTGCGCGCTTCGAGCGCCGCGAACCCCGCCTCGCGCGCGTCGCCCTTGGCATCGATATACATCGCCGCATCGAGCCCGGTATAG
>JAYVUV010000178.1:0-3769 GCA_043787615.1 Janthinobacterium sp. | reverse complement strand
CCACCGCGCCCAGGGCCGCGCCGGCGGCCATGCCGAGCGGCCCGCCGACCGCGCCGATGGCCGCCCCGGCCACCGCCGCGCCGCCGGCGCCCACGCCGGTGGCCAGATGATGGTCCTCCAGCTGATCGCCGGTTTTCGGATTAACCATTTCGGCGGCGCCCTTGCCGGCCAGGCCGCCCGTGAAGCCGCCGATGGCAGCGCCCGCCGCCATGCCGATCGGCCCGGCCGCCGCGCCGATGGCGGCGCCCGCCAGCGCGCCCGCGCCGGCGCCCACGCCGGTGCCGATCACATGCTGGCCGGCCGCTTCCTTCCAGTGGCTTTCGATATAGGCGGCGTCGTCTTCCGAGCGCGGCGTCACGCCCATCAAAATGGCGCCGTTCTGGATCCCTTCCTCGTAATGCTGGAGCCGCTCGGCCGGGATCCCGGCGCCGATCAGGGCGCCCACCAAGCCGCCGGTGATGCCGCCGGCGCCGGCCCCGGCCAGGGCCGCCGCGATCGGGCCGGCCACCACCAGGCCCAGGCCCGGCAACACCAGCGAGGTGCCGATGGCGGCCACGGCGGCGGCGACCGCGCCGATCAAGCCGCCGATGCCGGCGCCGATGCCGGCACCCTCGCCGGCTTTGCTACCGAGCTCGGTGACGTTGGCCTCGTCGGCGGGAAAATAACGGCGCCGCGTCGCGTCCGACATCAACAGCGTCACCTCGTGCTTGTCGTAGCCGCGGCTTTCGAGGGCGCGGTAGGCGTGCTCGGCGCTGTCGCGGTCGGTGAACAGGCCGGTGACCAAGGGGGTGTGATTACTCATGTGCGTCTCCTGATGGGAAGTGGAAGGTCTACCTCGCCACCATAGTCCGCGCCGCGCCGGGTTTCCGTGCGCAAGCGCACCTTGTCGCCAGAATCGCGAACCGGTCGGAAATTGCGCGATTCCGTACGCTGGCGCACGGACCGGCACCGTCACACTCTTTTACACTTTAATCACTGCCAGACATTCCGCTGGCTGAACACTCACACTGCGCGGAGGAATCAAATGAACTTCATTATCTGGATCGTTATCGGCGGTATCCTGGGTTGGCTGGCCAGCATGGTCATGCGCACCGATGCGCAACAAGGCATCTTCCTCAATATCATCGTCGGTATCGTCGGCGCGTTTCTGGGCGGCTGGCTGTTGTCGCCGCTGTTTGGCACCGGCACCATCAATAGCGACGACTTCAGCCTGACTTCGCTGCTGGTGTCTTTCCTGGGCGCCGTCATCTTGCTGGGCATCGTCAATCTAGTGCGGCGCGGCAGGACGCGCTAATCGTGCACGGCACGCCGGCGCCGCTCGCGGCCTCGGCGTGATCCGACAACGCGCCGCCGGGCCGGTCCCGCGTCGCTTTCATCGACGCGCGCCCGGCCCGCACAGATTTCGTCTCTTTGCGGGCCGCGCTTTCGAACCGGCGTGCGCACCGACCTCGCCTCGTCCACCCTCCCGGCCGCCCGCCGCGCCGCTTTCGAAATCGACCCATGACCACACGACGCGCGCTCACCGCCACGATCGCCTGCGCCCTCACCCTGCTGGCCATGTTTCTCGTCTTGAACCTGTCGCCCGGCGAAAAACGCATCGCCCAGCAATTCACCCATTTGTACGACACCGAGGACCCGCAATTTCTGCGCTCCATGGGTGTGCTGCTGGGGCCGCCCATCATGGAAGGCAACCAAGTCGATGTGCTGCTCAACGGGGAAGCCATTTTCCCCGCCATGCTGGAGGCGATCCGTGGCGCGCGCCGCACCATCACTTTTGAAACCTATATCTACTGGTCGGAAACGATAGGCGCCGAATTTAGCGCCGCCCTGATCGAGCGGGCCCGGGCCGGGGTCAAGGTGCACGTCTTGCTCGACTTCGTGGGCAGCATGAAGATGGACTTGAAGTCGCTGGACGCCATGAAGCAGGCCGGGGTGGAAGTGGAGCGCTATCACAAGCCGATCTGGTGGAAGCTGGCGCGCCTGAACAACCGCACCCACCGCAAATTGCTGATCGTCGACGGCGCGCTGGGCTTCACCGGCGGCGTCGGCATCGCCGACCAGTGGCGTGGCGACGCCCAGGACCCGGCGCATTGGCGCGACACCCATTTCCGCGTGGCCGGCCCGGTGGTGGGCCAGATGCAAGCGGTGTTCGTCGACAATTGGACCAAGGCCACCGGCCACGTGCTGGACGGCCCCGATTATTTTCCGCCCCTGCATGCGGCCGGCACCCAGCTGGCGCAAATGTTCAGCAGCTCGCCCAGCGGCGGCGGCGAAAGCATGCATCTGATGTATCTGATGGCGATCGCGGCGGCCAAGACCAGCATCCACTTGTCGAGTTCCTACTTCGTGCCCGATCAGCTGGCCGTGGACGCCCTGGTGGCGGCCGCCAAACGCGGCGTCAAGGTGGACATCATCACGCCCGGCACCACCATCGACTCCGAAGTGGTGCGCAGCGCCTCGCACGCGCGCTGGGGCGAGCTGCTGGCGGCTGGCATCACGATCGCCGAGTTCCAACCCACCATGTTTCATGTGAAATGCCTGGTGGTCGATGGCTTGATGGTCTCGGTCGGCTCCACCAATTTCGACAACCGCTCGTTCAGCATCAACGACGAAGCCAATTTGAACGTGATCGACCGGGCCTTCGCCGAACGCCAGGTTGCCATTTTCAAGCAAGACATGGCGCGCGCCAAGGTGATCACCCTGCGCCAATGGCAAGACCGGCCATGGACCGCCAAGCTGACCGACCAGCTGGCATCCATGCTGGGGACGCAACTGTAAGGGTAGGGCCGGGTCGCTCAATTTTAATTGACTATCGCGGAAACGATATGGATACTCTAGCTCGCTCATCGAGCATCCGATCACTTCTCTCATAGACAAGAGCACGCATGAAAAAGACACTTCTCACGCTCGCCATCCTCAGCAACGTCGCCTACGCCGACGAAGGCATGTGGATGCCCCAGCAGCTACCACAAGTAGCGAAAGAATTGAAGGCGGCAGGCTTGAAACTGGACCCGGCCAGCCTGACCAAACTCACCGAGTTTCCCATGGGCGCCATCGTCAGCCTGGGCGGCTGCTCGGCCTCCTTCGTCTCGCCGCAGGGCTTGATCGCCACCAACCATCATTGCGTGTACGGCAGCGTGGCGCACAATTCCACCCCCCAGCGCGACTTGCTGGCCAACGGTTTCCTGGCCAAGACCCTGGACGAGGAATTGCCGGCCGCGCCGGGCAGCCGCGTGTTCGTGACCAAGGACGTGAGCAATGTCAGCGAACGCGTCATCGGCCCCGAGGTGGCCAAGCTGACGGGTAAAAAACGCAGCGACGCGATTGAAAACAATCAAAAGAAACTGGTGGCCGAATGCGAGAAGGACCCCGGCCATCGCTGCACCGTATCGGCTTTTTACGGCGGCCTGGAGTTCTATCTGATCAAGCAACTCGAAATCCGCGACGTGCGCCTGGTGCACGCGCCGCCGGTCGGAGTGGGCAAGTTCGGCGGCGACACCGACAACTGGATGTGGCCCCGCCACACCGGCGATTTTTCGATGTTTCGCGTCTATGCTGATAAAAATAACGAGCCGACCAAGGGCTACGACGCGGCCAACGTGCCCTTCCGGCCCAAAAAATTCCTGCCCGTGAGCCTGGCCGGCGTGAACGAGGGCGACTTTGCGATGGTGTTCGGTTTCCCCGGCCGTACCCAGCGGTTTTTGCCCGCCGCCGGCTTGCAGCTCATGCTCGACCAAAGCCACCCGGCCCGCATCAAGCTGCGCGATAC
>JAYVUV010000177.1:0-7656 GCA_043787615.1 Janthinobacterium sp. | reverse complement strand
CCCAAGGTCGTGTTCAAGGTCCGGTCCGAGGAGCAGTGGGCCGACGTGAGCAGCGACGATATTTTCCGCGGCAAGACTGTGGTGGTGTTCGCACTGCCCGGCGCCTTCACCCCCACCTGTTCTTCCACCCACTTGCCGCGTTATAACGAACTGGCCGCCACGTTTCGCGCCAACAGCGTCGATGAGGTGGTCTGCATGGCCGTCAATGACGCCTTCGTGCTCGATGAATGGCAAAAGGGACAGGAAGCGGGCCAAATTCGCTTCATCCCCGACGGCAATGGCGACTTCGCGGCGGGCATGGGGCTGCTGGTCGACAAGCGCGCGCTCGGTTTCGGTATGCGCTCCTGGCGTTATTCGATGCTGGTGCGCGATGGCGTGATCGACAAGATCTTCATCGAGCCCGAGCGCGATGGCGATCCGTTCGAGGTGTCCGACGCCGACACCATGCTGCGGCATATCAATCCCCAAGCCAGCGCGCCGGAGTCGGCCCTGATTTTCGCCAAACCCGGCTGCCCCCATTGCGCCCGCGCCAAGGCGGCCTTGGCGCGGCATGGTTTCGATTACACCGAAATCACCATGAGCCAGCACATCAACAGCAAGGCGCTGCGCGCCGTGGCCGGCCAGAGCACCTGGCCCCAGGTGTTCATCGGCGGCAAGCTGATCGGTAATGCCGACGCGCTCGACGCCCACTTGGCCGACTCCCGCTAACGCGACCGGCGCCACACGGCGGGCAAAAGTGAAAGGGCGGGAGAAATGAACGGTGTGATTTGGATAATGGCGACCGCGTTGCTGATCGCGCTACCCTTGCTGCTGCCGCGCTGGCGCGTGCGGCGCGCCTTGGCGCGGCCCTTGTCGGCGGCCATGCTTGCCGTGCTGGAGCGTAATGTGCCGGTCTACGGGCGCATGCGACCCGAGACCCGGACCCAGTTGCGGCGACTGGTGCAGCAATTTTTGTTCCTCAAGAAATTCGTCGGCTGCGACGGCTTGCAAGTGGACGACGAGATGCGGGTCACGATCGCCGCCCAGGCCTGTTTGCTCTTGTTGAACCGTCCCAGCGCCGTGTTTCCCGACTTGCACACCATCTTGTTGTATCCGACTGAATTCGTCGTGACACGCGACGAGGTCGGGCCGGGCGGGGTGGTCACGCCGGGCGTGAGCGGCATGCTGGGCGAATCCTGGGGCGACGGCCGGGTGATCCTGGCCTGGGACCATGTGCGGCGCGACGCGTTCGACTGGGCCGACGGCCATAACGTGGTGTTACACGAGTTCGCTCACCAGCTCGACAGCGAAACGGGCGCACCCAACGGCGCGCCTTTCCTTGGCAGCCGCGCGCGCCACCGCCGCTGGGCCGAGGTGCTCTCGCGCGACTTCGCCGATCTGCGGCGTGACGCGATGGTCCGTCAGCACAGTGTGCTCGACCATTATGGCGCCACCAATCCGGCCGAGTTTTTCGCCGTGGCCACCGAAACTTTTTTTGAAAACCCGTATCGGATGGCGGGGCGGCACGGCGCCTTGTACGCCGAGCTACAACAATTTTACCGGGTCGATCCGCGCGACTGGCAACCGGAGCCCGAACCGGAGTTGGAACCCGAGCCGGAACCGGAAGCGGCATCGGCTTTCGCGCCGCGCGCGCGGCCCTGGTTCCCGCCGCCCGACAGCGCCGACGGCTTGATGCCGCACTTTGTGCCGCCACCGCATTCCGGTCCGTATTCCTATGCAACACAATCGTGAAACTTATGCGTAAAGATATTGAAATCAGGCATAATCGTTTTCAGCCGCGCGCCGGGCGCAACCTTACCGCCGCGTGAGGCGTTCCGCACTGCCGGCATGGCGCACCAGCGAGGATACGGTTATGCAATTCGAAGAGTTCGAATTCTTTTCATCCGACGAAGCGGCGCCCGTCGCCGCCCCGCGCGAAGCCGCTTCGCCCCTGGTGAGATTGCAATACCTGGTCGACAATACTCCGGCCATCATCTATTGCACCGTCCCCAGCGGCGATTTCAAGATGACCTTCGTCAGCAACAACGCCTACAATCTGCTTGGCTATCGCGCCGAGGAAATGGTGGCCGATCCCAATTTTTGGTTCGACCACATCCACCCCGATGACGCCCCGAATATCTTTTCCAGCCTGGCGCTGGTGTTCGTCGAGGGCCAGCGCGCCTATGAATACCGGTTCCGCATCAGCGATGGCAGTTATCTGTGGATGCACGATAGCTTACGCTTGATGCGCGACGAACACGGCGCGCCGCTGGAAGTGATCGGCTCGCTGACCGACATCACCTCGCGCAAGCGCATGGAAGAAACCTTGCAGGCCAAGGGCGAGGAACAGCAGCAATTGATCGGCAAATTGCAGGAAGCGCACGACCAATTGCTGCAATCGGAAAAGATGGCGTCGATCGGACAATTGGCGGCCGGCATCGCTCATGAAATCAATAATCCGGTCGGCTTCGTCAACTCGAATATGGGTTCGCTGCAAAATTATGTGGAAACCTTGTTCGGGGTGATCGGCGGTTACGAGCAAGTGATCGGCGCCTTGCCGGCCACGCCGCAGAGCACGGCGCGGGTGGCCAAGATCCGCGAGCAAGCCGATTTGGCGTTCTTGAAAGACGATGTGACCGATCTGGTGCGCGAATCGATGGACGGCTTGAAACGGGTCAAGGAAATCGTCCAATCGCTGAAGGATTTTTCCCATGTGGGCGAGACCGAATGGCAAATCGCCGACTTGCATCACGGCATAGACAGCACGCTCAATATCGTCAGTAATGAAATCAAGTACAAGGCCACGGTGGAGAAGGATTACGGCCCGCTGCCGCCGGTCAAGTGTTTGGCTTCGCAGCTGAACCAAGTGTTCATGAATCTGCTGGTCAACGCCGGCCACGCCATCCGCGAACGCGGCGTGATCACCATCCGCACCGGGGTGGCCGACGACTGGGTCTGGATTGAAATCGGCGACAACGGCTCCGGCATCGCGCCGCAACATTTGAACCGCATCTTCGAGCCGTTTTTCACCACCAAACCGGTCGGCAGCGGCACCGGCCTGGGCTTGTCGCTTTCCTACGGCATCATCAACAAGCACGGCGGCAAGATCGAGGTGGCTTCCGAGGTAGGCAGCGGCACCCGCTTCACCATCCGGCTGCCGATCAACCCGCCGGGCGCGACCCCCGGCTCCTGAGCCGCCCGCTCAGCCTTCTTTGGGCGTGAAGACGCGGATGGTCAGCCGGCTGCCGCTCTTGGCTTCGAAATCGAGCACTTGCTGGATCAGGCGCGC
This sequence comes from Janthinobacterium sp., assembly GCA_043787615.1. Lineage (GTDB taxonomy): Bacteria > Pseudomonadota > Gammaproteobacteria > Burkholderiales > Burkholderiaceae_D > Janthinobacterium. Next base: position 4,388 of record JAYVUV010000177.1, on the reverse strand, counting down.
GTCGAGCACGTGATCGCAGGCTAGCAGCATCAAGCCGTCGCGGCTGATCAAATCGCGCGACAGCACCATGCCCGGCACCAGTTCGCCCGTCAGCACGGCGATGTCACCGCCGCTTTCCTCGGGCGCGTCGCCGTCGATGACGCTGCGAAAGGCCGCCACCACCATCGGATCGTAACGCTTGCCGCTGCTATCGTAGATCAGGGGCTTGGCTTCGTCGGCGCGCAACTGGCGCTGCACCATGGCGCCGATTTGCAAGTTGTCATAGTCCGAGGCCAGCGCCAGGATGCGCGCGCCGAGCGGAATGGCCAGCCCGACCATGCCATCGGGAAAGCCGTTGCCATCGAAACGCTCCATCTGCGAACGCAAAATCACGGCCGCGCCGCGCAAGTCCTCCAGCGCCATCAGCAATTGTTCGGCGCGCACCGGGTGCTTGCGAAACAAGCCCAGATGCTCGCCCGTCATGGTGGTGAGCGGCATCTCCAGCAAGGTGTCGGAAAAGCCGATTTTGCCGATATCGAGCAGCAGGGCGGCCACGAACAGTTCATGGGTTTCCTTGCCGTCCAGCCCCATTTTGACGGCGATCTTGCGCGCCAGGTCGGCCACCCGGCGCGAATGGCCGGCCAGATTGCCGCCACGCATTTCGATCATGCTGGAAAACACTTTGATGATAGTCACGAAGTTGCTTTTCAACTTGTCGTTAGCTGCCAGCACTTCATCGTGCATGTGCTTGAGCTGGCGGGTTCTGGCCTCGACTTTCGCCTCCAGGCTGGCGTTGAGGTTTTTCAATTCTTCGTTTTGCCGGCTGGTGAGTTCTTCCAGCCGGCGTTTGTCTTGCTCCAGCATGCGCCGCTCCAGCGCGTGCTTGACTACCAGAATGATGTCGTTGTCATCCCAGGGCTTGGTGATGTAGCGGTAAATTTCGCCGCAATTGATGGCGTCCAGAATCGACTGGATGTCGGAATAACCGGTCAGCAAGAGCCGGATCACATCCGGCCAGCGCTGGCGCACCTGGGCCAGGAATTGGGCGCCGTCCATTTCGGGCATGCGCATGTCCGAAATGACCAAGTCCACGCTCTCGCTCTCGAGCACCCGCAGCCCGGCCGCGCCGCCCTCGGCGATCCGCACCCGGTAGCCGCGCGGGCGGAACAGACGCCGCAGCGAGGAGAGGATGTTCGGTTCGTCGTCGACGAAGAGGATGGTCAGCGGCGGCGCGGGCGGCGCGTCGCCGGCTTCATCAAGGGGCAAGGCATCGGGCAGGGCGTCGTTCATGGGCCGGGGCTTTCTTGAACCGTCTGACGGACCGGCAATGTGATGCGAAATGTGGTGCCGCGTCCGAGTTCGCTGTCGACCTCGATCCGGCCCTGGTGTTTTTGCACGATGCCGTAGGCCAGCGACAAGCCCAGTCCGGTCCCCTTGCCGATCGGCTTGGTGGTGAAGAAGGGGTCGAAGATGCGCGAAACGATGTCCGGCGCGATGCCCGAGCCGTTGTCGCTCACTTCCAGCCACACCGTGCCGTCCGGGTCCGCGCCCGGTTCCGGCGCCAGCACGCCGCTGCGCAAGGTGATGGTGCCGCGCCGCTCGTCCATGGCGTGGGCCGCGTTGACCACCAGGTTCATGATGACCTGGTTCAATTGCGAGGGCAGGCATTCGATGTCGGGCAACTCGCCATAGTGCTTGACGACATCGGCCTTGTACTTGACTTCGTTGCTGACGATGTTCAGGGTCGAATCTATGCCTTGGTGCAAATTGGCCCAGACCCATTCCAGGTTCGCCTCGACCCGAGAGAAATCCTTCAAGTCTTGCACGATATGGCGCACCCGGTCGATGCCCTCGCGCGATTCGTGCATCAAGACCGGGATATCGTCGCGCAGATAGTCGATTTCGAGCGCGACCCGCATCGCGCCCAGCCTGGCCGCCACCTCGGGCACGCCGATCGCGCCCTCGGCGTCCTGATACGCTTGCAACATGCGGAACAGATCGTCCAGATAGCCTTGCAAGGTGCTGACGTTGGAAAAAATATAGCCGATCGGATTATTAATTTCATGGGCCACCCCGGCCGCCAGCTGGCCGATCGAGGCCAGCTTTTCCGATTGCAGCAACTGTTGCTGGGCCATGGACAGGCGCTCGTTCACATTGGTCAATTCGATGTTGCTGCCGCGCAGTTCGTCCTCGGCCAGTTGGCGCCGGGCGATGTCTTGTTCCAGCCGGGCGTTCAGCTCGGCCAGCTGGGCGGTGCGCTTTTCCACTACATGTTCCAAATTATCATGTGCCTTGCGCAGCGCGTTTTCCGCCACCCGCCGTTCCGTCACGTCGCGCAGGGTTTCGATGGCGCCCACGATGCGGCCGTCGCCATCGCGCAGCGGGGCCGCCGTCACATGCAGCCAGTGACCGCCGGCCCCGATATTGGGGTAGAAATCCTCCACCTCGTATGCGCCCGGAATCGCGCTCGAGTGGCGCATGCGGCCGGCGTATAAATCGTTCCAGCCGCGCGCGATATCGCACAGCACGATCAAGTCGGCCAGCAGCAGGCGCTGGCGCGTGAAAAACGGTTTCCAATGGTTGCGGGTGCCCACCATGTCTTGCGCCGTCCAGCCCAGCAATTGTTCGCAAGCCTTGTTCCAATGCGTGACCACCCGCTCGTTGTCGATCACGAAAGTGGGCACCGGATGGCCGTCGAAAAACTCGGACACCGCGATCACGGCGGCCGGCTGCTTGTCGATTGTGTGCTTGCCCGCCATGCCTGCTTCCTTATGCCATCAGAATTTGACTCATGTCGTGAAAGCCCGCTTCCGTCTCGCGGAAGATCTCGAACCAGGCTTGTTCGTTCAAGCCGGCGGTTTGCCACAACTGGTGCGACACGGGCGGCGCCAAATCGTCTTCCTGACCCGACAAGTCGAGCGCGTGGGCCACGGTATTGGCCAGGTGAATCGTCAGCGGCAGCGAGCGGGTGGGCGACTGGGCCGGGCTGTGATGCCGGGCCACCGCGTCTTGCATCGCGGCGGGAAATTTCCAGTAGGCGGCCAGCGCGCTCCCCACGGCCGCGTGGTCGAGGCCGAAGATGGCTTGTTCGGCTTGCACCACATAGCAATCGTGCGCCTTGCGGTAAGCCAGCGCCTCGTCGTATTGCTGGGGGAAGCGGGTGGCCAGCACCAGGGTGCCCAGGTCGTGCAGCAAGCCCGCCGTGAAAGCGGTCTCGGCGCTTTGGCCCAAACGCGTGGCCAGGGCCTTGGCCGCCACGGCGGTGGCCACCGAATGGCGCCAAAAACCGGGGAAGTCGAAGTGCATGCCGGGACCGGGTGGAATGCCGCCGGCGATCGAGCATGCCGTCACCAGGGTGCGGATGCTGTGAAAGCCCAGCACGGAAATGGCTTGCTGGATGGTGGTCACTTTCGATTGCATGCCGTAGAACGAGGAGTTGGCCAGGCGCAGGGTCTTGGCCGTGAGGGCTTGATCGCGCGTGATCTTGTCGGCCAGCAGGTGGACATCGATATCTTCCTGTTCCATGGTCGAGAGCAATTCCACCACCACCGCCGACAGCGACGGCAGGTCGTGGATGCGTTTGATCACGTCCTCGATGGCGACGGCGGCGCTCATGCCGGTCCCTGCTGGCGGTAGGCCAGCAGCAATTGCAACAGCGTCGCGCTAGCCTGCTCGGTGGCGCTCTGGCGAAACAGCCGCGCCAGGCGCAGCCGCGCACGTTCGCGCTCGGCCGCCAGGGCCGCCTCGTCGGGCGCCGCCGCCTGGCCTAGCACGTTCACGGTCTCGATGCCGCGCCGGCGCAGCGAGGCCAAGGTGGCCTCGGTCAGGCTGGCGCCGCCCGGCAACAGCACGGTGCCGTGACCGTCGCTCAAGTCGCATGCCAGGACCATGCCGGCGCGCGCGGCGCCGAGGTCGATCGATTGGCCGCTGTCGTTCATGGACGTTCCTCGTATCGGCTAAGGGTGATCAGGCTGCCACGCGAGGCCGAATTGGCACCCATGGGGTACACTTGCACGGCGTAACGGGCGCCTTCGATGTCGGCCAGGTGGCGCTGGCCGCCGCCTCGGCCCGGTGGAGCCGGGGGGGCGGGCGGGTCGCTGGCGGGGCCGCTGGCGGGCCCGTGGTCCGATCCGGCGGCGGGGAACAATTCCGGCAGCACCACGCCGGCCTCGTTGCCGAGCAGCGCGCCGCTGCGCCGGAACAGCGATTCGGCGGCCGCGTTGATGAAGGCGATCATGCCGTCGTCGTCCATGCCGATCACCGGCAAGGGCATAAATTGCAGCAATTCGCGCGCGATGTTCAAGCTGATCTCGTCGTGGCTGATTTTCTTTTCCTTCTGCAACAGCAAGTCTTCCATTTTGCGGTTGGCCGAGGCCAGGTCGTGGTTGGCGGTGCGCAATTCCAAATTC
>JAYVUV010000176.1:0-4280 GCA_043787615.1 Janthinobacterium sp. | reverse complement strand
GCCGAGAAAGCGGCGAAATATGGACCGTCCCAGCGCATTTTGCAGCCGACGATCCCAAGTCCGACAGGCTGCTAGACCGGGGAGGCACGACGCGACCCGGTGGCGTCGCGGCCCGCTTGCGTCCAACGCGACAGCGCTGGACGCAAAAGGCTAGCGCTGCATCGATTCCCACACTTTTTGCAGGCGCTTGGTCGACACCGGCATCGGCGTGCGCAACTCCTGCGCGAACAGGGAGACGCGCAATTCTTCCAGCATCCAGCGAAACTCGACCAACTTCGGATCGGTGTTCTTGCCGGCCTGCCTATCCTTGGTCGCGCGCTGGTACAGATTGGCGGCTTGCTGCCACTCCGCCATCAATTTGGCGTCGCGGGCGGGATCGGCGCGCAGCTTTTCCAGGCGCACATTCATGGCCTTCAAATAGCGGGGAAAATGCGCCAATTGGGTGTACTCGTTATCGGCCAGGAAGCGCTTGTTGACCAGCCCTTGCAATTGGTTTTGCATGTCTGCCGCCGCCTGCGGGTTGATGCCTTGCAAGCGCTTGGGCAAGCCGTGAAATTCGGTCAGCACTTGCGCCAGCAAGCGGGCGATCTCATTGACCAGCAACACCAGGCGCGACTTGCCTTCTTCCTTGCGTTTGGCAAAAGACACAGCATCGGTCGGCAGCGGATCTTGCAGACAAGCCATGTCCAAGGCCTTCTGGATGATTTGATCGCGCAACTCTTCCTGCGAACCGAGCGCCATGAATTGCATCCCCATTTGCTGCAAACCGGGAATGCTCTTTTCCACATATTTGACTTGATCCTTCATCTGCAAGGCGAACAAGCGGCGCAAGCCATTCCGGTGCGTGCGCGCGGCAACAGTGGGATCGTCAAACACTTCCAGATCGCAATGGCCGTCCTTGTCCACCAAGGCCGGAAAACCGATCAAGGTCAGCTTGCCCTGCACGATTTCCAACAGTTCGGGCAATTCGCCGAAGGTCCAGCCGGTCAAGCCGATATGCTGCGACACGTGGTTGGCGCCCGCGCCGGCCTTGGCCGCCGTGCCATGGACGCCGGCCGGCGCGGCCGCCTTGCCCGGCGCGAGCGGCGCGCCCGACGGCGCTTGCCCGCCCGCGCCCGTCAAGCCGACGGGCGCCGACACTTCCGCCATCTTTTGAAAACTCTGACGCGCCTGGCCGCCGAACTCGGCCTGCAAGGTGGCCAGGTTGCGCCCCATTTCGAGCTGGCGGCCGTGCTCGTCGATCACCTTGAAATTCATGAAGTGATGGGCCGGCAAGGTCTCCGGCTTGAAGTCGGTGGTCAACACGCTCAAGCTGGTCTGGGCGCGCACGTCGGCGATGATGGCGTCGATCAAATCGCCGCGCCCGAAGCCGCCGGCCTCCTGCACCCGCTCGCAAAAACGGGCCGCGTAATCGGGCAAGGGCACGCAATGGCGGCGCAATTTTTGCGGCAGCGATTTGAGCAGCAGATGCACTTTTTCCTTCAACATGCCCGGCACCAGCCATTCGCAGCGTTCGCGCGGCAATTGATTGAGCACGTACAGCGGCACCGCCATGGTCACGCCGTCACGCACCGTGCCCGGCTCGAAATGATAGGTCAGTTGCATTTCCAGCCCGGTCACCGACATGGTTTTCGGGAACAAGTCGGTGGTCACGCCGGCCGCCTCGTGCCGCATCAATTCTTCGCGGTTCAAGTACAGCAACTTGGGGTTGTCGGCGGTGGCGTCCTTGTGCCACTTCTCGAAACCGGCGCCGTTGACCACGTCGTGCGGGATCAACTGCTCGTAAAAGGCCGCGATCAATTCATCGTCCACCAGCACGTCGAGCCGGCGCGACTTGTGCTCGAGGTTTTCGATTTCCTTGACCAGCTTATGGTTGTGCGCGAAGAACGGCGCGCGCGTGTCGTAATCGCCGCCGACCAAGGCGTCGCGGATAAAGATTTCGCGCGCCTCGACCGGGTTGCGCTGGCCGTAATTGATGCGGCGCTGGCTGTACACCACCAGCCCGTACAAGGTGGCGCGCTCGGACGCGCTCACCTGCGCGGCGCGTTTTTCCCAGCGCGGCTCGCCCCAACTCTTTTTGAGTAAATGGCCGCCCACCCGTTCCAGCCATTCCGGCTGGATCTGCGCCACGCAACGCGCGTACAGCCGGGTGGTATCGACCAGCTCGGCCGCCATCACCCACTTGCCCGGCTTTTTCAGCAGCGACGAGCCGGGCCAGATATGGAACTTGATGCCGCGCGCGCCGACAAAGCCGGCGCCCGGCTCGTCGTCGGCCTTGAAGCCGATATTGCCCAGCAAACCGGTCAGCAGGGCCGTGTGCAAATTCTCGTAGGTGGCCGGCGCTTCGTTCAGACGCCAACCCTGCTCCTTGACGATGGTCAGCAATTGCGAATGAACATCGCGCCACTCGCGCAGGCGCAGTTGCGACAGGAAATTGCTGCGGCAATTGTCTTGCAGCTGGCGGTTGGTTTTCTTGTGCTCGATGGCGGCTTCGAACCAGGCCCAGATCTTGACATAGCTGAGGAACTCCGACTTTTCGTCGGCGAACTTCTTGTGCGCCTCGTCGGCCGCCTGCTGGTGCTCCATCGGCCGGTCGCGCGGATCTTGCACCGACAAGGCGGAGGCGATGATCAACACCTCGGTCAGGCACACATTGTCCAGCGCGGCAAGGATCATGCGTCCCACGCGCGGATCGAGCGGCAGCTTGGCCAGCTTGTGGCCGAGCGCGGTCAAGCCATTGGTCTCGTCGACCGCGCCCAATTCCTGGAGCAATTGATAGCCGTCGGCCACCGCGCGCGCCAGCGGCGGCTCGATGAAGGGAAAGGTTTCGACGTCGGCCAGGTGCAGCGACTTCATGCGCAAGATGACGGCGGCCAGCGAGGAGCGCAGAATTTCCGGTTCGGTGAACTTCGGCCGTTGCAGATAATCCTGTTCCTCGTACAGGCGGATGCACACGCCGTCGGCGACCCGGCCGCAGCGGCCGGCGCGCTGGTTGGCGGCCGACTGGGCGATCGGCTCGATCTGCAACTGCTCGACCTTGTTGCGGTAACTATAGCGCTTGACCCGGGCCAGGCCGGCGTCGACCACATAACGGATGCCGGGCACCGTCAGCGACGTCTCCGCCACGTTGGTGGCCAGCACGATGCGGCGCGCGTTGGAAGTGCGAAACACGCGCTCCTGTTCCTCGGCCGACAGGCGCGCGAACAGCGGCAAAATCTCCACGTGCGGCGGGTGGTGCTTGCGCAACGCTTCGGCGGCGTCGCGGATCTCGCGCTCGCCCGGCAAAAACACCAGCACGTCGCCCGAGCCGATGCGGCACAGCTCGTCCACGCCTTCGACCACGGCATCCATCAAATCGCGCTTCTCGCGCGCGGCGGCCGCTTTCGGCGCCGGCTTGGCGCCCTCGGCGCCCGGCATGGCGACCTGGTCGCGTTCGACCGGACGGTAGCGCACCTCGACCTGGTACAAGCGGCCCGACACCTCGATCACGGGCGCCGGTTTGCCGGCGCTGCCGAAATGGCGCGCGAAGCGGTCGGCGTCAATGGTGGCCGAGGTGATGATGATTTTCAGATCGGGCCGGCGCGGCATCAGCTGCTTGAGATAGCCGAGCAGGAAATCGATGTTCAAACTGCGCTCGTGGGCCTCGTCGATGATGATGGTGTCGTAATTTTTCAGCAGCGGGTCGGTCTGGGTTTCGGCCAGCAAGATACCGTCCGTCATCAGCTTGACCGAGGCGCCGCGCGTCAAGGTGTCGGCGAAGCGCACCTTGAAGCCGACCGTCTCGCCCAGCGGCGTGCCCAACTCCTGGGCGATGCGCTTGGCGGTCGAGGAAGCGGCGATGCGGCGCGGCTGGGTATGGCCGATCAAGCCGCTCTGGCCGCGCCCCAATTCGAGGCAAATCTTCGGCAACTGGGTGGTCTTGCCGGAACCGGTTTCGCCGCACACGATGATGACTTGATTGGCCAGCAGCGCGGTGGCGATTTCCTGGCGCCGGCCGGAGACCGGCAAGTCTTCCGGATAAGTGATGGCTGGCAGCGGATTGCGGAAGGGCGGCGCGGCGGCGGCCGGCGTCCGTTCGGCGCGCGGCGCGCGCGACGTTTGGCCGTCCGGCCCGGCCGAAGGCGGGCGTTGCGGCGCGCGCGCGGCGGGGTCCCGTTCCGATCGCGCCGGCTGGCGCGTCGGACCTTGATCGGCAGGGCTCGAAGACGACGCGCGCGGCGCAGGCGCGTTCTCCGCCGCGTCCGCGCGGCCCGGCAAGGAAGGGCCGTCAGTGGCCGCCC
>JAYVUV010000175.1:0-10837 GCA_043787615.1 Janthinobacterium sp. | reverse complement strand
GAGTTTTAAGTCGTCGTCGCGGTCGACCATGGCATATTCGGTGTCGTAGGCCACGGCCCAGAACACGTTGCCGATCAATATATACCAGGCCAGCGCCGGCACGCCGCCGCGCACGGCGGCGTAGGCCATGGGGATGCCGAAGCCGAAGGCGATGCCCAGGTAGGCTTGAGGAATGGCGAAAAAACGCTTGAAGTAGGGATAGCTGGCGGCGATCAGCACGGCCGCGACCGACAATTGTTTGGTTAGCGTGTTGAGCGGGGTGATCAGCCCGAAGGCCAGCAGGGCCAGCACGCCGGCGACGGCGAGCGCCTCCTTGCCGCTGATGCGTCCGCTGGTGATGGGACGCTCGGCCGTGCGTTTGACGTGTTTGTCGATGTCGCGGTCGGCGTAGTCGTTGACGGCGCAGCCGGCCGAGCGCATCAGCAAAGTGCCGAGCGTGAAGATGAGCAGGATATGCCAGTCGGGCACGCCGCCCGCCGCCAGCCACAGGGCGAACAGGGTGGGCCATAGCAGCAACACGGTGCCGATGGGTTTGTCGAGCCGGATCAGGCGGAAATAAAGCGCCAGCTTGTGCATGATGAAATTCTTATCGGGAAGGGTCAGGGGTAGCGGTTCCGGTAGCGGTTCCGGTATCTGCGCCGGTCGCGCCGGCGTCCGGCACGGACGGGTCAGGCTTCCTGGGCCAGCATGCTCACCCCCGGCAGATCGCAGCCGGCCACCGCGCGGCAAACGGCGTCGATGGCGGCCTTGCGGGTGAAGCTTTTGCGCCAGACGATGACCACCCGGCGCGATGGCGCGGGCGCCTCGAAGGGGCGAAATTCGAGCATGCCGTCCGGGGCGTCCATGTCGGGCACCGAGGCGCGCGGCAATACGGTCAAGCCGATGCCGCTGGCCACCATGTGGCGGATGGTTTCCAGGGAGGAGCCTTCGAAGGTGCGCTGCATGCCATTGCCCGGGGTGGAGAAACGCGCCATTTCGGGGCAGACTTCCAGCACTTGATCGCGAAAACAATGCCCATTGCCCAGCAGCAGCATATTTTCGGCCTTCAAATCGTCGGCGGCGATCTGACGGCGCGCGCCCCAGGGATGATGCTTGGGCATGGCCACCACGAAGGGCTCGTCGTACAGTTCCTGCATGGACATGCCGTGTTCGGGCAGCGGCAAGGCCATGATGGCCACGTCCAGTTCGCCCTGGCGCAGCATTTCCAGCAAGCGCACGGTGAAATTTTCCTGCAAGATCAAGGGCATCTGCGGTACCGTCTGGATCATCGACTTGACCAGCGGCGGCAGCAGATACGGTCCGATGGTGTAGATCACGCCCAGTCGCAGCGGTCCGGCCAGCGGATCTTTGTTTTGTTTGGCTAATTCCTTGATGGCGGCCGTTTGTTCCAGCACGCGCTCGGCCTGGGCCACGATCTGGGCGCCCAGCGGGGTGACGGAAATTTCGGCGCCGCCCCGTTCGAACAAAACCACGCCCAGCTCGTCTTCCAGTTTCTTGATCGCCACCGATAAAGTTGGCTGAGCAACGTAACAAGCTTCGGCGGCGTGACCGAAGTGTTTTGCTCGGGCAACGGCAACTATGTATTTCAGCTCAGTTAATGTCATAAATGCATTTGAACATACGTCCTGTGCGGACGCAATGGCGGGAAGTCGCCGGTCGCGCGAAAGTGTGGCGAAGAAATAGCATTGTAGCGGATCGACTCGATATAATCTGGCATGGCCTTTTGCCCGGGCCGATCGACTCTTGAAAGGTGCCATGTCCTCTACCCTCGGCCACGATGAAGCGCAAGCCTATCTGCATAAATTGCTGAAGGTGATGCATCACACGGGCGGCTCGGATTTGTTCATCGCCGCTGATTTTCCGCCCAGCATTAAATCGCAAGGCGCCATGAAGCCGCTCAGCCAACAATTGCTGACCGGCGAAGTGACCAGGGCGCTGGCGTTGTCGATCATGAACGCCAAGCAAAAGCATGAGTTCGAGCAAGAACTCGAATGTAATTTCGCGATTTCGCTGCCCGGCGTGTGTCGTTTCCGCGTCAATGTCTTTGTCCAGCAGCAAAATGTTTCGATGGTGGTGCGCACCATCGCGTCCGAGATTCCCACCTTCGAGCGGCTCGATTTGCCGGACGTGCTCAAGGAAGTGGTGATGACCAAGCGTGGCCTGGTGCTGGTGGTGGGCGGCACCGGTTCGGGCAAGTCGACCACCCTGGCCGCCATGATCGATTACCGCAACGCCAATTCGGCCGGTCACATTATCACGGTGGAAGACCCGGTCGAGTACGTACACAAGAACAAGAATTGCCTGGTCACCCACCGCGAAGTAGGGGTCGATACCCTGTCCTGGCACAACGCGCTGAAAAACACCCTGCGCCAGGCGCCCGATGTGATTTTGATCGGCGAGATCCGCGACACCGAAACCATGGAGCACGCCATCGCGTTCGCCGAGACCGGCCATCTGTGCCTGGGCACTTTGCACGCCAACAACGCCAACCAAACCATGGACCGCATCATCAACTTTTTCCCGGAGGAGCGGCGCAATCAGTTGCTGATGGATTTGTCGTCCAATTTACGCGCCATCGTGTCGCAACGGCTGGTGCGCACCGAAGACGGCATGGGACGCAAGGCGGCCATCGAGATTTTGCTCAACACGCCCACCATCGCCGAGATGATTTTGAAAGGCAATTTCCAGTCGATCAAGGAAATCATGCATAAATCGCGGGAGCTGGGCATGTGCACCTTCGATCAAGCTCTGTATGAACTGTATAACAAGGGCTATATCGCCTACGACGAGGCGATCCGCAATGCCGATTCCGCCAATGGTTTGCGCTTGCAAATCAAGTTGCGCGGCGACCGCAAGGAAGGCGAGGCGTCGGCCGGCAAGGCGTCGGGCGCGCTGAGCATGCAAATCGACGCAGAGGAAGAAGAATAACTACGCGCCGCTTGGCGGCGTCACCACCCCGGCGCGGCCAGCGCGCCGGCACGATTTTTTATATGATGAGGGCCGCCGCCGGCGGCAAAATCCCGCATGCCACAATTCGAACATAAAATCTGTACCCGCGCCGAACTCAAGGCGCGCATCGACGCTTTACCCAAACCGGTGGTGCTGACCAACGGCGTTTTCGATATTTTGCATCGGGGCCATGTCACGTATTTGGCCCAGGCACGCGCCTTGGGCGCTTCGCTGGTGGTGGCGATCAACACCGACGCTTCCGTGAAACGCCTGGGCAAGGGGGACGACCGGCCGCTCAATGTCTGCGAGGACCGCATGGCCGTGCTGGCGGCGCTCGAATCGGTCAGCCTGGTGCTGCCGTTTTCGGAGGATAGCGCGTTGGATGTGGTACGCGAAACGCAGCCGGAAATTTATGTCAAGGGCGGCGACTACGACATGGCCGCCATTCCCGAGGGCCGCGCGGTGCTCGCTTATGGCGGCCGGGCGGTGGCCATCGATTTCGAGCACGATCGCTCCACCTCCAAATTACTGAGCAAGGTGCGCGAGACGGCGGGTTGACGCGGCGCCGGATGACGCCGCCGATTTCACATATCGTATAGGCTTGACCTCGCTTAAACCGGCTCCCCTTTCTCTTGTGTAAGGTTGTACTCACGGCATAAGAAATACGACAGATCACGGTGTGGCGTCCGCCATGGCGCGCTGTAAAAAGTGACATGTGATTCTTGATTGCCGATAAGAAATTTATGCGCGTCAGGGGGCAACATGAAATTCTTAAACAAGCACGAAGACGTGGTTTGGCCTTTATTTTTTTTCATCATGTGCATCGTGTTCGTGGTGGCGCGCGGCGCCGCTTTCAGCAAGCCGCCGGCCGAAGGGCAGGCGCTGGGCTCGATTGTCGGCATCAATTATTCGGCGCGCGACATACGCGAGTTTTATGTCAACGACGCCCACGGCGGCGCTGTCGCGCGCGCGGAGGGCGGCATCGGCATGACGTGCTGTTTGGCTTATCCGAAGCAATGGGCGGCCGATTTGACCGTCAAGGTCAGATGGCGGCCGGTGTCCTTGGCGGCGGGCGCGCCGGCGCGCGGTGACGGAGCCTGGGTCGAAAAAGTGGTACCGGTGCCGCGTTTTCTCGATGGCGGGGAAGTGTATGTCGTCTTTTTTCCAGGCGACCGGGTCGCGGTGCATATTTCGCCTTTTAAGATGGCCGCGCTGTATGCCGACAATATGGCCGGAGCGGGTACGGATTGATAACGCCGCCGCCTTTTATTTAGCCGCGGGTTTTTTCAGGATCGTGATATTGCCGTCGACTTCGAGGAAAGCGCATTGCATCTCGCTCAATGCGCAATCGGCTTCGCGCAGGGCTTGATCGATATCGGCTTGCGATAGCCGGCATTTTTTGACCACCGCGTCGAAAATTTTGCCGTCGCGCCCCAATAACATCGCCGTGCCATCCATTAATTCGGAAAACTTGCGGCTGCGGGAATTGCCGAACGCGATTAAACCGTTCAGGCAAATCAAGGTGGTGGCGATCAATAAGCCGCCGATCAGGGAATCGTCGCCGCCGGACAGGGAATTCGACACCGCTTCGCTCAGCAGCATGACGACCAGCAAATCGAACGGGGTGAATTGACCCACCGTGCGCTTGCCGGACAGCCTGACCATGACCAGCAACACCACATAAACGATGGTGCCGCGTAAAATAAATTCCCACCAGGGGAGGTGCATATCAAACATTCGCGGCTCTTGCGGGCGTAATCGATGGGTTTTTTAATAAGCGTATTTATACTAGCAATCCAGCGCCGACGCCCACACCCTAGCCGGGCCGGGCCGGCCCGGCCTCAGGCGCCGCCGGCGTAACCGTTTTGGCGCCACGCCTCGAACACCACCACCGCGACCGTGTTCGACAAGTTCAAGCTGCGGTTGTCGGGCCGCATCGGCAAGCGGATGCGTTGCGTGGGCGGGAACGATTCGCGCAAGGCCGGGTCCAGGCCTTTTGTTTCCGAGCCAAATACAAACACATCGCCCGGAAGAAAGGCGGCTTGGCCGAACGGCGCCGACCCATGCGTGGTCATGGCGAACATACGCCCCGGGTCGGGGGCCAGTGCGGTCATGAAAGCGGGCCAGTCGCGGTGCACCCGCATGGTGGCGTAGTCATGGTAATCGAGGCCGGCGCGCTTCATTTTGGCGTCGTCGAGCGGGAAGCCGAGCGGTTCGATCAAGTGCAATTGGGCGCCCGTGTTGGCGCACAAGCGGATGATGTTGCCCGTGTTGGGGGGGATTTCGGGTTCGACCAAAACGACGTGAAACAAATTTGTTCTCCTGGTGGGTGGTGAAAGAGGTAATTAACGCGGCGGCGTGCGCGCGAAGACCAGATTGGTCACGCGTTCGGCGCCGAAACGTTTCAGTGTGGCGGCCAGATGATGCAGAGTCTGGCCGCTGGTCATGACGTCGTCGATCACGCCGATATGACGGCCGCGCACCATCGACAGGGCGTGCGGCATCACCAGAAACGCGCGTTCGACGTTGCGCCGGCGCTGGTCCGGCGCCAACCTGCTCTGGGCGGCCGTCTCGTGCACCCGGCAAGCCAGCGTGGGCCAGAGCGGAATGCCAAGCCGTTTGGCCAGCGGCCGGGCGATTTCCAGCGCCTGGTTGAAGCCTCGTTCGGCCAGCCGGCGCGGCCCCAGCGGCACCGGGCATAGCACTTCCGGCAAGGCGAAACCGGGCCGTTGCAACACGGCGTCGCGTAACAATTGCGCAAACAAGCCGGCCAGGGCCAGACGCGCGCCGAATTTCAGTTGCAACAGCAGTTGATCGACGGGCGCCGCGTAATCGGCCGCCACCACGGTGACGTCGTAGGCGGGCGGGTGGCGCAGGCAGCGGCCGCAACGCGTCGGCCGCGACGCGGACTCGCCCGGCAAGCGGTCGGCGCATTGCATGCAGCGCGCCCCGCCCGGCGCGAAAAACTGCGCTTGGCAAGGCGCGCACAGCGGCGCGCGGCAGGGCGAGGCGCACAGCGCGCACGCGGCCGGCAACAGCGCGGCCAACAGGGCCGGCCCTAGTTGCTGAAACGGCAAGCGGTGCCGGCGCGTCGGGCCGGGCCGCGGCAAGGGAGGAGGCATCGCACGGCCCTGTTCCATGAACACAGCCGATATTATCGCATCCCGCCGGCGTGTCCTTGACGCCGGCGTGGTCCTGGCGATGTCGGGCCGCGCATCGCGTCGGCCTCATTCCCTGTACACTGCCGGCATTGCCATCTGGTCCGATTTTCCCATGTCCCTGCTTCCCACCCCACCGAAGCTGAGCGCGCCGATCGACGCGGCGCTGGTGCGCGCCGGTTTCGCGCGTCCGGCCCGCGTCGCCGCCTCCGATTTTTTACGCCGCGAAATCGCCGGCCGCATGCATGAGCGCCTGGAATTGGTCAAGCTCGCGCCGAAGCGGGTGCTCGACGCGGGTTGCGGGCCGGGCGCGGACCTGGGTTTGTTGCATAAGGACTTTCCGGCCGCCCAGATTGTCGGGCTCGACGCGGTGCCGGCCATGATCGCGGCGGCCCGCGAGCCGGCCTCGGCGCTGGGCGCGCTCAACCAGTTTCTCAGCAAGTTGTTGCCGGCCAAGGCGGGCATCGACTTGCTGTGCGGCGATTTCGCCGAGCTGCCGTTCCAGCCGAACAGCATCGATTTGATTTGGTCGAATCTGGCCTTGCATTGGCATCCCCAGCCGGACCGCGTGTTCGCCGAGTGGCGCCGGGTATTGGGGGTAAACGGTTTGTTGATGTTTTCTTGTTTCGGTCCCGATACTTTCCGCGAGATCCGCGACGCCTTCGCCGAGGCCGACCTGGCGCCGCACGCCTTGCCTTTCGTCGATATGCACGATTTCGGCGACATGCTGGTCGAGGCGGGCTTTTCGACCCCGGTGCTGGACATGGAAACCTTGACCCTCACCTACGACGACGCGGCGGCCCTGCTGGCCGACGTGCGGGCCTGGGGCGGCAATCCCTTGCTGACCCGGCGCCGCGGCTTGATGGGGAAGGCGGCTTGGGCGCGCATGCTGGCCGCGCTGGAAAAACGCCGCCGGCCGGACGGCAAGCTGGGTCTGACCTTCGAGATCGTCTACGGCCACGCGTTCCGGCCGGCCCCGCGCACCACGGCGGCCGGCGAGGCCATCATCCGTTTCGATTTGCCGCGCAAGTCCCGTTAGCGACAATTGCGCGCGGCGCGGCGAATAAAGCGCGGTGCCGGGCCACAAAGCGCGCACGGCAGGGGCGCAAAGTGGATTATCCCTTGATGAAAGCTAGCGATCTTGATTATAATCGTTGACTAATTTTGTCAGCTCTTCGCGTGGTCGTCGTGAAACGCAAAAGTGCGGCGCGGCGTGTGGAGCCAACGAGCAATGCTCGGTCGGCGTATATTGACGATATGGGTTCGCCAGCGCCGATCTCAAGGTTCCAGTCGGGTTATTTGTGCGTTTTGCGCGCGGGGCCGGCATGGAGCCTATGGCCGTTTGGCGCCCGGCCTGGCGCGGGCGGCGCGGCGGTGACAGGCTTAAACATATGTAGCGGCGGCGGTTCGCAGCAGCGAATCCCGGCGCCGGTTAAAAAATATTTTTATTTTTGGGTGGTTGGGGAAAACATGAAATATGCAAAGCGACTTCAATCGTTGATGCTGGGGCTGTCGCTGACAGCGGCCGGTATCCCGGCCTGGGCCACGTCGACTACCGGCCCGGCGGCCGGCACGGCCGGCGGCGCCTACCTGGGCACCGGCGGTCCCGTCCCGTACGAACTCAATCTGCAACCACCGGCCACGCAAATCGCGTCCCAGATCTACGATTTGCACACCTGGATGATGATCGTCTGCATGATCATCTTCGTGGCCGTGTTCGGCGTGATGTTTTACTCGATTTTCAAGCACCGCAAGTCGCTCGGCCACAAGCCGGCCACCTTCCACGAAAGCACGACCGTGGAAATCGCCTGGACCGTGGTGCCCTTCCTGATCGTGATCGGCATGGCGCTGCCCGCCACCCGCACCGTGGTCAGCATGAAAGACACTTCCAACGCCGACTTGACCATCAAGGCCACCGGCATGCAATGGAAATGGGGTTACGACTACCTCAAGGGCGAAGGCGAGGGCATTTCCTTCCTGTCCAATCTGTCGACCCCGCGCGCCCAGGTGGGTTCCCCGGGCGTGGCGCCGACCCAGCAACGCGGCGACAATTATTTGATCGAAGTCGACAATGAAGTCGTGGTGCCGGTCCACAAGAAAATCCGCATGGTCTTGACCGCCAACGACGTGATCCACGCCTGGTCGATCCCGGCCTTCGGCGTCAAGCAAGACGCGATCCCCGGTTTCGTGCGCGACACTTGGTTCAAATCCGAACACGTGGGCACTTTCCGTGGCAATTGCGCCGAATTGTGCGGCAAGGAACACGCCTTCATGCCGATCGTGGTCAAAGTGGTGTCGGACGCCGACTATAAAGTCTGGGTCGACGGCAAGAAAAAAGCCATGGCCGCGCTGGCCGACGATCCGAATAAAACCTGGACCATCGATGAATTGAAGGTCAAGGGCGAAAAGGTCTACACTGCCAACTGCGCGGTATGCCATCAAGCCACCGGTAAAGGCATGCCCGGCGCCTTCGCCGCGCTGGACGGCTCGCCGGTGGTCAACGGTCCCAAGGCCGAACAGATTCACGTTTTGCTGAACGGCAAGAAAAGCGGCAAGTTCCCGAGTGAAATGCCAGCGTGGAAACAGTTGTCGGATACCGACATTGCGGCGGTCATCACTTACACCCGCAATAACTGGTCGAACAAGGCCGCGGAAAACATCGTTCAACCAGCCGAAGTTGTGGCTGCACGCAAGTAATTAGGAGCTTCACATGAGCACAAGCACACTCGATCACGCCCACGGTCACGATCACGACCACGCCCACGATCATCCGACCGGGCTGCGGCGCTGGCTGTTCGCCACCAACCATAAAGATATCGGAACCCTGTACCTGTGGTTCTCCTTCACCATGCTGCTGTCGGGCGGGGTGCTGGCGCTGATGATACGCACCGAGCTGTTCAAGCCGGGCCTGCAATTCTTCCAGCCCGAATTCTTCAACCAATTGACCACCATGCACGGTCTGGTGATGGTGTTCGGCGCCATCATGCCGGCCTTCGTCGGTTACGCCAACTGGATGATCCCGCTCCAAATCGGCGCCTCCGACATGGCGTTCGCGCGCATGAACAACTTCTCGTTCTGGCTGCTGCCGCCGGCCGCGCTGTTGCTGGCCGGCTCCTTTCTGGCCCCGGGCGGCGCCACCGCCGCCGGCTGGACCCTGTACGCGCCGCTGTCGACCCAAATGGGACCGGGCATGGACATGGGTATTTTCGCCATGCATTTGATGGGCGCTTCGTCCATCATGGGCGCCATTAACATCATCGTCACCATCTTGAACATGCGCGCGCCCGGCATGACCTTGATGAAAATGCCGATGTTTTGCTGGACCTGGCTGATCACCGCCTACCTGCTGATCGCCGTCATGCCCGTTTTGGCCGGCGCCATCACCATGACTCTGACCGACCGCCATTTCGGCACCAGCTTCTTCAACGCGGCCGGCGGCGGCGACCCGGTCATGTACCAGCATATTTTCTGGTTCTTCGGCCATCCCGAGGTCTACATCATGATCTTGCCGGCGTTCGGCATCGTCTCGCAAATCCTGCCGGCCTTCGCCCGCAAACCGCTGTTCGGTTACGCCTCGATGGTGTACGCCACCGCTTCGATCGCGATTTTGTCCTTCATCGTCTGGGCGCATCACATGTTTACCACCGGCATGCCGGTCACCTCGCAACTGTTCTTCATGTACGCCACCATGTTGATCGCCGTGCCGACCGGCGTGAAAGTGTTCAACTGGATCGCCACCATGTGGAAAGGCTCGATGAGCTTTGAAACGCCGATGCTGTTCTCGGTCGGCTTCATCTTCGTGTTCACCATGGGCGGCTTCACCGGTCTGATCCTGGCGGTGACCCCGATCGATATCCAGCTGCAAGACACCTATTATGTGGTGGCCCACTTCCATTACGTGCTGGTGGCCGGCTCCCTGTTCGCCCTGTTCGCCGGTTTCTACTACTGGAGCCCGAAGTGGACCGGTCATATGTATAACGAAAGCATGGGCAAGCTGCATTTCTGGCTGTCGCTGATCACCTTCAACGTGACCTTCTTCCCGATGCACTTTTTGGGGTTGGCGGGGATGCCGCGTCGTTACGCCGATTACCCGGCCCAGTTCACCGATTTCAACGCCATCGCCACCATCGGCGCCTTCGGTTTCGGTCTGACCCAGGTCTTCTTCCTGTTGTGCGTGGTGTTCCCGACCATTCGCGGCGGCAAAAAAGCGGCCGATAAGCCATGGGATGGCGCCGAGGGCCTGGAGTGGACCGTTCCTAGTCCGGCTCCGTTCCATACCTTTGAAGTGCCGCCGACAGTAAAATAAGCGCCTCGGCGGGCCGCCAACCGGCGGCCCGCTTATGATGGATTGTGAAGCAAGCTATGTCTGAACAAAAAAAACCCAACAACCTGAAGACTGGACTGATACTCGGTTCGGTGGCCCTGGTATTTTTTATCTCGGTCTTCGTCAAACATATCTGGTTTAGCTGAGATGGGCGCCGATCCGCGGGGCAAGGGCGGACTCAATCGCACCTTGTTGGGCAAGCTGATCGTGATCGCGGTGGTGATGTTCGGCTTCGGCTACGCGCTCATCCCGGTGTACAAGCAGATTTGCGAAGTGCTGGGCGTCAATGTGCTGACGCAGAAGGATGGCACGGTCGCACTGGACAAGAATACCCAGGTCGACAAGAGTCGCAGCATCACGGTCGATTTCGATGGCAATTCGCAAGGTCCGTGGCGTTTCCGGCCGG
>JAYVUV010000174.1:0-5657 GCA_043787615.1 Janthinobacterium sp. | reverse complement strand
CCGAGGTAACCGGGCAGCATCGGCGAGGGCGCCACATGCGGCAGGCTCAGATAATCTTCCACCGTCATGGCGTCGCTCGCGGTGCGCCGCGCATACGGGCTGTCGGCGCGCATGGTGCACACGATCGGGTCCTCGAATAGTTTGGACATGTGCAGGTGCTGAGGCGGCTCTTCCCAGTTGGCGATGACCAGATCCATGTCGCCGTCCGACAGCAGGCGGATGTAATCGACCCCCGGCCCCAGCCCGTGGATCACGACCCGGCTGCGCGGCGATCCGCGCCGCAGCAGCGCCACCACATTGGGCAGGAACTGGCTGTCGAGGTAATCCGGCGCGGCGATGTGGAAGGTGCGCGCCGCGTCCTGCGCCACGAAAGGCTGCTTTTTGACGAACAGGCTTTCGGTTTCGTCGAGGATGCGCTTGGCCGGCTTGAGCAGGCTTTCGCCATGCTGGGTCGGCACCATGCCGCGCGCGCCGCGCACCAGCAGCGGGTCGCCGGTCAACTCGCGCAGCTTGCGCAGCGAGGCCGAGATCGACGGCTGCGGCTGATTGAGCTTGAGCGCCACGCGCGAGACGTTTTTCTCGACCAATAACAGGTACAGGATGCGGATCAGGTGCAAGTCGAGATGCTGGGGCAGGCTGGCCATGGTTATGCGTTCGCGGTATATTGGTTCGAGTATGTCGAATATACGATATTTTTCATGTCGCCGGAATCAAAGCAAGCTATCTTCTGTAAATTAGCATCACCTCGTCCCGGCCTTCGATTTAAGGAAATTCATGGAAGTGTTCGCCTATCTGATCCCGTACGGCCTGGAGTGGCTCAATCTGATCGTGCGCTGGCTGCATGTGATCACCGGCATCGCCTGGATCGGCGCCTCGTTTTATTTCGTTTGGCTCGACAATTCGATCCGCCCGCCCGCGCCCGGCTCCGAGCTGGCCAAGAAGGGCGTCTCGGGCGAGTTGTGGGCGGTGCACGGGGGCGGTTTTTACAACCCGCAAAAATACCTGGTGGCGCCGGCCGAGTTGCCCAAGCAATTGCATTGGTTTAAGTGGGAGGCGTATTCCACCTGGCTGTCCGGCTTCGCGCTGCTGACCATCGCCTATTATTTCAACGCCCAGGCCATGATGATCGATAAGTCGGTGGCCGATCTGGGCAGCTGGCAAGCGGTCGGCGTCGGCCTGGGCAGCCTGGCGCTGGGCTGGACCGTGTACGACTTGCTGTGTCGCTCGCCGCTGGGCAAGCGCGACCTGTGGTTCGGCGTGGTGGTGTTCGCCCTGATTGTGGCCGCCGCTTACGGCTTGACCCACCTGCTGAGCGGACGCGCCGCCTACATCCATATCGGCGCCATGATCGGCACCATCATGGTCGGCAACGTGCTGATGCTGATCATTCCCGGCCAGTGCAAGATGGTCGAAGCCATGTCGGCCGGCCGGCTGCCCGATCCGATCCACGGCCAAAAGGCCAAGCAGCGCAGCGTGCACAATAATTACTTCACCTTGCCGGTGCTGTTCATCATGATCAGCAACCATTACGCCATGACTTACCGCCACGGGCAAGCCTGGCTGGTGCTGGCCTTCATCATGGCGGCCGGCGTGTTCATCCGTCATTTCTTCAATTTGCGCCATCGCGGCCGCATCGTTTGGGGCTATCCGGCCCTGGGCCTGGCCTTGTTGCTGGCGGTGGCGGTGGCGATCGCGCCACCGCGCCCGGCGGCGCGCGCCGACACCGATCCGCAAGCCCGTTTCGCCCAGGTGCAAGCCATCGTGACCCAGCGCTGCGTGACTTGCCACGCGGCCCGGCCCAGCCAGCCCGGCTTCGCGGCCGCGCCGGCCGGCATCCTGCTCGACAGCGCGGCCCTGATCCGTCAGCACTCGGCGCAACTGTATAAACAGGCCGTGCAGCTCAAGGCGATGCCGCTCGGGAACCTGACCCACATGACCGAGGCCGAGCGCGCCACGCTGGGCGCCTGGTTCGAGGGCGGCGCCCAATAGGCCGCCGTCGCCACCTGTTTTTCACTTGGATAGCATATGACTCGAAAAGAACAATTAGCGGCCTGGATCGACGACCACTTCGACGCCGAGGTCGCGTTTCTCCAGCACGTGGTGCACATTCCCACCGATACGCCGCCCGGCGACAATACGCCGCACGCGCAAGTCGTCGCCGGCTTGCTCGAAGCGCTGGGCTGGCAAGTGGAGCAGCACGCGCCGCCCCGCCAGGCGGTGCTCGACTACGGCATGCAGAGCATCACCAACCTGATCGTGCGCCGTCCCTATCAGGCCGGCGGCCCCACCATCGCCCTCAACGCCCATGGCGACGTGGTGCCGCCGGGCGAGGGCTGGACCTATCCACCCTACGGCGGCGTGATCGAGGACGGCTATATCTACGGCCGCGCCACGGCGGTGTCGAAGGGCGATTTCGCCACCTACGTGTTCGCGGTGCGCGCGCTGGAGGCGCTGGGCGTGCCGCTCAAGGGCGGGGTCGAGCTGCACTTCACCTACGACGAGGAATTCGGCGGATTGCTGGGACCGGGCTGGCTGCTGGAACAGAAATTGACCCGGCCCGATCTGGTCATCGCGGCCGGCTTCAGCTACCACATCGTGACGGCCCATAACGCCTGCCTTCAACTGGAGGTGACGGTGCACGGCAAGTCCGGCCACGGCGCCATGCCGGAAACGGGACACGACGCGCTGCAGGCCGCGACCCGGATTTTGAACGCGATCTACGCCGAGCTGCCGGCGCTCAAGCTGATCAAGTCGGCCGTGCCGGGCATCGATTCGCCCACCATGGTGGTGGGCCGCATCGAGGGCGGCACCAACACCAATGTGGTGCCGGGCAAAGTGGTGATCAAGCTGGATCGGCGCATGATACCGGAGGAGGACACCGCGCTGGTCGAAGCCGGGGTGCGCGCCTTGATCGAGGCGGCGGTGCGCGACCAGCCGGGCATCCGGGTCGAGATCAAGCGCCTGCTGTTGTCGCAGGCGCTGCGGCCCTTGCCGGAATCGGAGCGCCTGGTCGCCAGTTTGCAGGACAACGGCCGCGCCATCATGGGCGAAGCCATCGCCGCCCAGGGTACGCCCTTGTACGCGGACGCGCGCCTGTACGGCGAACACGGGATACCGGCCGTGATGTACGGCGCCGGCCCGCGCACGGTGCCGGAATCGAACGCCAAGAAAGGTGACGAACGGCTGCTGCTGGAGGATTTGCGCAAGGCGACCAAGGTGGTGGCGCTGACCTTGTTCGACTTGCTGGCCGCCGATCCGAACTAGCCGGCTTGCGCGTTTATGCCGCCTTCGGCAGGTTATAACGCGCGCCCGGTTTCACGTGCGACAGATCGGGCGCCATCGCCACACGCGCAGCCTCGAACTTGTGCCACTCGGTCAGATCGGGCAGCGAGGGCACCATGATCAGCTCACCCTGATCGTAGGACACCAGGGCCGCGTCGACCAGGTCGTCGGGGCTCATCACGATGTCGTTTGGCAGGTGCTCCAGCGGCACCCCGGACGCGGCCCAGAACGGCGTGCCGATCGCGCCCGGCATCACCACTTGCACCTTCACGCCTTTTTTGGCCAGCTCGTGGTGCAGCGACTGGGTCAGCACCATCACATAGCTTTTGGTGGCGGCGTACACGCCATTGAGCACGCTCGGCGCCAGCGCCACCATGGAACCGATGTTGATGATGCCGCCCTTGCCGCGCGCCGCCAGGCCGGGCGCGACGGCGCGGGTCAGGCGGGTCAGCGCCTGCACGTTGACCATCACGAGCGCGTCCAACTCTTCCACGCTCGAATCGATCAGGCTCTTGGTCGCGCCCAGGCCGGCGTTATTGACCAGCAGCGTGATGCTGTCGTCCTCGCGCAGGCGGCGCTCCACCGTGGCCAGGTCGGCGGCTTGGTGCAGGTCGGCCTGGATGACGCTGACGGCGCGGCCGGTGGCGGCCGACAGCCGGGCGGCCACGGCGTCCAGGCGCTGGCGGTCGCGCGCCACCAGAATCAGGTCGTAGCCGCGGCGGGCCAGGCGGTCGGAGTAGACGGCGCCGATGCCGGAGGATGCGCCCGTGATCAGTGCTGTGCCTTGAGGGGTGGTCATGATGATGTCCTTATCTGTGTGATCGAGTGGGACTGTTCGGCCGGTGGCCGGTTTCGCAGTCGACAAACGCAGTGTAGTGCTTCTAAAAACGTCTCATGTGTCGTAGATACCTCGATTCGGGCCATCATCGCTGGCGTGCCGCGCCGGCATGCTTCGCCGTCCGCGACGGCGGTGCTTAATTTACGTAAGGATTCCGCCATGGCGCCGGGCGGCGGGCCGGATTGTGTATGATATGCACACTCATCAAGTCAACCAGACCCTGTGCATCGATACGATCTTATTAGTTGCCACGACTGCGGCACCCTGCACCGCAAACGTCCGGTTCGTCCGCGCGAGCGCGCGCGCTGCGTCCGTTGTAGCGCCATCCTGTATCGCGGCACCTCGGCCGATCTGACGCGCGTCATCGCCATCACCCTGGGCGCGCTGCTGGTCTACCTGATCGCGCAGTGCTGTCCGATCGTCGAAATCGAATTTAGCGGCATGACATCGAGCGCCACCCTGGTCGGCGCGATCCGGGTGCTGTGGTCCGAGCGGATGCAGGTGGTGGCGGTGATGGTGTTCCTGTTTACGGTGCTGTTCCCGCTGGTGGAGCTGGGCGCGCTGCTGTACATCGCGCTGGGTTTGCGCGCGGGCCGCCGGTTGCCCGGCTTTCATGGCGTGCTGCGGGCGGTGCGGACCGCGCGCCAATGGGGCATGACGGAGGTGCTGTTGATCGGCATCCTGATCACGATCATCAAAATGACCAGCCTGGCCAAGGTGATGCCGCAACCGGGCTTGTTCGCGTTCGGCGCGCTGACCTTGATGCTGGCGGTGGCGATGGCCTTCGATCCGCGACTGCTGTGGGAGCTGGGCGACAAGCTCGATGAGGCATCGGGCGACAAGCCGGCCGACCTGACGCCCGGGCCGGGCGAGGCGCCCGGCACGCCCGGCTTGCGCTACCGTGCGGTCGATGGCAAGACGCTGCTGGCCTGTCACGCCTGCGGCCTGGTCAACCGCGCCCACGGTCGTCATGGGCAGCGTTGCGCGCGCTGCGGCAGCGCGCTGCACCGGCGCCGTCCCGACAGCGTGAGCCGCACCTGGGCGCTGCTGATCACCGCCGCGCTGCTGTATATTCCGGCCAATCTGCTGCCGGTGATGTACACCCACTCGCTGTTCGGCACCGAGGACGACACCATCATGAGCGGCGTGGTGTTTTTCTGGACCAGCGGCTCGCAAGGCCTGGCCATCGTCATTTTCATCGCCAGCGTGGCGGTGCCGATGCTCAAGCTGGCGGTGCTGTCGCTGCTCGCCTTCACCACCCAGCGCGGTTCGCTATGGCGCCTGCAACAGCGCACCCGCTTGTACCGCATGATCGAATTCATCGGACGCTGGTCGATGCTCGATATTTTTGTCGTCACCCTCACCGTGGCGCTGGTGCGCTTCCACTCGGTGGCCGCCATCACGGCCGGCCCCGGCGCGCTCGCTTTCGGCTGCGTGGTGGTGCTCACCATGCTGGCCTCGGCCCATTTCGACCCGCGCCTGATGTGGGATCGGGTCGCTCTTCCTGGAGATACACATGTCTGAAATAGAAGGCGAG
>JAYVUV010000173.1:0-2104 GCA_043787615.1 Janthinobacterium sp. | reverse complement strand
CCCAGCTGACGGCGCAAGATCCGCTCAAACCGATGGACAACACCGCCTTCGTGGCCCAGCTGGCCCAATTCACCCAGCTCGAGCAAACCCAGCAACTATCGACCAGTATCAATCAGCTGGTCGCGGTGCAAACCGCCAGCCAAACCATCGCCCTGCTGGGACGCAGCGTGGGCCTGGGCGCCGGCGCGGCGCAGGGTTCGGGCCAGGTGACGGCGGTGTCGGTGGCCGGCGATGCGCCGGTGCTGACGGTGCACCCGACCAGCGGACCGGACCTCACCGATGTGGAACGCAAACAAATTTCCGAGATTCGCTAACGGCGCGGCGGCCCGGTGCCGCCCAGCGCCCCCGACCACCCAGCAAGGAAACACCATGCTCAACTCCATCAATATCGGCACCAGCGGCTTGACCGGTTTCTCGAAAGAGCTGCAAACCATCAGCAACAACGTGGCCAATTTGAACACGCCCAGCTTCAAGGGCTCGAACGCCCAGTTTTCCGACCTGTTCGCCGCTGGCGACAACGCGGGCGGCGACGGCAACGGCGGCGCGCGCGGCGCCAGCCACAGCGGCTACGGCCTGGCCACGCTGCCGAGCGTGATCGACTTTTCCCAAGGCCAGATCAACCAGACCGGCAACGATCTGGACGTGGCGATCGACGGCGAAGGCTTCCTGGTCACCCACGACGATCTGGGACAGACCCTGTATTCGCGCGACGGGCGCCTCAAATTTAACCAGGACGAATTGCTGGTCAACCAGAACGGCGCCAAGGTACAAGGCTTGAACGCCCAAGGCGCTCTGCACGACATCAGCCTGGCCGGCTTGCACACCAACACGGCGTCGGCCTCGACCAAGATCACCCTGGCCGGAGTGCTGCTCAACGCCGACGCGAACAAGCAAATCACCGGCATCAAGGTGATCGACAGCGCCGGCGGCAGCCACGATTTGACCATCGACCTGAGCACCGGCACCCCGGCCACCGCCGGCACCTGGCAGATCGCCATCAAGGATGGCGCCACCACCGTCGGCAACGGCCAAGTCCACTTCATCGACGGCCGCCTCGACCCGGCCCAGGCCGACATCAGCTTCGATTACGCCCCGGCCAACGCCAAACCGATGAGCTTGGCGCTATCGTTCGACCCGGGCGTGACCAGCTCGGCCACCGGCAACTCGACCCTGGCGGTATCGAAAATCGACGGTTACGGTGAAGGCGAGCTGGTGAAAACCACCTTCGACACGCTCGGCAAATTGGTGCTCAGCTATTCGAACGGCCAAATCGTGCGCCAGCAAACCCTGGCCCTGGCCCATCCCGGCAACAATGGCGACCTGGAAGCGGTCAGCGGCAACAGCTTTCGCAGCCGCCATCCGGAATCGATCACCCTGGGCGTGGCCGAAGTGGGTAAACGCTCCTTCAACGCCGAGTCGCTGGAAGGATCGAACGTCGACTTGTCGAAGGAATTTAGCGCCATCATCGTCACCCAGCGCGGCTATCAAGCCGCCTCCGAATTGATCAGCACCGCCAATCAGATGCTCGACACGCTGATGCACATGAAAGGCTAGGAGGCACCGTGAGCAATCCGCCATTTATTCTGCTCAAGGGCAGCACCGCGAGCGCCCTGGCCGCCCGCGCCGGCGACGCGCTGGAACGCTGGAGCGCGGCCTGGGGCGCGCTGCCGCACACCGTGGCTTGCCATGCCGCCAGCGATGACCGGAGCGCGCTCGCGGCGCGCGGGCAGTGGAGCCGCCGCACCCTCGACAACGGCTTGCCGGTATGGATCGCGCCGCCGTCCGAACTCGAACGGCATCTGATCGCGCAGTTGTTCGCGCTGGACCCCGCGCAGCGCGGCGCAGACGCCTCGCAAGGCGGGCTGGCCGAGGCGGTGCTGGCCGACGCGCTCGAAGCGCTGCTGCACGGCCTGGTGACCGGTTTGACCGGGCAAGCCTCGCAGCCGGCGTCGGCCTGCGCGCCGCCCCCGGCCCTGCTGAGACCGGGGTCGGGCGCGCTCGTGTGCCGCGTGACGCTGGGCCAGCATGGACTCGACATGCTGTTGCCCGCCGAAACCATCGGCGTGTCGGCGCCGCCCTTGCGCGCGCGCGCCGACGCCGCGCC
>JAYVUV010000172.1:0-12810 GCA_043787615.1 Janthinobacterium sp. | reverse complement strand
CGGCGGCGTCGTGATGTCGATCAATCCAGCGGCCGAGCGTTTGATCGGCGCCAGTCAGAGCGAGGTGCGGGGCCGCGACTACGGCACCGTGTTGCACTTCGACCAAGACGGCAACGGCCAAGCCATGATCGACGCCATTCGGCTCTGCCTGGAGGAACGCCGGGTGCTCTCCGATATGGCGCACACCACCCTGATTGGCCAGGGCGGCGAACGGCACACGGTGGAAAACGCGGTGGCGCCGGTCACCTTGAACGATGGAGAATTGGTCGGAGCGGTCTTGATTTTGCACGATATCACCGAATCGAAGCGCTTGATACGGCGCCTCGGTTTCGAAGCAAGCCACGACGCCTTGACCGGGCTGGTCAACCGCAGGGAATTCGAAACCCGCCTGCTACGCACCCTGGAGCGCTCGCGCCACAGCGGCGAAAGCGACGCAGCCCTGTTATATATGGACCTGGATCAATTCAAGATCGTCAACGACAGTTGCGGCCACTCGGCCGGCGACGATCTGCTCAAGCTGCTGGCCAGCCTGTATTCGGAACATGTGCGCGAGCGCGACACCTTGGCGCGTATCGGCGGCGACGAATTCGCCTTGATCGTCGAACATTGTTCGTTGCCGGAAGCGATCGCCGTGGGCGAAAAAATTCTCAACGCCACCCGTAACTTCCGCTATGGCTGCCAGGGCCAGCTGTTTCAACTGGGAGTCAGCATCGGTTTGACGCCGATCGATCATAGCCTGCTCAGCACGGAGGAAGCCTTGCGCCGCGCCGATCACGCCTGCTATATCGCCAAGGAAAGCGGCCGTAACCGCATGTATGTGCATTATTCGGACGATGTCGACTTCGCGCAGCGCCGCAGCGACATGCATTGGGTCACCAAACTGGCTTCCGCGTTCCAAAACGACCAGTTGCAACTGTATTGCCAACCCATTCTGGCGCTCGCCGATGGCGGCATGCGGCGCCATTACGAAATCTTGTTGCGCTTAAAGAACGGCGCGAGCGCGCCCATCGCTCCCGGCACCTTCTTGCCGGCGGCCGAGCGCTACGATGTCATCTTAAAGATCGACCGTTGGGTGCTCAAACAAACCCTGGAGTGGTTGGAAAGCCATCCCGACCACACCACCGAACTGGAGATGTGCAGCATCAATCTGTCGCGCCGTTCGCTGGCCGACCTAACTTTCCACAAGTTCGCGGCCGATTTGATCGATGCCTGTTCCGTGCCCGCGGAAAAACTGTGCTTTGAAATCACCGAGAACGGCGCTATCGCCAACATGCAAAAAACCATAGAATTCATTCAAGCGCTGTCGGCGCGCGGTTGCCGCTTTTCGCTGGACGACTTCGGTTCTGGCATGACCTCGTTTTCCTATCTTAAAGAGTTGCCGGTCGACTTCATCAAGATCGACGGCTCCTTTATCCAAATGATGTCCACCAGCGCCGTCGACTATGAAATGGTGCGTTTCACCAATGACATCAGCCACATGATGGGCCGTAAAACCATCGCCGAATACGTCAGCGATCGCGCTATCCTGGCCAGCCTGCGCGAAATAGGCGTCGATTTCGCCCAGGGTTATTGGGTCGGCGAGCCGCGTCCGCTCACGGCATGAGGCGCCCGCGACCGACGGCGAAATCGGTTGCGGGCGGCGATTGGCGGCCTATGCTGTAAGCGGGCTCTTACAATCGCGCGGCGCGCCTACCGATTCCGCTCGGCGACGAAGCGGCTCACAATTACTGCTAAGTAAAGTTTCCTTGACAACGAGGACGGCCATATGGATATCGCGCCATTGAACTCGGCGGCTGGCATACAAGATCTCGCCGCCTTATCGAGCGTGGCGGGCTTGCGCCCGACCGCACCGACCGGCGAATTGCAGCAAGCTGCATCGCTTGGCGGCCTCGATAGCGGCCCGACCACGGTCGACTTATCGCCGCTGGGGCAATTCCTGTCCAGGATCACCGTCGCGCAAAAACGCTTTTCGGAACTTCAGGCGGAAACCACAAGCGGCCCTGACACGGACGACGAGGCCGCTTTCGCGCGCTTGGCGGCGGCCAGCCAGAATGTGCTGGACGCCGTCAACAGTCTGCAAAGCGCCGACCTCGCCGGCGATCAAATCCGGCTGGACGCCCTGCAAGCGAGTTCGCTGGCCGAGCGGTTTTCGCAATTGTTCGGCGAGGCGCCGGATCTCACCGGCGCCGACCAGCCGGCGGCGGCCGAGCAAGGAACGCTGGGCCGGGTCGGCTTTAACTTTCTTTCCTCTGCCCTGGCCGGCAATGTTGGCGATGTGCACATCGATCAACCGACGCTGCGCGCGGCGTTTCAGACCGACCGGGCCGGCACGCTGACTATCTTGGAAGACGCCGCCAACCAGCTGGGCCAGATCGGCACCCAATTCGCACCGGACGCCAGCCGCATCGCGCTCGCCACCGAGCAAGGCGCCTTGGCGACAGACCCGAACCGGTCCATCGTCCAGGAGCAGATCGCCTCAGCCGAAGAGCGGGCTGTGCTGGGCCAGAACCCCACAGCGCTGTCGACCCGGCAAGACGCCTTGACGACGGACCCAAGCCAGCCCACGGTGCGGGAACAGACCGTATCGGCGGAGAACCGGACGGCGCTCGGCCAGACTTCCGCAACCCTGGCGACGGATCCAAGCCCATCGACCGCCCCGGACCAGAGCGCCTCTATCGATAATCAGGCGGCGCTCGGCCAGACCGCTCCGGGGCCCACGCCGACCGAACAGACGGCGCTCGAGCAGGCCGCGAACCAGCAAACCTTGATCGACCAAGCTGCCATCGGGCAAACAGCGTATCAACAAGCGGCGGTCGATCAAGCGGCGCGCGCGCAAACCCAAGCCAATGCCGAGGCCGGCGATCTCCCGCTCGGCATCGCGCCGGCCGCGCCCGATGTGACGCAATCGACCCTGGCCGACATGGCCCTGCAGGAATTGCTGGCGGAAAACGCGGCCGCGACCACCGCGCGCGACAACGCGGCGCAAGTGGAGGCCACGCAAGCACGCCAAGCCACCGTCTCATCCGAGAACCAGGCACGCCTTGAGCAAGATGCCATCCTTACCCAGAACAACAACGCCGCCGCGGACCTGGACAACAAAGTCGCGGTGGCCGCCGAACAAACCCGCGTGGCCGAGTTGGCCGCGCAGAGCGCGCGCGATCGGCAAGCCGTCGTCGAGGCCGAGGCGAACCAGGCGCGCCTGGACCAAACCAGCGTGAACGCCGCCCGGCAGCAACGCGACAATACCGACGCGGCGCTGGCGCAACAGCAGGCGGCGCTGCGTTTAAGCACGGCAGCGGCCGAGCAAAACCGCTTAGGCACCGAGGCGGCCGACGGCGCGCGCAGCGACCAACAGGCCGCGACGGCGCGCTCGGTCGAGCAAACGCGCGAGGCGGCCGCCATCGTGCTGGCGAGAGACCAGGCCGCCAACGCGACGGAACGGGCGCGCGATGCCGCCATCGCAGCGCAAGTGTTGGCATCGCGCCGGCTACAAAACGACGCGAGCGCGCGCGCAAGCGCGAACGCGCGCGACACCCAGCGGGCCGCGAACGAGTTGAGCGCGTCCAGGGAATTGACTCGGCAGCAAACCGAGCTGGCCGCCCCGGATGCGCGGCTCACCGGCGAGTTGACCACCGCGCGCGGAAATAGCGCCTTGGTGAACCAGATCGCCGCCAATGGCACCCTGCCCGGCACCACACTGGAACAAAACGCCGCCACCTTGGCCGCCGGCGTCAATCCGGCCCCGACTGTGAGCCAAAACTTGACCCAGACCTTGGCGCAGGTCGGCACGCAGGCCGCGCCAGCCGGCGACCTCGTCCGGCAAGACACGAGCACCGCCACCGCCCCGACCACGCCGGCCGCCTTGCCGGCCGCGACCAACCCGAACATCGACCAAGGCCGCCAACTGGCGCGCGACCCGGCCACAGCGGCCGCCATCGCCGCCTACCACCTGAATGAAAGCCAGTTCCCGGCGGGTGCGGGCGAACGTCAGACCGCGCCCGCCGTGAAGACGGTGCCGGTCGCGCCGGTCGCCGCCGTCACGCGGGTGCAAGCGGTCGATCCTATCGATGGATCGCGTGCGCAACCCTGATTCGCGCCGCCGCTTGCCCGCGGCCAGCTGTTAGGCGAGCGGCGGCCAGGCAAGCGTTGCTCCACTCAAGAGCGACGCCCCGCCGTCGCCATCGGCGGCCAAACGCGCGCCGCGCGTCCTGGCTCCCACCTCCCTTAGCGCGGCCGAAAGCGCCTCCGTCGCCCTGGCGCTCGCTATTTTCGCCTTCACGCCGGCAAAGTCAGTAAAATCCGCCATAGCAGCGTTACCAATCGAGCGCGCTCCCCGCCCCACTTCCCTCACGGAGAACAATGTGCCATTGCTAGAAAAATTCTTCCGACTCACAGACAACGGCACCACCGCACGCACCGAGATCCTGGCCGGATTGACCACTTTCCTGACGATGGCCTATATTATCTTCGTCAACCCTTCCATTCTGGGCGACGCCGGCTTGCCCAAGGACGCCGTCTTCGTGGCAACTTGCCTGGCCGCAGCGCTCGGCACCGCCATCATGGCGCTGTATGCCAATTATCCAATCGGCATGGCGCCCGGCATGGGACTGAACGCTTATTTCGCTTACGGCGTGGTGCTTGGCATGGGCGTGCCTTGGCCCACGGCCTTGGGCGCGGTGTTCATCTCGGGTTGCCTGTTCGTGCTGGTGAGCGTGTTCAAGCTGCGCGCCATCCTGGTCAATGGCATCCCGCCCTCGCTGCGCACCGCCATCGCGGTCGGCCTGGGTTTGTTCCTGGCCTTGATCGCGCTCAAAAGCGCCGGCATCGTGGTGGCCAATCCGGCCACCATGGTCGGCGCCGGCGACCTGCACAAACCGGCGGCGCTGATGGCCGTCTTCGGTTTCTTGCTGATCGTCGCGCTCGACCGTCTGGGCGTGAAAGGCGCCATCCTGATCGGCATCGTGGCGGTCACCGCGCTCAGCTTTGTGTTCGGCGGCAATCACTTCGCCGGCCTGGTCTCCGCGCCGCCGTCCATCGCCCCCACGTTACTCAAACTCGACCTCGGCGCCGCGCTGTCGACCGGCGTGCTCAATGTGGTGCTGGTGTTTTTCCTGGTGGAACTGTTCGACGCCACCGGCACCCTGATGGGGGTGGCGCAACGGGCTGGACTGCTGGTGGACGGCAAGATGGAACGCTTGAACAAGGCGCTACTGGCCGACAGCTGCGCCATCGTGGCCGGCGCGATGCTGGGCACCTCCAGCACCACCGCCTATATCGAGAGCGCGGCCGGGGTGCAGGCGGGCGGGCGCACCGGCTTGACCGCGCTCACGGTGGCGCTGCTGTTTCTGGCATGCCTGTTCATCGCGCCGCTGGCCCGCATCGTGCCGGCCTACGCCACCGCGCCGGCGCTGCTGTATGTCGGCTGCCTGATGTTGCGCGACCTGGCCCTGATCGACTGGTCCGACAGCACCGAAAGCATTCCGGCCGCCATCACCGCCCTGATGATACCGTTTACGTATTCGATCGCGCACGGCATCGCCTTCGGCTTCATCACCTACGCCGCCTTGAAGCTGGCAACCGGCCGCGCGCGCCAGGTGCAACCCGTGGTCTGGGTGATCGCGGCCGTTTTCAGCTTCAAGTACGCCTATTTGCCCGGCTGACGCGGCAAAGCCTTACTGGAAAGCCACCTCGGCGAAGCTGCGCAGTTTGCGGCTGTGCATCTTGTCGGTGCCCAGCGCGCGCAGCAATTCCACGGCCCGCATGCCGATGCGCAAATGCTGATCGACCCGCTCGCGGTAAAACTGGTTGGCCATGCCGGGCAGCTTGATTTCGCCGTGCAGCGGTTTGTCGCTCACGCACAGCAATGTGCCGTACGGCACGCGGAAGCGGAAGCCGTTGGCGGCGATGGTGGCGCTTTCCATGTCCAGCGCGATGGCGCGGCTTTGGCTGAAGCGCAATTCCGGGGTGCGATGCGGCAACAATTCCCAGTTGCGGTTGTCGGTGCTGGCCACGGTGCCGGTGCGCATCACACGCTTGAGCTCATGCCCGGTCAGCTTGGTCACCTCGGCCACCGCCGCCTCGATCGCCACCTGCACCTCGGCCAGCGGCGGAATCGGCACCCACAGCGGCAAATCCTCGTCCAGCACATGGTCTTCCCGCACATAGCCGTGCGCCAACACGTAGTCGCCCAGTTGCTGGGTGTTGCGCAAGCCGGCGCAGTGGCCCAGCATCAGCCAGGCGTGGGGGCGCAGCACGGCGATATGGTCGGTGATGGTTTTGGCGTTGGCCGGCCCGACTCCGATATTGACCATGGAAATGCCGCTGCCGTCGGCCCGTATCAAATGGTAGCCCGGCATTTGCGGCAAGCGCGGCAACGGCGCGCCGTGGGCGTCGCCCGGCTGCACGCTTTGGCCGACCCGGCGCGTGACGATATTGCCCGGCTCGACGAAGGCGATGTAACCGCCCTCCTCCTCCACGCCCTCGACCGGCGCCCCGCTCATGATCTGATGGCCCAGGCGCACGAATTCATCGATATAAAACTGGTAATTGGTGAAGAGCACGAATTTTTGGAAATGCTCGGGCGCGGTGCCGGTGTAGTGGCGCAGGCGTTGCAGGGAATAATCGACCCGCGCCGCCGTGAACAAGGCCAGCGGCTGGGCCGCGCCGGGCGCCGTCTCGTGGGTGCCGTTGGCGATGCCGTCGTCCATCGCCGCCAAATTGGGCAAATCGAACAAGTCGCGCATCGCCAGGCGCCGGTCGGCCCCCATGCTGCCCTCGATATGATCGTGCTCGGCGAACGAGAAATGAATCGGAATCGGCTGCGAACTGGTGCCCACCTCCAACTGCACATGTTGCTGGCCATGGTTTTTCAAGAGCAGGCGGAATTGCTCGCGGTAATAATTGGCGAACAAGTCGGGCCGGGTCAGGGTAGTCTCGAAGGTGCCGGGGCCGGCCACGAAACCATACGACAGGCGCGAATCGGCGCGCGCCACCGTGTCGGTGTGAACCCGCACGAAGGGATAGCAGGCCCGCACATGTTCGGGCAACGCCTCGCCGGCGACGAAGCGGTGCAGCGCGTCGCGCAGATAGGCGATGCTGCTGTCGTAGATGGCGCGCACTTCGGCCAGGGCGGCGTCGGGGTCGTTAAAGCGCAACGGTGCGGTGTAGGGGTGATTGTGCACTGTACAACTCCTATGTGAAGAGATGGCACAAGTATGACGGAATCGGGCGCCACGCTGGTGACTATCGGTGACACGCGGTGTCGCGCGCCGGCGCGCGCGGCCCGGACGTTGCTTGTTTGGACGAAACTACGCCACGAGCGGGTTTTTCGCGCGTGTGCGGGCGCACCATAGCATTTGTTTCCGGTAAGGTGTAACCTGCCGCCCGGCCCGCATTTTTTGATTCCCGCCGCCAGAACAACGCGAAAACACTACATGAACGATGTCACCATGCTGGAGACCAGCGCGCGCCCGGCCTTGTCGGACGTATTGTATGGACCGGCGCAAGCCGAATTGCTGCGCGAGGAAGTGCTGGCCGACTTGCTGGAGGCCAGCGCGCGGCGCCTGCCGGACCAGCCGGCCTTGATTTTCGGCGCGCGCCAGCTCAGTTACCGCGAGCTCGACGAACAAGCCGGCCTGGTCGCCTCGCGCTTGATCGAGGCCGGCGTGCGGCCCGGCCAGATCGTCGGTTTGTGGCTGCCGCGCGGCATCGAGTTGCTGGTGATGCAAGCGGGCATCGCCAAGGCCGGCGCGGCCTGGTTGCCGCTGGACCAGGACACCCCGGTCGAGCGCCTGCGGGTCTGCCTGGACGACGCCGACGCCGCCGGCCTGGTCAGTTGCGCCGCCTACGCGCCGCGGCTGCACGGCCTGGGCCGCGCGCTGTGGTGCGCCGAGGATTTGCTGGCCGCCGGCGAGGCGCCCCTGCGCCGGCGCGAAGGCGCCCTGCCGGCCCACCCCGCCTACGTCATCTACACGTCGGGCTCGACCGGCAAGCCGAAAGGCATCCTGATCTCGCAGCGCAGCATCTGCCATTTCCTGCGCAGCGAAAACGCGGTGCTGGGCATCGCCGCGACCGACCGCGTCTACCAAGGCTTTTCGGTGGCCTTCGACATGTCGTTCGAAGAGATATGGATCGCCTACCTGGTCGGCGCCACGCTGTGGATCGGCCCCAAGGAAGCGAGCGGCGATCCGGAAGTGCTGCCGCGCCTGCTCAACGCACAGCGCGTGAGCGTGCTGCACGCCGTGCCCAGCCTGCTGGCCCTGTTCAGCGAAGACGTGCCCAGCCTGCGCTTGATCAACCTGGGCGGCGAAATGTGTCCCGAAGCCCTGGTCGAGCGCTGGAGCCGGCCCGAGCGCCAGATCTTCAACACCTACGGCCCGACCGAGGCCACCGTCTCGGCCAGCCTGGCGCGTTTGCGCCCGGGCCAGCCGGTCACCATCGGCACGCCGCTGCCCAATTACGGCTTGCTGGTGATCGCCAGCGATCCCGACACCCCGCCCGGCCAGCCGCCCACCCTGCTGGCGCGCGGCCAGACGGGCGAATTGTGCATCACTGGCCCGGGCCTGGCCGAAGGCTATCTGGGCCGGCCCGACTTGAGCGCCGAAAAATTCCTGCCCAATCCCTGGGCCGTCGGCGCGCACGACACGCGCCTGTACCGCACCGGCGACCTGGCCCGCATCGACGCCGACGGCCAGGTGCAGTGCCTGGGCCGGGCCGACGACCAGGTCAAGATCCGCGGCTTCCGGGTCGAACTGGGCGAGATCGAGGCGCTGCTGGCGCAGCAGCCGGGCGTGGGCACCGTGGCCGTGCTGCTGCGCCGGGACGACGGCATCGACCAGCTGATCGCCTACCTGGTGCTCGATGGCGAGCCGCCGGCCGACGGCTTGGCGGCGCGGCTGCGCAAGGCGCTGCAAGCGCAGCTGCCGTCCTACATGGTGCCGGGCCGCTTCGCGCTGCTCGCACAGATGCCGCGCCTGACCTCCGGCAAAATCGACCGCAAGGCGCTCAAGGCGCTCGCGCTGGACCAACTCGATGGCGGCGACGACGCCGGCGAATCGGACCTGCCGCGCGGCGCGGCCGAGACGGCGTTGTTCGCCGCCCTGGCCGGGCTGTTCCCCGGCCAGCCGATCCGGCGCGAGGCCGACTTCTTCGCCGATTTGGGCGGCCACTCCTTCCTGGCCGCGCGTCTGGCCTCGGCACTGCGCGCCGATCCCCGCTTCGCCCACGTGACGGTGCGCGACATCTATCAGCAACGCGTCGTCGGCGCCATCGCCGCCACCCTGGAGCAGGCCGGCGACGTGGCGCCGCCGCAGGCCGACTGGACCCCGCCCTCCACCGCGCGGCGCTGGCTGTGCGGCGCGGCCCAGGCCCTGGCGCTGCCGCCGCTGGTCAGCCTGCGCATGATGCAGTGGCTGGCGCCGTTTTTCACCTACCACTTCTACACCGGCGACCCGTCCGACTCGGTGGCGCGCGCCACCGCCGCCTCGGTCGCCGTCTTCCTGCTGGCCACCCTGTTCGAATTCGGCATCGCCTTCGCCGGCAAATGGCTGATCGCCGGGCGCCTGCGGGCCGGCGTCTACCCCCTGTGGGGCTGGACCTACTACCGCTGGTGGCTGGCCGACCGCCTGCTCGAATCGGCGCCGGTGTATCTACTGAGCGGCTCCTCGCTCTACACCTGGTGGTTGCGCGCGCTGGGCGCCAGCGTCGGGCGCGACGTGATCATCGGCTCGATGACGCTGCGCGCGCCCGAGCTGCTGGTGATCGGCGACGGCGCCAGCATCGGCAACGCCGTCAACTTCGAGAACGCCCGGGTCGAACGCGGCCAGCTGCATCTGGGCCGCATCCGGCTGGGCGACGAGGCCTGCGTCAGTTCCTACGCCATCCTCGAAGGCGACACGGAGGTGGGCCAGAGCGGCCATCTGGAGGGCCAGACGGCGCTGGCGGCCGGAGGCCGGGTGCCGGCCGGGCGCGTCTGGCACGGCTCGCCGGCGCGCGACGCCGGCCCGTTCGACCCGCAACGCCAGCCGCCGCGCCCCTCCGTCACGCGCCGCCGCCTGGCCGGCGAAGCGCTGTTTTTCGTGTTCGGCATCATCCTCATCGCCACCCTGTTCTTCATGCCGGTGTTCCCCAGCTTCGTGCTGATCGACTGGCTCGACGAGCGCGAGATCATGCCCTGGTTGCAGGGCGACGACATCGTGGTCCAACTGGCGCGCTACTTCATCCTGGCCTTCCCGGCCAGCGCGGTGCTCATCGTGCTGACCGCGCTGGTGTCGGCGGCGATCCGCTGGGCCGCCCTGCCGCGCCTGAAACCGGGTCGCTCGCAAGTTCACAGCAATACCTACTGCGCCAAATGGCTGGTCAGCCATATCCAGGAATCGAGCTTGAACGTGCTGCACGGGATCTACGCCACCGTCTACGCGCCGTTCTGGTATCGCCTGCTGGGTGCCAAGGTCGGGCGCGACGCCGAAATCTCGACCGCGCTGGGGGTGGTGCCGGACATGCTGACCCTGGGCGACGAAACCTTCATCGCCGACGCCGTCATGCTGGGCG
Source organism: Janthinobacterium sp. (assembly GCA_043787615.1). GTDB lineage: Bacteria > Pseudomonadota > Gammaproteobacteria > Burkholderiales > Burkholderiaceae_D > Janthinobacterium. The sequence goes on along the minus strand of JAYVUV010000172.1, from coordinate 2,262 downwards.
ACGAACACATCGACGGCGGCTGGATGACCATGCAGCCGACCGTAGTGTCGCACCGCAGCTTCGTCGGCAACGGCAGCTACATCCCAGACGGCACTGTCCTGCCCGAAAATGTGCTGATCGGAGTCCACTCGCACGCGCCGGCCAACGGGCAACTGGCCAGCGGCGACACCTGGCTGGGGTCCCCGCCGATCAATCTGCCGGCGCGCGAGCAGGTGAGCGGCTATCCCGAATCGCTCACCTTCCGGCCGTCGCCGCTGCGGCGCCTGGGGCGCGGCTTGATCGAGGGGTTTCGCATCGTCGCCCCGCACGCGCTGGTGATCGCGGTCGGCTACACGGTGGTGCTGGACTTGATGCCGCTGGCCGGCGCCGGCCGCTGGGGCAAGGTGGTCGCCGATCTGGCGCTGGCCGGCCTGGCCTATGGGGTCGGCAATTACGTCTTCGTCATGGCTTTCAAGTGGCTGCTGCTGGGCCGCTACCGCAAGCGCGCCGCGCCGATGTGGACCCCGTTCGTTTGGCTGTCGGAGGGCGTCACCCATCTGTATGACGGATTCGCGGTGCCGAACTTCCTGCGCTACCTGCGCGGCACGCCGTGGCTGCCGCTGGCCTTCAATCTGCTGGGCTGCAAGATCGGACGCGGGGTCTATCTCGACACCACCGACATCACCGAATTCGACTGTGTGTCGATCGGCGACTACAGCGAATTGAACGCGCTGGCCTGCCCGCAGACCCACTTGTTCGAGGACCGCGTGATGAAGATCGACCATGTCCATATCGGCCAGCGCGTCTACATGGGACCGCGCAGCGCGGTGCTGTACAGCGCGCGGGTGGGCGACAACGCCCGCCTCGGGCCGCTGACCTTGGTGATGAAGGGCGAGCATATTCCGGCCGCCAGCAGCTGGGTGGGCTGCCCGGCGGCGCCGGCCCTGCGCTGAGACCGGCCGCCGGCTTCGCTTGGCGGCCAGGTCTGGTTGCCGAGATCGACAGTTGGCGCCAACCTCGCGGCGCGCTGCGAATCGGTGTTTTGTCGGTGCGACGCTGGCGAAAAGGAAAGTTATGAGGTTATCAGGCTACGCAAATACGGAAATTTCAATTGAAGAGGTCGTTTCAGCGGAACTTGCAGAGGTAACAATGTCCGCCACGCCAGAGGAGCTTCGGCGTATGGCTGAGTTTTTCTTGTTCTGCGCGAGTGAAATGGATCGCATGGGGCCGAGATATGACCATATACATTTAGGTGATCGTATGAAGGAATTCGAGAAGTCACCGCATTTCGCGATTTTCCGGGCCGATCTATAATCGCCTTGCGCCGCGGTTCATGAAGGCGATGTTGGCGTGCACCGGCTGTACTAGTCGCGCAGCCGGGCCAAGTAGGGCGGCCGCGGCCTGTGCAAACGGACCTTTTTACTCTGATGGATCGGTCCGACGGTCCTGCGTCCATTATGATGGCGGGTCCCGCCCATGAGGGCAGCAGGGCAGGACCGACCGCACACCGCATGGGCACCTACAGCGACTACATTCATCTCCAACGGGAATTTGTCCAGCAGGTTGGCTATGCCGGGAAGGTCGTCGTTCCGGATGACTTGATCGACAAGTTAGCCGCATTTCTTGACGCCCACGCGTCCGATTCGATGGCGTCCTACTATGCGCGTGGATTGCTCGCACAATTCTACCGGCTACGCACGCGGGCGCGGTCAGTGCATCTGTTTAATGCACTCCACGCGAGGTTGCGCAACAAAAGTGTCTTGATCGAGTTGTTCCTGTCGCCCTGCGACCGGCATCGGCATCCTGCCAGCCTCGAGGACTACGACGCTGGCGCAGTCTGGCTTGCGATCGACGATCTTCCGCACGGCTACGACAAGGCCAACTGTATCGCGCGGTTTGCCCATTTCCTGTCGCCCGAACTTCTTGACAGGGCATATAGCGCCGTCCTGGCGTTCCCCGAACCGTTTCAAACGCGCGCGTTCGGTGGCCTGTTCGCCCATCTCGATGCGGAGCGCCAGGCGGCGGTGTTCTCATCACTGTGCGAGCAATTCCGATTGCGGTCGGACGAAGCTGCGTACCGGCTCAAGCTCTTGTTCCCGTTTATGAATATAGAGCACAGAGCGGCGACAGTGGCGCTGCACGCGAACCCGGACGTGCCGGAGTCGTGGACCGCCTATCTCGTGATTCGCAATGCCCGGTAGCTGGAGCGCGCCGGCGCGCAACGCCTCGCGGCAGTGGCCCGCCGATTCACATCGGCTTACCTGCGCAATCGTTGCTTACTCA
>JAYVUV010000171.1:0-9678 GCA_043787615.1 Janthinobacterium sp. | reverse complement strand
GTCATGAAATCGGCAGTCAGTTGTCGTTGATGAGCAGTGTACGCAAAACGTGTCTGGCTTTGAAGAGCGGCCAACTACGGAAGGGTACATGATCCCACGAGTCCCAACAGCTAAGGACCACCTCGCTGTCGAGGATGTGTTGAGCGTGCCCCGGGTGAGCTTCATCATTTTAGAGGAATGCGCATGCGCCAAGGCTCGGTGCAAAATATAGTGAGCTTATTTCCTCTCGCTTGTTGGTTTATCTGCCGACATCAAGAATTTGGTTTGGCGCTTAGTTTTTGTCTAAATATCCAGCGGATCGACTTCCAGCGACCACTTCACCCGGCTCTTCAACTCGCGCAGCATGCCCAGCCACTGTTTGAGAAAAGCCTGCAAAGCCGGGCGCGAAGCCGATTCGACCAGCAGCTGGGCGCGGTCCACATTGTGCACCCGCGTCATGCTCATCGGAATCGGGTCGTTGATCGTGATGGCGGGATGGCTCAGGCAATCGCGCGCCGCAGTGAGAAAGTCGATCGCGGTGGCCAATTCCGGCGCCTCGGCCCGCAGCAGGGCTTGAAACAAATACGGCGGCAAGGCGGCCTGGGCGCGCTCCTCCAGCAGGGCGCCGGCGAAATGGTCGTAATCATGCGCCACCACGGCCGCGTACAAGGGATGCTGCGGATAACGGGTCTGGATCAACACCTCGCTCACGCTGCCGCCCTCGGCGCGCGCCGCGCGGCCGGCACGGCCCGCCACTTGCATCAATTGCGCGAACAAGCGCTCGCTGGCCCGGTAATCCTGGGAAAACAGGGCGGTGTCCGGATTGAGGATGCCGACCAGGCTCAGTTTCTTGAAGTCATGTCCCTTGGCCACCATCTGGGTGCCGATCAGGATATCGACCTCGCCCCGGTGCACCGTGTCGAAAGCGGCTTGGGCGCTGCCCTTGAGGCGGGTCGAATCGGCGTCGATGCGCAGGATGCGAGCGGCGGGAAACAATTGCTGCAAGCCTTCTTCGACGCGCTGGGTGCCGCGTCCGAGCGGTTGCAAATCGACATTGCCGCAGGTGGGGCAGTGGCGCGGTATCCGCAATTCCAGGCTGCAATGATGGCAGCGCAGCCGGTGCTCCGGCTTGTGCAACACCATGAACGAGGTGCAGCGCGTGCAATTGCTGATCCAGCCGCACGCCTCGCAACAAATCACGGGAGCGTAGCCGCGTCGGTTCAAAAACAGCAGCGACTGCTCGCCCCGCTCCATGCGCAGCTTCAAGGCGGCGATCAGGTGCGAGGTCAGGCCGTCCTTGGGTTTGTCGCGTTCCATGTCGAGCAGTTTCACGCGCGGCAACACCGCGTCCTTGACGGCGCGCTCGCGCAGTTCCAGCTTGCGGTAGCGTCCGGACTGGGCGTGATGCCAGCTCTCCAGCGAGGGGGTGGCCGAGCCGAGCACGATGGGAATGCCCAGTTGCCAGGCGCGCCAGACGGCCAGATCACGCGCCGAATAACGCAAGCCTTCCTGCTGCTTATAGGATGGGTCGTGTTCCTCATCGATCACGATCAGTTTTAATTGCGGCAAGGACGCCAGGATCGCCAGCCGGGTGCCCAGCACGATGCGCGCCTTGCCTTGGTGCGCGGCCAGCCAGTGCAGGGTGCGCTCGCCTTCCGCCAAGCTGCTGTGCAAAGTGGCCAGCATCACGCCGGGAAAACGCGCCCGGATATTGCCTTCCAACTGGGGCGTCAAGTTGATTTCAGGCACCAGGATCAGGATCTGCGCCTCGGCCTCGCGCGCCAGCACCTGGGCGCAGGCTTGCAGATAGACTTCGGTCTTGCCGCTGCCGGTCACGCCGTACAACAAGCTGGGCTGGAAGCCGCGCGCCGAACCGATCGCGTCGGCCGCCTCCTGCTGGGCGCCGTTCAAGGCGGGCATGGCGCACGGGCTGGCGTCGTGCGCGCCTTCGTGCTTGGCCAACTTTTTGAGGGCGCGGTCCAGCGCCACGGTGCTGCGCAAGCGTACATTCTTCGGCAGGCCGGGCAACGCCACCTCGCCCAGCGGACGCTGGTAATAATCGGCGGCGAAGCCGGCCAGCGCCAGCCACGCCTCGCTGAGCGGCGTCAGCTGGGCGCGCACCGCCAGCGCCCGCTTGAGCTTGGCCGGCGGCACTTCGCTGTTGTCAGCCAGCCCGACGATCAAGCCCATCACCTCGCGCGGGCCGAACGGCACCAGCGCCAGCTGGCCGATACGCGGCGGGTCGATGACGTCGTCCGGCAATAGGTAATCGAACACGGCCATGAGCGGCGTGTCGAGGGCGATTTTAAGAATGCTCATCGCCATCTAGTCTGCTCGGCCATTGTGGATAACTTTGTGGACAAAACTAAATTGATGATGGGAAATCCTTAGGCAGCGTGCCGCAATATTCTTAATCTAGCTCAAATGGTCAAAAATAATATGAATAAAATCAATGACTTAAAAATCGCTTCCCAGGGCGGCGCGCGCGCGATTTTTTGATCGTCGCGCTGTGCATAAGTGAGCCTGGACGGCTTATTTTCGCCCCTAGAAGACGGCCCGGGCCGCCCCGGGCGGGGGAGCCCGCATCGACCGCCCCGCCGCCCGCAGCGGCGCATCACACGCCGGACCGACGGCCCCGAGCTGCGCGCCCGGCCGCGCTATTTTATTCACACAGCCTGTTGATAACTTTGTGGACAATGACATCGAACGTGGTCCGCAAGGGCGGATAACTTTACCTACAACAAGATCCGAAGACAAATTTTCCATTTTTTTATGTAGCAAAATCAAGGACTTGGAATAAGTTCCCGGGCAAGCTGGAAAAACTGCCTTTTATTTCCGCAGCAAAAAAAAATGTGAATAAGTCGGATTTGTTTCAGTGCTGAGTTGTTGAAAAGCACAAGGATCTGGACTCAGACGCGCTGCGCCCGGCTATGGCTGTGCACCGCCTCGACCATCGCCGCCACCGATTCGGGCGGGGTGAATTGGGAAATGCCATGCCCCAGATTGAACACGTGGCCGTTGCCTTCGGACGGGGCACCGAACGCGTCCAGCACCTTGACCACCTCGGCCCGGATTTGGTCGGGGCTGGCGAACAGGATGGCCGGGTCCAGATTGCCTTGCAAGCCGACCCGATGGCCAACCAGCTGACGCGCGCGGCGCAGGTCGACCGTCCAGTCCAGTCCGACCGCGTCGGCACCGATGCCGGCGATCTGTTCGATCCACTGGCCACCGCCTTTGGTGAAGACGATGGCGGGAATCTTGACGCCGTCCTTGTCGCGTTTCAGCTGGGCCACCACTTGTTCCATGTAATCGAGCGAAAAGCGCTGGTAGGCGCCATCGGCCAGGGCACCGCCCCAGGAATCGAAGATCATCACCGCTTGCGCGCCGGCGTCGATCTGGGCGTTCAAGTACTGGGCCACGGCGCTGGCGTTGGTGGCCAGGATGTGGTGCATCAGATCGGGCCGGTTGTACAACATCTTTTTAATGGTGTGGAACTCTTTCGAGCCGCCGCCCTCCACCATATAACAGGCCAGAGTCCACGGGCTGCCGGAAAAACCGATCAGCGGCACCCGGCCGTCGAGCGCGCCGCGAATCTGGGTCACGGCCTTGAACACATAGTCGAGCGAGCCGAGGTCGGGCGCGCGCAAGGCCAGCACCTCTTGCTCGGTGCGCAAGGGGCGTTCGAATTTCGGTCCCTCGCCATCGGCGAAATACAAACCCAGGCCCATCGCGTCGGGCACCGTCAGGATGTCCGAGAACAGGATCGCCGCGTCCAGCGGGAAGCGATCCAGCGGTTGCAAAGTCACTTCGGTGGCGTAATCGGGATTCTTGGCCAAGCCCAGGAACGATCCGGCCCGCTCACGCGTGGCGCGGTATTCCGGCAGATACCGCCCCGCCTGCCGCATCAGCCAGACCGGCGTGTAGTCGGTGGGCTGGCGCAGCAGGGCGCGCAGGAAGGTATCGTTCTGAAGCGGGGCGAATTGTGGCATGGCGGACAATAAATGGCGTGAGGAGGGAGTATTATCGCACTCAATCGGGCCGAAATCATTTCCTTCGCGGCCAGGCCGCGCCTGCGGCACGGGCGGGCCGGGACGGCGCCCGCGTCGAATCTTGTGGAACATTATGGGCGCATTCACTATCATGCCCCCTGCGCCGGCGTCGCGCGCGCCTATCATCGACCGGGAGTATGCATGACCTCAACTACATCGAAAACCATGGCCTATGGCTTGTGGCCGTCGCCGATCGGCGCCGACCTGGTCGCGGCCGGCTCCACCCCGCTGACCCAGCTGGCCCTGGGCGGGGCCGATGGCGGCGATGTGTTTTGGCTGGCCGGGCGCGCCAGCGAAGGCGGGCGCAACACGCTGCTGCGCCGGCGCGGCGGCCGCACCGACGAGTTGACCCCGGCCCCGTTCAATCCGCGCAGCCGGGTACACGAATACGGCGGCGGCGCCTACCTGGTCGATGGCGATAGCGTCTACTTCTCGCATTTCGCCAACAACCGGCTCTATCTTCAGCAAGGCGATACGCCGCCGCGGGCGCTGACGGCGCCCGGCGGACGCCACGCCGATTTCGTCGTCGACCGGCGCCGGCGACGCTTGATCGGGGTGCGCGAGTCGCACCGGCCGGCCGGGCAACACCCGGCCGGCGACGGTCCGCGACCCGATCCCGACAATTGCCTGTGCGCGATCGGCATGGACGGAGTCGAAACCGTGCTGGCCGCCGGGCACGACTTTTACGCGGCGCCCCGCCTGTCGCCGGACGGTGCCGGCCTGGCCTGGCTGAGCTGGGATCACCCGCGCATGCCGTGGCAGGGTAGCGAGTTGTGGCTGGCCGAACTGGACGTGGACGGCAATCCGGGCGCGCCGCGCCTGGTGGCCGGCGGCCCGGCCGAGTCAGTCTGCCAACCCGAATGGTCGCCGGACGGCTTGCTGTATTTCGTTTCCGACCGCAGCGGCTGGTGGAATCTGTACCGGGTGCGCCAGGGGGCGATCGAAGCGCTGTGCCCGATGGAAGCGGAGTTCGCCACGCCGCAATGGATCTTCGGCCAGTCGATGTACGGTTTCCGCTCGGCCGACGAAATCGTCTGCACCTACCTCCAGGACGGCATCAGCCACTTGGCCCGTTTGCGCCCGGGCAAGGCCCGGCTGGAACCGATCGCCCATCCCTACCAGGAAATCCGCGAACTGCGCGTCGGTTCCGGACCGGACGGTGCCGGCTGCGTGGTCCTGCTGGGCGGCGCGCCCGCCATCGCGCTGGAAGTGGCGCGCATCGATTTGTCGAACGGCGAGCTGGAAGTGCTGGCCCGCTCGATCGACACCCCGCCCGCGCCGGCCTATCTGTCGATACCGAGCAGCATCCACTATCCCAGCCAGGGCGGCCGCACGGTGCAAGCGTTTTACTACGCGCCGCGCAACGCCGATTGCCAAGCCGACGAGGCGGACAAGGAGTCGGACGGCGAGCCGAACGGCGCGCCGCCACTGATCGTGATCGGCCACGGCGGCCCGACCAGCATGGCCGGCAATACCCTGAAACTGGCCACCCAATACTGGACCAGCCGCGGTTTCGGCGTGCTCGACGTCAATTACGGCGGCAGCAGCGGCTTCGGCCGGGCTTACCGCGACACGCTCGCGGGCCAGTGGGGCGTGGTCGATGTCGAGGATTGCGTGGCCGGCGCGCGCCACCTGGCCGAGCGCGGCCTGGCCGATGCGCGTCGCCTGATCATCCGTGGCGCCAGCGCCGGCGGCTTGACCACCCTGTGCGCGCTGACCTTCCACGAGGTGTTCCAGGCCGGCGCCAGTTATTACGGCGTGTCCGACCTGAAAGGGCTGGACCAGGATTCGCACAAGTTCGAGTCGCGTTACAACGCCTACCTGATCGGCGCCGGCCCCGACACCGAGGCGCGCTACCTGGCCCGCTCGCCGATCCATCACACGGCCCGCCTGAACCGGCCCATGATCTTTTTCCAGGGCCTGGACGACAAGATCGTGCCGCCGCAACAATCGCAAACCATGGTGGCCGCCTTGAAGGCGCGCGGCGTGCCGGTCGCTTACGTGGAGCTCGAAGGTGAAGGCCACGGCTTCCGCCAAGCCGCCAATATCGTCCGCACCCTGGAGGCCGAGTTATATTTCTACCTGCGCGTGTTGGGCTTGAGCGCGCCCGGCGCGGCCGCCGCCGTCCACATCGACAATTTACCGGACTGACATGAGCGCCACCTCCGTAGCAGAAATCCACCGCATGACGGACCAGCAAGTGCAGGCCGAATTCGACGCCCTGGAACCGATCCAGCAGACCCTGCTGGCGCTGACGGCCATGCTGGGCCAGCCGACCGGCAAGACCGCCTTGTTCGAACTGCTGGGCAAGGCCCAACTACGGCGCCACGCCGGCCAGTTATACACCCTGTCCATGGTGGGCGAGCAGGCGCAGCACTTGAAAAGTCTGGGCTTTCTGAGCGAAACGACGGGACGCGGTTTCGCCTGCGCGGTGCGGCTGCGCTGGCCGGCCCTGCGCGCCGCCCTGGCCGACGGCAGTTTCAACCAGCTGGCCCGGGCCGTCGAAACGGGCAACGGCATGACGCGCAGCTGGAACGGCAGCATCCAACTGCGCAGCTATCAGCATGGCATGGTATTGCTGCGCAACGCCCTGCTGAGCCATCAGCCCAGGGACCAGGTGCTCCCCATCCTGCAAGCCTGCCTGGGGTGTTACGAAGCGGCCCAGTTGCATCCGCTGATCGACATTTGCGGCCATCCCTTCGAGGCCGAATTGATGGACCACATCCACCCCAGCCTGCAAGACGAGGTGCTGGCCCTGCTGCTCAACCATGCCCAGCACGATCCGGCCCAGGCGCCCGCCCTGCGCGCCTACGCGGCCGGCCACATGGCGCGCCGTTCCACCCCGCCGGAGCCGGCGCTGACCCAGGCGCTGGCCGAATTCGCCATGTTGAGCGGCGACCTGGACCAAGCCAGCGACTGGCTGCGCGGCGACGACAGTGGCCAGGCCGGCATGCTGGCCGGCGCCATCGCTTTGCTGCGCGGCGAACAACAAAGCGCCCTGGACCGCTTCGAGCAAGCGCTCAAGCAATTGCGCCGCGACAGCGGCAAGCGCAAGCAATGTTTTCGCGGCCCGGCCGGCCATCTCTACGTGCTGGCGCTGCTGCGCGGCGACGACCCGGCGCTGCACAAGCAAGCCCAGACCTATCTCGATATCGTCCTCAAGCTGGAACACAATTACGACAGCCTGGTCTATTACCAACTGGGCATCCTGCGTCTGGTGCGGGCCGGCACCTTGAACCCCGCCACCATCGCCGACCAGGCCTGGGTGCTGGGCCTGCTGCCGCAACTGTTCCAGGGCTTGCTGTTTTACTGGCTGGCCCTGCCCCAGTTGGCCGAGCACCGGCCGGCCCTGCTGGAATTGACGCGCCAGGCCGACGCGGCCGGATTCCACCTGATCTCGGCCCAGGCCGCCTCTCTGCTGGGCCATCTGGGCGACCCGGACCAGGCCCGGCAGGCGGCGGCCCTGCGCGCGCGCCTGGGCCTGGCCGACATAGGCGCCTGGTTCGAGCGCCAGGAAGCCTGGCAGCGCCAGCTCAGCGCCTTGATCAATTTGCAGCAAGCGGCGCCGGTGGAGACGCCTTCCAACGCTTCGCGCCTGGTCTGGCTGCTCGATTTCGACCCGAAGCGCGGCATTTCGGCGCTCGAGCCGCGCGAACAAAAACGCGACGCGCGCGGCGCCTGGAGCAAGGGCCGCGCGGTCGGCCTGAAACGCTTGCGCGAGGAAGCCGAGCACATCGCCTTCCTGAGCGCGCAGGATGTGCGCGTGAGCGCCGCCATCATGCCCGTGCAACAGTACTACGGCGCCGGACTGCGCTATGAAATCGATCCCTTGGCGGCGGTCGCGGCCCTGGTGGGCCACCCGCTGGTGTACTGGGCCAACGCGCCCGAATCGCGGGTCGAGCTGCTGCCCGGCGCGCCCGAACTGTTGATCAAGGCGCACGGCGCCGAGTTGTGGCTGAGCCTGAATCCGGCCCTGCCCGCGCATGGCGAAAACGTGGTGCTGATCAAGGAAACCCCGACCCGGCTGCGGGTGGTCGGCATCCTCGACGAGCATCGCCGCATCGGCGCCATCCTGGGCGGCGGCCTGGCCGTGCCGCGCCACGCCGAACAGCAAGTGCTGCAAGCGATCGGCGCCATCTCCTCGCTGGTGACGGTGCAGTCCGACATCGGCGGCGGCGCGGCCCAGGCCGAGCAAGTGGACGCCGACGCCCGCCTGCATCTGCACTTGCTGCCCTTCCAGCACGGCTTGAAAATGCAAGTGCTGGTGCGCCCGCTGCCGGGCGGCGCCTATTACGCGCCCGGCAGCGGCGCCGAAAGCGTGTTCGCCGAGGTGGACGGCAAGGCCTTGCAGGCGCGCCGCGACCTGGAGCGCGAATGCGCGGACGAGCGCCGCCTGATCGAGCGTTGCCCCATCCTGGAACAGGCCGAGCAGGCGCACGGCGAATGGCTGCTGGGCGAACCGGCCCTGTGCCTGCAATTGCTGGTCGAGTTGCAAGAGCTGGAGCAGGACGCCATCGTGCTGGCCTGGCCGGAGGGCGAATCGTTCCGGGTCAGCAAGCGCATCGAATCGACCCAATTCTCGCTCGCCATCAAGAGCGGCAAGGATTGGTTCGGCGCCAGTGGCGAATTGCACATCGATGAAAACAAGGTGCTGGGCTTGCGCGCCCTGCTCGACCTGATGCAAAACAGCAAAGGCCGCTTCGTGGCCCTGGGCGACAACCAATTCCTGGCCCTGAGCGACGAGTTGCACCGCCGCCTGTCGGAATTGGCCGCGTTCGGCCAGCGCCACGGCGACGAGTTGCGGGTCCATCCGCTGGCCTCGTTCGCGCTGGAAGAGCTGGCCGGCGAGGCGGGCGCCGTCAAGGCCGACAAGCTGTGGCGCGGCCACTTGGAACGCCTGAGCGCGCAAGCGGCCTATGTGCCACGCTTGCCCAGCACCTTGCAAGCGGAGCTGCGCGACTACCAACTGGCCGGTTTCGAATGGCTGGCCCGCCTGGCCCATTGGGGCGTGGGGGCTTGCCTGGCCGACGACATGGGCTTGGGCAAGACGCTGCAAGCGCTGGCCCTGCTGCTCGACCGCGCCCCACATGGCCCGGCCTTGGTGGTGGCGCCCACCTCGGTGTGCATGAATTGGCTGAGCGAGGCGGCCCGCTTCGCGCCCACCCTCACGCTGAAACTATTCGGCGCGGGCGACCGCAACCAAACCCTGGCCGGCGTGCAAGCCTTCGACCTGGTGGTGACCAGCTACGGCTTGCTCCAGCAAGAAGCCGCCTTGTTCGCCGAGGTCAAGTGGCACACCATCGTGCTCGACGAGGCGCAGGCGATCAAGAACGGCGCCACCAAGCGCTCGCAGGCGGTGATGGCGCTGCAGGGCGACTTCCGCATGGTGGCCAGCGGCACGCCGCTGGAAAACCATCTGGGCGAGTTGTGGAATCTATTCCGCTTCATCAATCCCGGCCTGCTGGGGACCCTGGAACAATTCAATTCGCGCTACGCCGCGCCGATCGAGAAAGCCCAGGACAAGCGGGCCGAAACGCTGGCCCGCCAGCAATTGCGACGCCTGATCCAACCCTTCATCTTGCGCCGCACCAAGTCGCAAGTGCTGTCGGAGCTACCGTCGCGCACCGAAATCGACTTGCAGCACGATTTC
>JAYVUV010000170.1:0-18887 GCA_043787615.1 Janthinobacterium sp. | reverse complement strand
GGTGCCGCGCGAGCTGGAAGCGGCGATCAAGAACCATGTCGGCTCGTGCGCCCGCGCCCGCGTGCGCGCGCCGGCCAGCGAAGGCATCGAACGCGCCTGACCGGCAAGGCCAGGCGCGCGGCCGGCCGGCGCCCTACAACCTGATGCACTCATCGATGGAGCCAATTTTGAACCACGCTTATATTTGCGACGCGGCGCGCACCCCGTTCGGCCGTTACGGCGGCGCTTTGTCCGGCGTGCGCGCCGACGACCTGGGCGCGCTGCCGATCGCGGCCCTGATGGCGCGTCACCCCGGCGTGGACTGGGCCGCCGTGGACGACGTGCTATTCGGCTGCGCCAACCAGGCCGGCGAGGATAACCGCAACGTGGGCCGCATGGCCGCGCTGCTGGCCGGCTTGCCGCCCGAGGTGCCGGCCACCACCATCAACCGCCTGTGCGGCTCCAGCCTGGACGCGGTCGGCAGCGCCGCGCGCGCGATCCGCAGCGGCGAGGCGCAGCTGATCGTGGCCGGCGGCGTCGAGAGCATGACGCGCGCGCCCTTCGTGATGGCCAAGGCTGACAGCGCCTTTTCGCGCGCCGCCAAGATCGAGGACAGCACCTTGGGCTGGCGCTTCGTCAATCCGCGCATGCGCGCCGAATACGGCATCGACAGCATGCCCGAGACGGCCGAAAACGTGGCCGAGCAGTTTCAAATCGGCCGCGCCGACCAGGACGCGTTCGCCCTGCGCAGCCAGCGGCGCTGGGCCGAGGCGCAGCGGGCCGGCCGCTTCCAAGGCGAGGTCGTCCCCGTCAGCCTGACGCAAAAGAAGGGCGAGCCGCGCGTGTTCGACACCGACGAGCATCCCCGGCCGGACACCACTGCGGCCATGCTGGCCAAGTTGCAGGGCGTGGTGCGGCCGGACGGCAGCGTCACCGCCGGCAACGCCTCCGGCTTGAACGACGGCGCCTGCGCCATCCTGCTGGCGTCGGCGACGGCCGCCGAGCGGCATGGCTTGACGCCGCGCGCGCGCGTGCTGGGCATGGCCGTCGCGGGGCTGGCGCCGCGCATCATGGGATACGGCCCGGTGCCGGCGGTGCGCAAGGTGCTGGCGCTGACCGGTCTGCGCCTGGAGCAGATGGATGTGATCGAATTGAACGAAGCTTTCGCGGCCCAGGCGCTGGCCGTCACGCGCGCGCTGGGCCTGGCCGACGACGCGCCGCACGTCAATCCGAACGGCGGCGCGATCGCGCTTGGTCATCCGCTGGGCGCGTCCGGCGCGCGCCTGGTGATGGCCGCGCTCGGGCAGCTGGAACGCGGCGGCGGCCGTTACGGCTTGTGCACCATGTGTATCGGCGTCGGCCAGGGCATCGCCCTGGTCATCGAGCGGGTATGAAGCGATCGACAGGAGAAGCGCGATGGTGAAGGTCTACGAAATCAATGGCGTCACGCCGGTGGTGCACCCGAGCGCCTATGTGCATCCGAGCGCGGTGCTGATCGGCGACGTGATCGTCGGCGCGCGCTGCTACGTCGGGCCGCTGGCCTCGATACGGGGCGACTTCGGGCGCCTGATCATGGAAGAGGGCGCCAATGTGCAGGACACCTGCGTGATGCACGGCTTTCCCGGGCGCGACACGGTGGTCGAAGTCGATGGCCACATCGGCCACGGCGCCGTGCTGCACGGCTGCCGCATCGGGCGCAACGCGCTGGTCGGCATGAACGCGGTGGTGATGGACAACGCCGAGATCGGCGCCGACAGCATCGTCGCGGCCATGAGTTTTGTGAAGGCGGGCATGATCGTGGCGCCGCGCAGCCTGGTGATCGGCAGCCCGGCGCGGGTGGCGCGCCAAGTCAGCGACGAGGAGCTGGCCTGGAAAAGCGCCGGCACCGCCCAATACCACGAGCTGGCGCTGCGCTCCCTGCGCGGCATGCGCGAGGTGGAAGCCTTGAGCGCCGTCGAACCCGATCGCCAACGCATCGCCTGGGATAGCGCGCTGCCCCTACACCTGCACAAGAACGCCTCGGCCTGACGCCGGGCCATCCAACCATCCGGAGAGCACATGACATCCGTCACCACCCTGCAAAGCCTGATCGGCGGCCGCTGGCTCGGCGCCGCCGCCGCCACGCCGCTGCACAGCGCCTTGAACAACCAGCTGATTTATCACACCCACGCCGAGGCCATCGATTTCGACGAGGCGGTCGGCCACGCGCGCCGGGTCGGCGTGCCGGGCCTGATGGCGCTCGACTTCCAGCAGCGCGCCGCGCGCCTGAAAGCGCTGGCCCTGTACCTGGTCGGGCGCAAGGAAGAGCTGTACGCGATCTCGCGCCTGACCGGCGCCACCCGGGCCGACGGTTGGGTCGATATCGAAGGCGGCACCGGCACCCTGTTCGCCTTCGCCAGCATGGGCGGCAACGAGCTACCGTCGAGTAATGTGCTGCACGAAGGCCCGGCCCTGGCGCTGGGTAAACAAGGCGGCTTCGCCGGCACCCACATCCTGGTGCCGCGCGGCGGACTGGCGGTGCACATCAACGCCTTCAATTTCCCGGTCTGGGGCTTGCTGGAGAAGTTCGCGCCCAGCTTTTTGGCGGCCATGCCCTGCATCGCCAAACCGGCCACCGCCACCAGCTACCTGACCGAGGCGCTGGTGCGCATGATGCACGCCTCCGGCCTGCTGCCCGAGGGTAGCCTGCAACTGGTGATCGGCGCCACCGGCGACTTACTGGACCGGCTCGGTGGCCAGGACATGGTCACCTTCACCGGCTCGGCCGCCACCGCCGCCAAGCTGCGCGCCCACCCCAATCTGATCGCCCGCTCGGTGCCGTTCAACGGCGAAGCCGATTCCCTCAACTGCGCCATCCTGGCGCCGGACGTGACGCCGGACGACCCCGAATTCGATTTGTTCATCAAGGAAGTGGCGCGCGAAATGACCGGCAAGGCCGGCCAGAAATGCACCGCGATCCGCCGCGTCATCGTGCCGGCCCATATGATCGACGCGGTGGCCGCCGGCCTGCGCGCGCGCCTGGCCAAAGTGACGGTGGGCGACCCGTCCATCGAGGGCGTGCGCATGGGCGCGCTGGCCTCGCAAGAGCAGTTGCGCGACGTGGGCCGGCAAGCGGCCCTGCTGGCCGAGGGCAACGAGCTGGTGTTCGGCGCGCGCGACGGCTTCGCCCCGCTGGGCGATGGCGCGGCCGATGGCGCCTTTTTTTCGCCCACCCTGCTGCTGTGCCGCGACGGCATGCGCAACGACGCGGTGCACGACGTGGAAGCCTTCGGCCCGGTCGCCTGCATGATGCCCTATACCGAGCTGGAACAGGCGCTGGCCCTGGCCGCGCGCGGCAAGGGTAGCCTGGTCAGCACCCTGGTCACGCGCGATCCGGCCATCGCCATGCGGGCGGTGCCGGTCATGGCCGCCTCGCACGGCCGGGTGCTGGTGCTGGAGCGCGAGGCGGCGGTCGATTCGACCGGCCACGGCTCGCCCCTTCCCCAGCTCAAACACGGCGGGCCGGGGCGGGCCGGCGGTGGCGAGGAGCTGGGCGGGATACGCGCCGTGCGCCACTATCTGCAACGCGCCGCGCTCCAGGGTTCGCCCACCATGCTGGCCGCCGTCACGGGCGAATATGTGCGCGGCGCCGCCGTCAGCGAAAGCCAGACGCACCCGTTCCGCAAGCATTTCGAGGATTTGAAAACCGGCGACTCGCTGCTGACCCACCGGCGCACCGTGAGCGAGGCCGATATCGTCGCTTTCGGCGGCGTGTCGGGCGACTTCTTTTATATGCACTTCGACGAGATCGCTGCGCGCCAATCGCAATTCGGCAAGCGCATCGCGCACGGCTATTTCGTGCTGTCGGCCGCCGCCGGCTTGTTCGTGTCGCCGGCGCCCGGCCCGGTGCTGGCCAATTATGGTTTGGATAATCTGCGCTTCGTGAAACCGGTCGCCATCGGCGACACCATCCGCGCGCGCCTGACCTGCAAACGCAAGGTGGACCGCGACCGGCGCGACGTGTTCGGCGTCGGCCAGGGGGTGGTGGCCTGGGATGTGCAGGTCAGCAATCAAGACGATGAATTGGTGGCCAGCTACGATATCCTGACCCTGGTGTCGAAAAAAAGTTAATCGCTAAAGTAATGATGCGGCGTGGGCGCGCCGCAACGGCGGGGTGTCAATAATCGATATTATTATAATAATATTGTAATCGCGGCTTCATTGCCAAATTCGATAGTGGTGCGCCTATATTTTTTGGAAAAGTTGTATTAAATGTGGTGTTTTTACGCATCACAATGGCGCTATTTAAATCCCCGGATCGGATTATTATTCAATCAAAATATTTTTGCCTGTAGCATTAACTTGCATATGTTGGAGAGACGATGTGGAAATCATCGCCGTCACGCTTTCAACCGACCTACAGGTAAAAAATGAAAAAACGCTTATTGCTCACGATGCTGGCCGCCCCGTTGTTGGCCGGCGGCGCCCACGCCGACGAGGGCAATGCTTGGCCGCCGATTAAAGTCAGCGGCTTCGGCACCGCCGCCCTGACCGCTTCCGACGCGAAAAACGCCGAGTTTTCCCGCCCCAATCAATATAGCGGCGTGCAAGGCGAGCCGCGCTTCGGCGTCGATTCCAACCTGGGATTGCAAGCGGTGACAAATGTTAACGATTGGTTGTCGGCCACGGTGCAGGTGCTGATGCGCAAGGATGGTGCGGACACTTACGGCGCCGAGCTGGCCTGGGCTTTCGCCAAGGCCAAACTGTCGGACAATGTCAGCGTGCGCGTGGGCCGCGTCGGTTTGCCGGTGTTTATGATTTCCGACTACCGCAACGTGGGCTATGCCAACACCTTGCTGCGTCCACCCGTCGAAGTCTATTCGCAAGTGCCGTTCGGTAGCCTCGACGGCGCCGACATCACGTATCAACAAAGCTTCGGCGACACCACCTACACGGCGCAATTGGCGGCCGGCGGCGCCAAGACCGAGATCGTGGCCGCCGCCGGCAGCCTGGTCCACTTGGAATCGAAGTCCGCCACGGCGATCAATTTGGTGGCCGAGCACGGGCCGCTGACTGTGCGCTTCGGCCGGCTCGACACCAAATTGTCGCAAGACGATTTCGCCGGATTCAATACCCTGGCGGCCGCCTTGCGCAGCGTGGGCAGCGCCGCCAAGCTGCCGCAATTGAACGCCTGGGCCGACGCGGCCGAGGTCAAGGATAAAAAGGCGTCCTTCACCTCGGTCGGGCTGGGGCTGGACTGGAACAATATCGTGCTCCAGAGCGAATACGCCAAGCGCAAGACCGACACCTTCATCGCCGACACCACCTCCTGGTATCTGATGGGCGGTTACCGTATCGGCAAATTCCTGCCCTACTATTCGCACGGCAACCTGGCCGTGAACGCCGACTTGAGCAATCCCGTGCCCGCCGCGCCCGCGCTGGCGCCGCTGCGCGCCGGCGTGGGCCAGTTCGTCGCGCCGGTCGAGCAGTCGAGCGACACCATCGGCGTGCGCTGGGACTTTTACCGTTCCGCCGCCCTCAAAGTGCAGATCGACCGCATCAAGCCGAAAGCCGGCGGCGGCCTGCTGACCAATAAGGCGCCCAACTTCAACGCGTCGTCGGTCATGGTCGGCGCGGTCGCCATCGATTTCGTTTTTTAAGGACACACTATATGAACCCGAAGTTAACAACCCTTGCCCTGAGCGTGGCGATGTTGGCGCCGTTGTCGCCGGCGCTGGCCGAAGTGGTGGTGGTGGTGAATCCGAAAAGCGAAGCCGCCGCCATGAGCAACGACCAAGTGGCCCAATACTTCCTCGGCAAGTCGACCGCCATGACCCCGATCGACCAACCCGAAAGCGCGCCCGTGCGCGCCGAGTTTTACAAGAAGGTGACGGACAAGGAGCCGGCCCAGGCCAAGGCCTTGTGGTCCAAGCTGGTCTTCACCGGCAAGGCGGCCCAGCCCAAGGAGGTGGCCGCCAGCGCCGATGTGAAAAAGGCGGTGGCGTCCGACCCCAAGGCCATCGGCTACATCGA
Organism: Janthinobacterium sp.; assembly: GCA_043787615.1. Lineage (GTDB taxonomy): Bacteria > Pseudomonadota > Gammaproteobacteria > Burkholderiales > Burkholderiaceae_D > Janthinobacterium. Next base: position 12,896 of record JAYVUV010000170.1, on the reverse strand, counting down.
GAAAAGCGCGGTCGACCCGAGCGTGAAGGTGGTGCTGACAGCGCCTTGATCGGACGCGGCGCGGCGCCGGCTTGCATGTTCGGGGCCGCGGCCGGCGCGCCCATCGCATGTTGACGTGTCCCCCCGCGACGCGTCCCCACCAAGAATGGAGAAGGAATATGAGCATCAAACGCAGGATATGGGCATTGCCGGTCATCTCGACCATCATCTTCGGCCTGGGACTGGCCGGCAGCACCTATCTGGCCACCGCCGCCCTGGACTCCATCCACACCACCGAGAGCGTGGACTACCCGGTGCTCGACCTGGCCAAGTCGCTCACGCTGGACGTGGAGGCGCTGGCCAACGCCTTGCGCGATTCGGTCACCGAGGGCGATAAAAACCGCGTGACCCAGGTCGGCGAGCAAGCCAACAAGTTGCGCGCCAAGCTGAGCAAATTCTCCGAATTGCCGGGCCAGCGCGACAACGGCGCCCGCTTGAGCAAGGAATTCGACGCCTATTACGCGCCGGCCCTGAGCGCGGCCCGCATCATGCTGGAGCTGGAACAGGGCGACGCCCAGGCCACGGTGGGGCGCATGCAAAGCGGCTTGACCGCCTTGAACGGCGACCTGGCCAAGACCAACGAGGCGGCCCAGAAGCAGTTCAAATCCGGCATTTTGCGCAGCGAGTCGAGCGTGCGCAACGTGCTCACCACCAGTATCGTGGTGGCCCTGATCGTCATCCTCAGCCTGGCCGTGGTGTCGTACTTCGTGGTGCGCACCATCTGGCAGCAGCTCGGCGGCGAGCCCGAATATGCGCGCGAGATCGCGCGCGCCGTGGCCGACGGCGATCTGTCGATGGAGATCGCGACCGACCCGAACGACTCGGCCAGCCTGCTGGTGGCGCTCAAGGACATGCGCGCCAAGCTGGGTAACATGGTCTCCGAGATCAAGGTCTCGGCCGAAACCATCAAGGTGGCCAGCAGCGAAATCGCCAGCGGCAACGCCGACCTGGCCTCGCGCACCGAGTCCCAGGCCGGCAGCCTGGAACAGACCTCGCGCTCGATGGAGAGCCTCACCACCACCGTGCGCCAGAACGCCAGCAACGCGACCCAGGCCAATGAGCTGGTGGTGTCGGCCTCCGGGGTCGCCACCAAGGGCGGCCAGGTGGTCAGCCAAGTGGTCACCACCATGGGCGAGATCAACGAGTCGGCGCGCAAGATCGTCGACATCATCGGCGTCATCGACGGCATCGCCTTCCAGACCAACATCCTGGCCTTGAACGCGGCGGTGGAGGCGGCCCGCGCCGGCGAGCAGGGGCGCGGCTTCGCGGTGGTGGCGTCGGAGGTGCGCAATCTGGCCCAGCGCAGCGCCGGCGCGGCCAAGGAAATCAAGGAATTGATCGGCGATTCGGTGGCCAAGGTCGGCGTCGGCTCCAAGCTGGTCGACGAAGCCGGGCTGACCATGGGCCAGATCGTCGCCTCGGTCAAAAAAGTGGCCGACATCATGGCCGAGATCAGCGCCGCCAGCCAGGCCCAGAGCGCCGGCATCCAGGACATCGGGGTGGCCATCACCAATATGGACGAGATGACCCAGCAAAACTCGGCCCTGGTCGAGCAAGCCTCGGCGGCCGCCGAATCGCTGGAGGAGCAGGCCGATCAGCTCACCGGCACGCTGGCCGTGTTCAAGCTGGCGCGCAGCGGGCCGGCGGACCGTCCGGCGCGGGCCGGCGCGACGCGCCTGGCGCTGGGCCATGATTAGCTTTTAAGGCCCTGCCGGGCGATCGCCGTCGCGGGCCGGCGGCGTTGCCTTGGACGGCGCGCCGCCGGCCGGCGCCGCACCGTCGGTCGGCGTGAACAGGTCGGCCGGATAAGTGAACAGCCAGTCCGCGTAACGCGCCTTGGCGCGCAGGCCGCTGTCGTTGTCGTCGAAGTTGTCCTGCTTGATCGGCAGTTGCGGCGACAGCGAATGGACGCCGACGATGCGCCCTTCCTGGAGCACCAGCGCCCAGTCGTTTTTGCCGTTGGTGGGGTCGGTGTACACGCGACGCAAATGGCGCACCGGATTGGGGAAGCGTGCGTCCTTGAGCAAATCCTCCAGCCGCAGCGGATACTGGTTCGGCACGCCGGCCTTGGCGCCGGCGTCGTAATAGCGGCCGATCGCGTCGCGGAACTGGTGGCCGACGAAGAGCAGCTCGCGCTCCTTGTCGCGCCGCGCGGCCGTGGCGTACAGATCGCCCGCGATGGCCAGGCCGATGCCCATGAAGGCGACCAGCATCAAGGTCCACAGATAGGCGAAACCGCCTCGGCGCCGCATGCTACAACTGCTCGAACGGCACGCCGTCGCGCGTTTTGCCGCGCGCGCCGCTGCGGATGTCGGCCACGCCCGGCTTGTCGCCGTCGGGCGAGGCGATCAGCTGCCAGGTGGTGGCCGATTCGGTCACCGGATCGACCGGCACGCTGCGAAAGTAATGCTGGGTCACCAGGTCGGCCAGGGCGGCCGGGTATTCGCCCTTGTCGCCGTAGTATTTGTCGATCCCGGCGCGCAGCACTTGCAGGTTTTCCTTGAGCGCCACCTCCTTCGATTTTTCGACCGAGCCCATATAACGCGGCAGCGCGATGGTCAGCAGCAGCGCCACGATCGCCAGCACCACCAGCAATTCGATCAGGGTGAAGCCGGCCCGCGCCGGCGCCGCGCCGCGCATGCTCACCACTGCTTCAAGGCGATGCCGTTCAAGCCGATACGCGGCGAACGGGAGGCGACGTCGAACACGTCTTCGCCCTCGGTCGGATTGTCGGGCGCGGAGGCGTAGGCGCGCTTGGCCCAGCTGGCGGCGGCGCTGTCGCTTTCGGTCGGCGCGAACGGGTCGCGCGGCAGCCGGCGCAAAAAGTACATGGCTTGCTTGCGCGCGCTGCGCTGGTCCGGCACGCCGTCCACCAGGTCCTCCAGCTTTTTCGGGTAGCCCGAATCGCCGATGGCCAGCTTGATGTGGCCATTGTCGGCGGCCCGCTTGTAGGCGTCGATCGCCTCGCGGATGGCGATCAAGCCGCCGCGCAGCTCGCGCTCCTTGTCGCGCTGGAGCGCCACCTGGGCCATCGGCGTGGCCACCAGCGCCAGCGTCGCCATGATGGCCAGGGTGATCATCAGCTCGATGAAGGTGAAGCCGGGGCGGGGCGCCCGCCGCGCCGTCATGGCAGCACCTTTTTCGGCACGTTCGGCACCGGCTCGGACGGCAGCGGCTTGGCCTGCGCGCTGTCCGGCAGCGGGGTGGGCGCGGGCGACGACAAGGGCGCCGAAACCGGCGCCGAGGTCGGCGCGGCCGGCTCGGGCGCGCCGTCGCCACCGGTCATGGCCGATCCGGGGCGCGCCGCCGGCTGCTGCTGTTGCTGGACCGGCGCATCCGAACCGCCGCCGCCGCCGCCGCCCGGGCCGCGCCCGCCGATATTCGATTCGGTGCCGGAGTTGAATTCGGCCGTCATCAAGTCCGGCCGGCGGATGCTGCGCAAGATGCGCGGCGTGATCGACAGCACGATCTCGTTGCGCGAGGTGTCGTCCTTCTGGCTGCCGAACAGGCGGTTGAGCACCGGCAGCTCGCCCACGCCCGGCACCTTGTTGGCGTTGGTGCGGTCTTCATCGTTGATCAAGCCGGCCAGCACCTGGGTTTCGCCGTCGCGCAGGCGCAGCACGGTGGAGGCGGTGCGGGTGCCGATCTGGTAGGCCAGGGTGCCCGATTTACTGGTCACTTCCTTGACCACGCTGCTCACTTCCAGATTGACCTTGATGGCCACCTCGTCGTCCAGGTAGACGTTCGGTTCGACGTCCAGCTTGAGGCCCACGTCGACGTAATTGACGCTGTCCGAGCTGACCCCGTTGTTGGTGGTGACGGTGATCACCGGCACCCGGTCGCCGATCAGCACCTTGGCTTTTTCCTTGTTGCGCACACGGATGCGCGGATTGGCCAGCAGATTGCTGTCGGTATCGACCTTGTTGGCGTTCAGGGTGACCGCGCCGATGTTGAGATTGATGTTCTCGCCGTTGATGCGGCGCAGATCCGCCACCTTGAGTGGAGTGAGGCTGTCGCCGCCGCCGGCCAGGCTCAAGCTCGCCTGCGCCGGCCAACTGATGCCCAGCTCCGTCAAGCGCGTGCGCTTCACTTCCAGCACCTCCACCTCCAGCATGACTTCCGGGTCGGCCAGATCCTGCACCGCGATGATGCGCTCGGCCATGCGTATCATTTCCGGCGTGTCGCGCATCATGATGATGCCGAGCCGGTCGTCGGTGACGATGTCGCGCGCCTTGAGCAGGGTCTTGACGGAAAACGCCACCGTCTTCACGTCGGCGTTGGCCACGAAGAAGGTGCGCACCACCAGCTGCTGGTAATCCTTCACCTTTTGCGGCGTGTTCGGATAGATCGTGATCGACTTCTCGCTGGTGACGCTTTGTTCGAGCTGGTTGGCGTTCAGTAGCAGGCCGATGGCTTCCTCGATGCTGGTGTCGCGCACCGAGATGGTGGCGCGGATGTTGGGATCGACCTCTTTGTCGAACACGAAATTGAGGCTCGACACCTTGCTGATGAAATCGAACACGGAGCGCAGCGGCGCGTCGCGAAATTCCAGCGTGACGGGCTTGCGGTAGGCCGCCGCCAGCTTGCCCCCGGCCGGTTTGAGCCTGGCTTGTTCGTCGCCGATGCGTGTGCGCAGGGCCAGCGCGTCGCGTTGGCCGGGGCGCTCTTGCAGCACCACCCGCAGCGCCTCCAGCGCGGCGGCGACATTGGCCTCGCCGCCGCGCCGGTAGCTGGCCTCGGCCTCGGCCACCGCCAGCGTCAGGCGCCGTTCCTGGGCCAGGCCGGCCAAGCCCTGTTGCGCCGTCGCGTTGCCGGCGTCGATGGCCAGGGTCTGGCGGTAGGCTTGCTCGGCCTCGTCCGGCTTGCCTTGCTGACGCAGCGCCTCGGCACGGCCGTTGTAGGCGTTGCTCAGGCTAGCCTTGCGATTGGTCAGGGCGATGCGGTATTCGGCGCGGTCCGGCTGTTCGCGCCGCGCCTGTTCCAGCTTGGCCAGGCCGGGGCCGATCTGGCCCTGGTCGAGCAGGGCGTTGCCCTCTTTGAAGGACTGGCTGCCGGCGCCCGCGCAAGCGCTCAGCAACGCCCCGCCGGCCAGCACGGTCAGTGCCGCGATCACGCTTCGATTCAATTCATGTCCCCTACGACGAGTTGCTGTTGCTGCTTGAGCGGCAGATAAGTGAAGGTCAGGGTGTCGCCGCTGGCGCTGTCGAGCACATAACTGTCATCGACTTTTTCGCCCACCCGCGCCACCACGTTACGCTCGCCCGACTGGAGAAAATAAGCGGCCTTGCCCTCGTCGACGAAGCGGCCCACGAACTGGAAGGGCAGCGGCGGCGCGCCGGCCTTGGCTTGCGCGGCGCGCGCGGCGCCCTTGGTTTGAACGGGCGCGCTTTCGGTCTGGGCCAGCAGCACCTTTTTTGGCGGCTCCGGTTGCCAGCTTTGTTTGGCGAACACGTTGCCCAAGTCGGTGTCGTCCTGGCGCGGATGGATGCGCAGGTCGGGCCGGGCCGGGGCCGCCGCGACCAACGCGGCCAACGGCGCCGCCGCCGTCGGCGCGGCGGCCGGCGCGGCGCGCGTGGTGGCGGCGGCCGGGCCGACCACGCCGCCTTCGTCGTCCGGCGCGAAATAGGCCGCGATCAGGGTGAGCGCCGCGGCGGCGCCGAGTACGGTTTTTTTCATCGGGATGGGCCCGCCTTTTTGACAAGCAGGATAAATTGGATGCGCGCCTCGATCTCGCCGGCCTCGATTTGCTCGCGTTTGAATATCACCGAATCGAGCGTCAGCGTGGGCAAGCCTTGCAGCGCGTTGACGATAAAGCTTTGCACCGCCGCGTAGTCGGCCTTGACCGGCAGCGTGATCTGGTAGCGCAGGAAGGCCGCGTTTAGTTCGGGCTGGGCCTTGTATTCGGCCTTGACCAGGGTGACCCCGGTTTGCTGGGCCACCCGGACCAATTCCTTGAGCTGGTCCGGAATCGCGTCGTGCGCGGGCAGGTAGGCGTAGAACGCGGCCAGTTGGCGCGCGTCCTGGTCCGGCTCGACCTCGGCCGACGCCGGCGTTGCCGCCGCTTTCAGCGCGGCCGTTTTCAGCTGCTCGGTCAGGGTGTGCTGGCGCCGTTCCAGGGCCGCGCCTTGCCAGCTCGCCAGCAGCGCCAGGGCCAGGCCGAGCAAGCCGGCGCCGGCGGCCCAGCCCAGGCGGCGGCCCAGCCGGCGCGCTTCCCAGCGCGCGCGCGCGCCCAGGTTGGCGGACGAACGCGGCGCCTTGAGCGCCAGGCCGCTTTTTATTGCCGCCATTGGGCCTCCAGTTGAAAGCGGTACGGGTGGTCGGGCGCGGTCACGCTCATTTCATGCTTGACCAGGTAGACCGATTTGAACAGGGGCTGCTGGTTGAGGAAAGCCAGGTAATTGATCATGTCTTGCGCGGTTTCGCCTTCGGCCGAGATTTTCAAGCCGCCGGACCCGTTCGCGTTATCCGGCCCGTCCTGGCCGGCCTGGCCGTTCAAGTCCAAGCCCAGCAGGGCCACGCGCACGTCGCGCGGCGGCTGCACGGTCTTGATCAAGCGCGTGATGGGCAGGTTGAGCTGGCGCACCGCGTCGCCCACCACCTTGAGCTGCAAGTCTTGATCGCGCTGCTGGGCCGCGCCCAAGCGCGGGCGCGCGGGCGCGCGCGGCTGGAGTTGGGCCAGCTGGCGTTCCAGCAGATGCACGCCCTGGGCCTGGGTCAGCCAGTGCAGCGCCGCCGGCGCCAGCGTCAGCGCGCCCGCCGCCAGCAGCGCCAGGCGCCAGCCGGAGAGGACCGGCCCTTTTTGTGAAAAGTCGAGCCGGCTCATGCCCATGCCGACCGCCCCATCATGGCCAGCGCGGCGTAGCCCTCGCCCAGCGCCGCCAGCGCGCCGGCGGGCGGCGCGGCGGCCAGAAAAGCGTCCGGCAGCGTTCCGGCCGGGCCGTCGCTCAGGTTCAGCAGGCTCACTTGCTCGATGGCGGCCCATTCCGGCGCGCGCAGGGTCCAGCGTCGCCAGGCCGGCGCCAGCTCCGTCTGCCAGAGGGCGGGGCAGGGTTGCGATTGCAGCGCCACGATGCGCCCGCCCTGGGCCGCGCCCAGCATCAGCCGGCCCGCCTCGACGACGGCGAAGGCGCGCGGGCGGCTCGGCGCCAGCGCGCGCCACGCCACGCCGAGCACCGGCTCGATCGCCTGGCAGGCGTGGCCGTGCGCGCGCGCGGCCGCTTCCAGCCCGTGCAAAAAAGCCGCGTCGATGCCGCAGGCCAGGCGCGGCCGGCCGTAGGGCGCGTCGTCGGCGCTCACGCGCCAGCCGCGCGCGGCCTCGCCGTACAGGGCCGCCATCTGGGTGCGCAGGAAGCGCTCGGCGCCGGCGGGCGTCAGCAGGGCGTCGCTCCACGGCGCCACGATGGTATGGCACCAGCGGCTGGCCAGGGCCAGCGACAGGGGCAGGCCGGCGCCCGGCCGGTCGGCGCGCGCCAGCCAGGTTTGCAGCGCGGCCAGGGCGGCCGGCCAGGCGCCGTCCGGATTGTCGATGACGAGCCGGCCGGCGCCATCGGCCAGCATGCGGCCGCGCCGGCGTAGCGCCCAACTCAGTTGGGTCGGTGCCAGATGCAGGCAGAGCACCGGGGCGCCCAGGCGCGCGAAGAGGTGATTAATACGTGACACGATTGAGCTCCGTCAGCGTGGTTTCGCCCAGGCGGACCAGGTCCAGCGCGGCCTCGCGCGCCAGCCGGAAGCCGACCTTGGCCGCCTCCTCCTTCATGCGCCCGACCGGCGCGCGCACGCATATGAGTTCGCGCATGGTGTCGTTCAAGATCAGCACCTCGGCCACCGCCTTGCGGCCCTTGTAGCCGGTGCCGCGGCAATGGCCGCAGCCCTTGCCGGCCATGAAGCGCCAGTCGCGCACATGTTCGGCCGCCAGCGCGCTGTCGTGCAGCTCTTGCGGGTCGGGCGCCACCTCCACCGCGCAGTGCGCGCAATTGAGGCGCAGCAGGCGTTGCGCGACGATGCCGTTCAAGGCCGCCGCGAAGCTGTAGGCGTCCACTCCCATGTGCAGGAAGCGGCCGACCACGTCGAACACATTGTTGGCGTGCAGGGTGGTAAACACCAGATGGCCGGTGAGCGAGGCTTGCACCGCGATCTGCGCCGTTTCGTCGTCGCGGATTTCGCCGATCATGATCTTGTCCGGGTCGTGGCGCAAGATGGAGCGCAAGCCGCGCGCGAAGGTCAAGCCCTTCTTTTCGTTGACCGGAATTTGCAGCACCCGCGGCAGGCGGTATTCGACCGGGTCTTCGATGGTGACGATCTTGTCGCGCCCCGTGTTGATCTCGGTGATGGCCGCGTACAGGGTGGTGGTCTTGCCCGAGCCGGTCGGCCCGGTCACCAGCAGCATGCCATGCGGCTTGGCGGCCAGGCGCCGGATTTGTTCGATCGCGTCCAGGTTCAAACCCAGGCTTTCCAGGCGCAGCGAGGCGGCCGCCTCGGTCAGGGCGCGCCGGTCCAGCAGGCGCAGCACCGCGTCCTCGCCGAAGATGTTGGGCATGATCGAGACCCGGAAATCGATCTCGCTGCCCTTGACGCGCACCTTGAAGCGGCCGTCCTGCGGCACGCGCCGCTCGGCGATGTCGAGATCGGCCATGACCTTGATGCGCGAAATGATCTGCTCGGCCATCTGCAAGCCCTGGACCTGGCCGGCTTGCACCAGCACCCCGTCCACCCGGTATTTGATGACCAGACTGGCGACATCGCATTCGAGGTGGATGTCGCTGGCCTGGAACTTGAGCGCGTCGTAGATGGTGGAGTTGACCAGCTTGACCACGGGGCTGGTGTCTTCGCTGATGCGGATCAGGGAAATGTCTTCGATGCTCAAGTCCGGGCCGGGGCCGTCCCCGTGCTCGCCCGTCATGTCTTGCATGGCTTGCTGCACGCTTTCCTGCTGGGCCAGATAGGCGGCCACGTCGTCGGCGTGCGCCAGCGCCACCGCGAATGGGACGCCGAGGGTGAAATCGGCCCATTGCAGCACGTCGTCGGCGTAGGGGTCGCCGATCACCAGCACCAGACCGTCGGCGCCGCCGTCGCGCATCAACACGCAGTCGCGCTGGGCGCAATCGGTGTAGGGCAGCAGGTCGAAGGCGGGCGTGGCCGCCTGCAGGCGCGCCATCGGCCAGGCCGGATAGCAAAACAGGGCGGCCAGCTGGCGCGTCAATTCCTCCGGGCTCAAGCCGCTCAACTCTTGCAACACGGTCAGTTGCGGCCGTCCCTCCAGCGCGGCGGCGGCGCGCGCGCGCGCCAGCATGGCCGGGTCCACCGCTTCGTGCGCGGCCTGGCCGGCCGATACGGCCAATTGGCGCGCGTTCACGACAGGCTCCCGGCCAATTCGAAGATCGGCATGTACATCAGCACCACCACCCCGCCGATGACCACCCCGATCAGTGTCATCAACACCGGTTCCAGCAGGCGCGAGGCCCAATCGACCCAGCGCGCGAATTCCTCGTCGTGGAACTTGGCCGAGCGCTCCAGCATGTCGTCCAGGCGGCCCGTGTTTTCGCCCACCTTGAGCAGCGACTGGGCCACCGGGGTGGCCAAGCCGTTTTGTTCGAGCGCGGCGGAAAACGGCAAGCCTTCCTCGACCGCGCGCCGGGCCTGGGCCAATTGCGGTTGCTGGGCCGGCAGCAGCATGGCCGAGACCATGGCCAGCGCCTTGCTCAGCGGGATGCCGGCGTGCAGCAGCAGGCTGAGGGCGCGGTAAAAGCGGGCCAGGCGGAATTCGGCGGCCTTGTCCGACAACACCGGCAGGCGCAGCACCTGGAAGATGGCGGCCTGGCGCAGGGGCGGGTGGAGCGCGCAAAAAATCAAGCCGCCCAGCAGCGCGCCGAAGCCGGCCAGGCACAGCACCGGATGGGCCGCCAGGGTCTGGCCGACGCCGAGCAGCAGTTGCGAGGCCCAAGGAATGTCGCGGCCGGCGCCCTCGTACACCACGCTGAACTTGGGCACCACGTAACCGAGCAGGAACAGGGTGACCAGGCTGCCCACCACCAGCAGCATGGCCGGATAGATGGCGGCCGCGACCAGTTTTTTCTTGATGGCGTCGAATTGCAGCTGGTAGCCGACGAAGCGCGCCAGCGCCTGCGGCAGATTGCCCGAGCGTTCGGCCGCGTGCACGGTGGCGATGTAAATCTCCGGGAAGATGGCGGGGAAGTCGGCCAGGGTGTCGGAGAAGCTTTTGCCTTGATGTAAGGTGCCTTCGATGGCGCCCAGGGTGGCGCGCGCGCCGGGGCGCGCTTCCTTGTGGTGCAAGGTGGCGATGGCCTCGCTCAAGTTCAAGCCCGCTTCCAGCAGGGCCAGTAGCTCTTGGCTAAATTGCAACAGGGGAAACGGTTGCGCGCGCCCGCCGCCAACGGGGCCGGCGCCGGCGGCCTCGCCGGCCGCGTCGATGGACAGCACGCGCCAACCTTGGCGGGCCGCCTGGCGGATCGCGTCCGTTTCGCTGGCGGCGTCGATGCCGATGGTATGCCGGTCTTGCGAGGCGGCGCCGCCCTGCACGTGAAGTTGGAACTGCATCGCCGGGTCAGGGACGCGGGCGCATGCCGTGCCGGCGCCGGGGGAAAAGATCGGCCCGGCTTTCAAGACAAATCGATGGGGAAGCAAAAATGAGCATGGTGGCAATCGCAAAAAATGATCTGGCATCCGAAGCCGGCTACGGCGCTCTTACCATAGACCGTACTTATGCCAAAAGCAATGGCGTTTTGTGCATTCTTTCAAAAAATCGCAAGCCGTCCGGGGCGGCGCCCTGGGTGGAGGACGCCGCCGTTGCCGCTTTTACTTTACTGGGTGATCACGCTCACCTTGTCGACCACGAACGAGGTTTGCAGCGACGAGTCTTCCGTCATCGAGAACGACAGCGTCACGGTCTGGCCCTTGTACGGCAGCAGATTGAGGGTGCGGATCTGGAAGCCGCTGGCCTTGTTCACATTGGAGTACGTGGCCAGGGTGCCCAGCACCGCGCCGCTGCTGCTTTTGGCCGTGACGGTGAGCTTGTCGTAGACCGTGCTGCCGGTTTCGGCCGAGTCGATATGCAGCGCGAAGGTCAAGCTGGCCGAGCTGGCCGAGGACGGCAGCACCACCGGCTGGGTGATGGTTTCGGTGCTGGTCGAACCGTTGCCGCCCAGCCAGGCATAACGGCTGCCCTCGTAAGCGCTTTGGCCGCTGAAGCTGCCGATCACGCCGGTGCTGCCGCTCCAGCCGGTGGTGCTGCTTTCAAAGCCGCCGTTGGTGACGCGCTCGACGCTGCCGCCGCCGCCCGTGGAGGAGACGGTCAGGGTGGCGTTGGCCGAGGTGGCGGTGGCCGCCGGCGAGGACGAGTCGGTCACGGTGGCGTTGAACACGGCGCCGTTGTCGGCCGTTTGGGCCTGCAGCGTGTAGGTGGGCGAGGTGGCGCCGCTGATCTGGGCGCCGTTGCGGAACCACTTGTAGCTGTAGGGCGCGGTGCCGCCGCTGGCGCCGACCGCGAACGACACGGTGGCGCCGGCCGCCGCCGTCACGCTGGCCGGCTGGGTGCTGATCGACACCGCGCCGCCGCCGGCGCCGCCTTCGTCGACGTCGCTGCCCACGTTGATGGCGGCGTAGGCGCGTTTGACGGCGGTGGCCTCGGCGCTACCGACGCCATACAGTTCCTCGGCCGAGCTCAGCACCTTGGCGCGCGCGTCGGCGTAGTTGGTCGAGGCGGTGAACTTGGTGGTGGCCGCCTTGAACCAGATGCGGTAAGCCTTGTCGCTACCGATGCCGGTCATGGCCAGCGGGCTCTTGTTCAGGTAAGAGCTATAGAAATCGCTGCTCGAACTGGAATTGGAACCCTTGGCCAAAAAGTAAAAGGCGCGGTTGTTCGGGCCGCTGCTGTAGTGGACGTCCAAGTTTTTGATGGTGCTGCTCCACGCGTTCGGGCTGCTGCCATCCTTGCTCGGCTTGTACATCCAGCGCAGCGGCTGGCCGGTCTTGCTGATTTCCGTGCCCATCTGCCAATCGTTGCCGCTGTTCGGGATCACGTTGCCGGTGCCGCCGGCGCGCGCATAGGCTTCCACCATCTCGCCGCCGATATCCGAGTTCGATTCGTTCAAGCCGCCCGATTCGCCCGAATAAATCAAGCCCGAGGTGGAGTCGGTCACGCCGTGCGACATTTCATGGCCGATCACGTCGATCGAACCCAGGCTCTTGAAGCTGCTGCCGTCGCCGATGAACATGCATTTGCAACTGTCGTCGTAGAAGGCGTTGTCGTAATTGTTGTCGACGTGGGCCGCGATATAGGTGGCGGTGTTGTTGCCGTCCAGGCTTTGCCAGCCGAGCACGTTTTTCAGCGTGTCGTAGGTGTTCATCAAGCCCCACATGGCGTTCACGGCCGCGGTCTGGCCGTTGGCGTTGGTGGTGCTGCCGCCGCTGATGTATTGCTGGCCGTCGCCCCAGACATTGCTGCTGTTGGTGTAGATGCTGCCGGCGCTGGGCGAATTCGACGAGCTGTGGTTGGCGTTGGTGATGGCCATCGCGCCAAACAAGCCGCCGGTGCCGCGGGTGGCGTCTTTCAAGGAATAGGTGCTGCCGCTCAGGGTGGTGTTGATGGGCACGCTGCCGTTGTATTGGCTGTTGCCGGTGCCGACCACGGTTTGCAGCGCCTTCCACTGGGCGATGATGGCGCCGGTCTTGGCGTTGATCACGGTGTCGTGATACACCGGGCGGTTGTTGGCCAGTAAGCGGGTCTGGACGTAATAGGCCAGCTCGTAGTGGTCGACCACCTCTTCCAGGTCGAGCGCGTTCAGGGCGGACTCGGCCTTGTTGACGGCGCCGGCCACGCGCACCGATTTCATGATCGGATA
>JAYVUV010000169.1:0-14728 GCA_043787615.1 Janthinobacterium sp. | reverse complement strand
CCGACCCGCACGATATCGCGCAGCAGGGCCTCGACATGCTTCATCATCTGTAACGAGGATAGGCACAGCACCGTGTCGAAGGTATTGTCGCCGAAGATGGCCAAGCCGTTTTCCATGTCTTGCTGGATCACGTTGATGCCGCGCTGGGTGCTGGCCAAGACCTTGTCGTCGGCGATTTCGATGCCGTAACCGGTGCAGCGTTTGTCGCTTTGCAGGTATTCCAGCATGACGCCGTCGCCGCAGCCCACGTCCAGCACCCTGGCCTGGTCGCGGATCCAGTGGGCGATGAAGGCCAGGTCCGGCCGCAATACGCTCAAGTCATCGAAATTCATGCGTGCTCCTTGCTCACGCGCGGCGTCGGGGCCGCGCCGATGGCGCCCCGCCCGGGCGCGCCCAGGTCCTGCCACACCTGTTGATAATAGGCCCGCACCAGATTCATGTAGCGCGCGTCCTCCAGCAAAAAGGCGTCGTGGCCGTGCGGCGCGTCGATCTCCGCGTAGGTGACCTGGCGCCGGTTGCCCACCAGCGCCTGCACGATCTCGCGGCTGCGCTCGGGCGAAAAACGCCAGTCGGTGCTGAACGAGGCGACGAAGAATTTGGCCTCGGTGGCGGCCAGCGCGGCGGCCAGGTCGCCGCCGTGGCCGCGCGCCGGGTCGAAGTAATCGAGCGCCTTGGTGATCAGCAGGTAGGTGTTGGCGTCGAAGTATTCGGAGAACTTGTCGCCCTGGTAGCGCAGATAGGATTCGATCTCGAAATCGATGCCGAAGCCGAATTTGTAGTCGCCGGTCTGGGCCGCGTCGCGCAGCTTGCGGCCGAATTTTTCAGCCATGTCGTCGTTCGACAGATAGGTGATGTGGCCGACCATGCGCGCCACCCGCAAGCCGTTCTTGGGCACCACGCCATGCTCGTAAAAATCGCCGCCATGGTAGTCCGGGTCGGACAAAATGGCTTGCCGGGCCACGTCGTTGAAGGCGATGTTCTGGGCCGACAGCTTGGGGGTGGAAGCGATCACCACGCAGTGGCGCAGGCGGCGCGGGAACATGATGCTCCAGGCCAGGGCTTGCATGCCGCCCAGCGAGCCGCCCATGACGGCGGCGAATTGTTCGATGCCGAGCGCGTCGGCCAGGCGCGATTGGGCCACCACCCAGTCCTCCACCGTCACCACCGGGAAGGCGGCGCCGTAGGGTTTGCCGGTGGCCGGATTGGTGTGCATCGGCCCGGTCGAGCCGAAGCAGGAGCCCAGGTTGTTGACGCCGATGACGAAGAACTGGTCGGTGTCGAGCGGCTTGCCGGGACCGACCATATTGTCCCACCAGCCCACGTTTTTGGGGTCGTCGGCGTAGTGGCCGGCCACATGGTGGGAGGCGTTCAGGGCGTGGCAGACCAGCACCGCGTTCGATTTGGCGGCATTGAGCACGCCGTACGTTTCGTACATCAGCGTGTAGTCAGACAGCGAGGCACCGCTTTGCAGCGCCAGCGGCGACGCGAAACGCAGGGTTTGCGGCGAGACGATTCCTATGGATGACATGAGGTTAACGAGTAAAAAAGCGCGGCCCCGCGGGCCAGACGATCAATGCGCCGCCGCGAGGGTGGGCGGCGCACACGGTGACGCGCGCCCGGATTAGGGGGCGCGCGCGCATACCCTCATCTTACAGCAACTGTAACTGGGCGACCGCTTCGGCGATGACGTCGGGCTCCATGCAGCGCATGATTTTGCGCGTTTGCGGCGCGATCAGTCCCAGGTCGCTGTTCAGGATTTCCTGCTTGACCGACAGCAGCTGGGCCGGGTGCATGGAAAATTCGCGCAAGCCCATGCCCAGCAACAGGCGGGTGAGCTTGACGTCGCCCGCCATTTCGCCGCACACGGCCACGTCGATGCCGGCCTTGTGCCCGGCCACGATGGTCATCGAGATCAATTGCAGCACGGCCGGATGGAGCGGATTGTACAAATGCGCCACCTCGTAGTCGACCCGGTCGATGGCCAGGGTGTACTGGATCAAGTCGTTGGTGCCGATCGACAGGAAGTCCATGCGCCGCACGAACATCGGCAGCGCCAGGGCGGCGGCCGGGATCTCGATCATGGCGCCCACTTCGACCGCCGCGTCGAATTTGATGTTGGCCTCGCGCAGTTCGGCCTTGGCTTGCTCGATCATGGCCAGCGACTGGTCGATCTCGAAAGCGTGGGCCAGCATCGGAATCAGGATGCGCACCTTGCCGAAAGCCGAGGCGCGCAGGATGGCGCGCAACTGGGTCAGGAACATCTGCGGCTCGGCCAGGCAATAGCGGATCGCGCGCAAACCCAGGGCCGGATTGAGCGCGGTGTGGTCGGACTGGTCGAGCGGCTTGTCGGCGCCGATGTCGAGGGTGCGGATGGTGACCGGGCGCCCCTTCATCGACACCACCGTCTTGCGGTAAGCCTCGAACTGCTCGTCCTCGGACGGGATTTTGTGGCCGCGCCCCATGAACAGGAATTCGGAGCGGAACAGGCCGACCCCGTTGGCGCCCGACTCCAGCGCGAACGGGCAATCGTCGGGCAGTTCGATATTGGCCAGCAGGGTGATGGCGGTGCCGCACTTGGTCACGGCCGGGGTTTTTTTCAGCTTGCTGAGCTTTTTGCGGGCGCGCTGCAGCGCGCCTTGCCGCTCGCGATACTGTTCCAGCACCAGCGCGCTGGGGTTGGCGATGACGACGCCGGCGTCGCCGTCGATGATGACCCAGTCGTCCTGCTCGATCAAGGCCGAGGCTTGCGACATGCCGACCGCCGCCGGGATGTCCAGGCTGCGCGCGACGATGGCAGTATGCGAGTTTTGGCCGCCCACGTCGGTGACGAAGCCGATGAAGGAGCGGTCGCGAAATTGCAGCATGTCGGCCGGCGAGATATCGTGCGCGATGACGATCATGTGGGCTTGCTCGCCCTCCCCGGCCGGCATCGGCAGCAGCGGCTCGCTGCCGATCAAGACCTTGAGCACGCGCTCGGCCACTTGCTGGATGTCGACCTTGCGCTCGCGCAGATACGGGTCTTCGATCTCGTCGAACTGGGCCGACAGCTCGTCGATCTGGGTCAGCAGCGCCCATTCGGCGTTGTAGTGGCGCGCGCGGATGATGTCGAGCGGCGCCT
Organism: Janthinobacterium sp.; assembly: GCA_043787615.1. Lineage (GTDB taxonomy): Bacteria > Pseudomonadota > Gammaproteobacteria > Burkholderiales > Burkholderiaceae_D > Janthinobacterium. Next base: position 11,610 of record JAYVUV010000169.1, on the reverse strand, counting down.
CCGACACCAGCGGGTCGGACAGGATCAGGGCGTGCAAGTCGATGAAGGCGCCCAGCTCGGTGGGCGCTTCCTTGGGCAAGTCGTTCCACAGCGTGGCCAATTCCTGGTGCACGGTGTCGAGCGCGTGCTGCAGGCGGCCCACCTCGGCCTCGATTTGCTCCTCGCCCACCAGGTAATGCTTGACGTCGAGCGCGGCCGGCGCCAGCAAATGGGCGCGGCCGATCGCGATGCCGCGCGAAACCGGGATGCCGTGGAGCGTGAACGATGCCATGGGTGCGCCTGTCGGTGGTCGTGAGCGGCTGTGGTCTGCGGGCATTACTCGCCTTCGCCGAACCTGTCGTGGACCAGGGCGGTCAAGGCCGCGATGCACGCGGCCTCGTCGCCGCCGTCGGCTTCCAGCAAGACCTTGGCGCCCTTGCCGGCGGCCAGCATCATGACCCCCATGATCGATTTGGCGTTGATGCGGCGGCCGTTGCGGGTCAGCCAGACGTCGCTCTGGTATTTGGCGGCCAGCTGGGTGAACTTGGCCGAGGCGCGCGCGTGCAGACCCAGTTTGTTGATGATTTCTAATTCCTGTTGAATCATTTCGCTCTTATCTCAGTCTCATGGTCCTACGCACAAGGGACGCCGCCGGGGCCGGCGGCGGCCCGCTTAATTCTCGCCGACACGGATCCGGTTGTCGACCCGCACCGCGCCGCTCTGGGCGCCGGCCAGCGCCATTTCCACCACCACGTCGAGCGTGTCGCGGCGGTAGGTGATGGCGCGCAACAGCATCGGCAAGCTGATGCCGGCGATCACTTCGACCCGGCCGGCGTCAGCCAGCTTGTTACAGCAATTGGCCGGGGTTCCGCCCTTGACGTCGGTGATCACCAGCACGCCGCTGCCATCGTCGAGCCGCTTGATGGCGTCGCTGGCCAGGGTTTGCACCTCGGCCAGGTCTTGGTCGGCCAGCACGTCGATCGCCTCGAAGCGTTCGGTCGGCCCACGGAACACATGGGCGCAGGCGGCGATGAAGGCTTGGCCGAGCGGCGCGTGGGTCATGAGCAAGATACCAACCATATTATCGGAACGCCAGTGAATTAGACATGCGCGCCCGCGCCCAGTTGCCGCTCGATGGCGTCGATGAACATGGCCGGCACGTCGAAACCGGTTTGTTGGGTGATTTCTTGGAAGCAAGTCGGACTGGTGACATTGACTTCGGTCAGATAATCGCCGATCACGTCCAATCCTACCAGCAACAGGCCGCGCGCGGCCAGCACCGGACCCAGGGCCTCGGCGATCTCGCGGTCGCGCGCCGTCAAGGCTTGCGCCACGCCGATGCCGCCGGCCGCCAGATTGCCGCGCACTTCGCCGTTTTGCGGAATGCGGGCCAGCGAAAACGGCACCGGCTCGCCGCCGATCACCAGGATGCGCTTGTCGCCCCGGGCGATGTCGGGAATGAAACGCTGGGCCATGATGGTGCGCGCGCCGTTGTCGGTCAAGGCTTCGATCACGGCGCCCAGATTCATGGCGTCGTCCTTGATGCGGAACACGCCGGTGCCGCCCATGCCGTCCAGCGGCTTGAGAATGATGTCGCGGTGCTCGGCGTGGAAGGCGCGCAGGCGCGCTTCGCTGGCCGTTACCAGGGTGGGCGAAGTCCATTCGCTGAACTGGGCGATGGTCAATTTTTCATTGTGGTCGCGGATCGCCGACGGCTTGTTGAACACGCGCGCGCCGCGCCGCTCGGCCAGTTCCAGCAGATAGGTGCCGTAGATATACTCCATATCGAAGGGCGGATCCTTGCGCTGGACGATGGCGTCGAAGCGTTCGAGCGCGGTGTCCACCGGCGCCTCGGCCCGGTACCAATCGTGCGCCTCGCCGGTGAGCGTGATGCGCGACACGTTGGCGCTGACCACGCCGCCGTTGAGCGCCATGTCGCGTTGCTCGAATGCATGCACCACATGGCCGCGCCGCGCCGCCTCGGCCATCATGGAATAGGTCGAGTCCTTGTAAGTCTTGAAACTTGCCAGCGGATCGGCGAGGAAAGCGATGTTCATGGGGACGTCCAATCGAAGTAATGCCTGATTTTAGCCGAGTTTGGCAAAGGGCATGCCGGCCCGGTTTGCCGTAGGGCTAGCCGCACGACTGGCCGCAAGGCTGGCCGCGCGGCCGGGCGGCGATCGCTCAGTACACTTCCGGATTGGGATCGGTGCGCTCCATTTCCAGCGAGGCCGCCAGCAAGGCCAGCCGCGCCACCACGCCATACACGTAAAACCGGTTCGGCGCGGCCGTGCCGGGCTTGGCCTTCAAATCGGGCACCGCGTGCTGCTGGGCAAAAGCGAGCGGCACGAATTGGGACCCGGGCGCGTTCAGGTTCTGGTCGATGCCGCGCTCGGCGTGCACCCGGTAAAAACCGCCCACCACGTAGCGGTCGATCATGTACACCACCGGCTCGGCCACCGCTTCCTTGATGTTTTCGAAGGTGGGCACCCCTTCCTGAACGATCAAGTCGGTGACCAGTTTGCCGTCCTTGACCACCGACATGCGCTCGCGCTGCTTGCGGCTGAGGTCGCGCACTTCGCTGGCGTCCTTGACCGTCATCACGCCCATGCCATAGGTGCCGGCGTCGGGCTTGACGATCACGAAGGGTTTTTCCTTGATGCCGTATTCCTTGTATTTCTTGCGTATCTTGGCCAGCAACACATCGACGTTATTGGCCAGGCAATCCTCACCCTCGCCGTCGTCGGTGAAATCGATGGCGCTGCAGCGATTGTGCAGCGGATTGAGCATCCAGGGATCGACATCGATCATCTTGCCGAATTTTTTCGCCACCTCGTCGTAGGCGGCCAAGTGGTTGCTCTTGCGCCGCAGCGCCCAGCCGGCGTGCAGAGGCGGCAGCAAGCTTTGCTCGTGAATATTTTGCAAGATGTCCGGGATGCCGGCCGATAAGTCGTTATTGAGCAAGATGGTGCAGGGATCGAAGTCCTTCAAGCCCAGGCGGCGCCCGTTGGGCGAGCGCAACAGCGGCTCGACCACCAGCATATTGCCGTCCGGCAGAGCCAGCGGGGTCGGTTCGGTGACCTCGGGCGACAGCGAGCCGAGCCGAACGTGCAGCCCGGTCTGGCGGAAAATCTGCATCAGGCGCGCCACGTTTTGCAGGTAAAGCGGATGGCGGTTGTGGACTTCCGGTATCAACAACAGATTGCGCGCGTCCGGGCAATACTTGTCGATCGCCGCCATGGCGGCCTGCACCGACAGGGGCAGCATTTCGGTGGCCAGGTTGTTGAATCCGCCAGGGAACAGATTGGTGTCGACCGGGGCCAGCTTGTAGCCGGCGTTGCGCAAGTCCACCGAACAATAAAACGGCGGCGTGTGTTCCTGCCATTCCAGCCGGAACCAGCGTTCGATCGCTGGGGTGGCGGCCAGAATCTTCTTTTCGAGATCGAGCAGCGGTCCGGTCAGGGCCGTGACGAGGTGGGGAACCATGTTTACTTCCTTAAAATAGATGCCGACCGTATTCAAACAGCGCACCGAGCCGTCTATGTTACCGTGCAAGTACCCCAAATCGGGGCGGATGGCGTGTTTTAAAGACCCCGAAGCACCCCGCAAAGCAAAAAAGGCGCCACCCGGGCGCCTTTTCCTCCCCGCCGAAGCGGGTCATGTCACATCGATCAAGCGTGGTAAGCCGATTCGCCGTGGCTGCTGATGTCCAAGCCTTCGCGTTCTTCCTCTTCCGGCACGCGCAGACCGATCACCACGTCGACCAATTTGTAGGCGATCAGCGAGACCACGGCCGACCAGACGATGGTGGTGCCGATGGCTTGCGCCTGCACCCACACCTGGTGGCCGATCGAGTAGGGATCGGCCGACAGCTTGTTGGTGACATAGTCGAAAACGCCGACCCCGCCCAATTGCGGCGCGGCGAACACGCCGGTGAGCAAGGCGCCCAGAATGCCGCCCACGCCATGCACGCCGAACACGTCGAGCGAGTCGTCGGCGCCGATCAGGCGTTTCAGACCGTTCACGCCCCACAGGCAGACCAGACCGGCGAGCAAGCCGATGACCAGGCCGCCCATCGGACCGACGAAGCCGGCGGCCGGGGTGATGGCCACCAAGCCGGCCACCGCGCCGGAGGCGCCGCCCAGCATCGAAGGCTTGCCTTTACCGATCCATTCACCGAACACCCACGAGACGGTGGCGGCGGCGGTGGCGAGCAGGGTGTTGACGAAGGCCAGCGCGGCGGCGTCGCCCGCTTCCAGGGCCGAGCCGGCGTTAAAGCCGAACCAGCCGACCCACAGCAGGGAGGCGCCGACCATGGTCATGGTCAGGGAATGCGGGGCCATCGATTCGCGGCCGTAACCGACCCGCTTGCCGATCATGATGGCGCCCACCAGGCCGGCCACGGCGGCGTGGATGTGCACCACGGTGCCTCCGGCGAAGTCGAGCGCGCCTTTTTGGAAGATCCAGCCCGCTTTCAAGCCTTCGGCGGTGGCGCTGGCGGCATCCTTGATGGCGTCCGGACCGGTCCAGAACCAGACCATGTGCGCCACCGGCAGATAGGAAAAGGTGAACCAGATCACGACAAAGGCCAGCACGGCGGTGAACTTGGCGCGTTCGGCGAAGGCACCGACGATCAAGCCACAGGTGATGGCGGCGAACGTGCCCTGGAAGGCGACGAAGACGAACTCGGGGATCACCACACCCTTGCTGAAGGTGGCGGCGGTGGCGAAGGTGCCGGCCAGCGGATCGAAGATGCCTTGCAGAAGCAGGCGGCTGAAACGGCCATAGAACGGACCGCCCTCGGTGAAGGCCAGGGAGTAACCATAGAGACACCAGAGCACGATGATCAGGGCGAAAATCATGAACACCTGCATCAGCACCGACAACATGTTTTTCGAGCGCACCAAGCCGCCGTAGAACAGGGCCAGGCCGGGGATCGTCATCAAGATCACCAGCATGGTGGACACCATCATCCAGGCGGTGTCGCCTTTATTCGGGGTGGGCGCGGCTGGAGCCGTGGCGGCCGGAACCGGAGCGGCGGCGGCAGCGGCGGCCGGGGCCGGCGCGGCGTCCGGCGGAGCGGCCACCGGCGTGGCCGCTACTGGCGCCGGCGCGGCGACAACCGATGCGCCCGGCGTACCGGCGGCCGGCTGTTCCGCACCGAAGGCCGGCGCGGCCAGATTGACCGCGAACAGGACGGCGGCCCCGGCGAGCCACTTTGTTATAGTTTTATGCATTATATTTTCCCCTTGAGCTTAGAGTGCTTCGTTACCGGTTTCCCCGGTACGTATCCGTATCACCTGTTCCAGGTTGTACACGAAGATTTTGCCGTCACCGATCTTGCCGGTGCGGGCCGCGCGTTCGATCGCCTCGATCGCCTGGTCGACGATGGCGTCGTCCACCGCCGCCTCGATCTTGGTCTTGGGCAAAAAGTCGACCACGTATTCGGCGCCCCGGTACAGCTCGGTATGGCCTTTTTGACGGCCGAAACCTTTGACCTCGGTGACGGTGATGCCTTGCACGTTAATCGCCGACAAGGCTTCACGCACCTCGTCGAGCTTGAACGGCTTGATAATGGCGGTAATCATTTTCATCGCTGGCCTCGTTTAAAAAGTTTTGGTCAAGGTCAGCACGGCGCCGGTCTTGCCCAGATTCTTGCCTTTGCCGATATAGGCATCGGTGTTGGCGTACACGGCGGCCAGCGCGACGGTGGCGAAGCCGACATCCTTGGTGAAGCCCACCTTGTAATCGGTGTAACTGAAGTCACCATTGTTTTTCACGTTTTGATGGCCGACGTGCAAATTGAGCACATAACCGGCGTACACCTCGTTGTTGAAACCCAGGTCGAGATAGCCGCTGTTTTTGCTGTCCGGCGCGGCGAACAGATTGGTCACCGAATGGGAGTATTTGGCGTAGAAGGGGCCGAAGCCGAGCTGGCCGTACAATTCGAAAGTGTTGGCGCTGGGGTCCAGGCCGTTGGAGGGATACACATAACCGAGGCCGCCCACGTCATAACTGATGTCCTTGGCGATCTCGCCGCGCTTGCCGCCGTAAAAGTCCATTTCCACATCGCCGTCGCCGCCCGCGTCCTTGGTCCATTTGATGGTGGACAGCCACACACCCGCGTAAAGCCCGCTTGGATTATGGGTATAATCGGCGCCGCCTTGCAGCGCGGGGTTCAAGCGCGACTGCGACAGGCCGCGGTAACGGTAGTCGCTGGTCAGGGCCAGGTTGTAGCTAAGCTCGTGTTCGGGTTTCGCTTCCGGTTTAGCTTCGGCCGGTGCAGGGGCCGGGGTCGCCTCTTGCGCCTGGGCGAAACCGCCCCATGTAATCAGGGAAAATGCGAGCGCGGTAGCCAACGTTATATTCGTAGTCATGTTCTTCTTCATGGCGCTTTTCCTTTTGGTTGAACGATTGCGGCAGTTGCGGTTTAAAATCGACTGGAGATCAATAAAGCGTTCGGTTAATCCTTTAGCAGAATGCGTGCCAGGTAATGTTGCTTGGCAGACAGCTGGGATGACGACAAGCTCACGCCCTCAAAGAGGGCTTTGTTCGGGATGAAGCGTGAGAGACATTGTCAGTTTCATCAAATTCGCACCAATTTAACGCCGATGCGCACCACCGTGGTGCTTTCACCCTTTCCTCACCAAGGACTATCATGGACATGAACAGTTTTTTCACCGATATGCAAAGCAAAATCAATCAGGCGATCGAAAATTCGCCGGCCAAGGACATTGAAAAAAATGTGAAATCGATGATGACCCAGGGTTTTTCCAAGCTCGACCTGGTCACACGGGACGAATTCGATGTCCAGACTCAAGTGCTGGCCAAGACGCGCGCCAAGCTCGAGGCGCTCGAAACGCGGGTGGCCGAACTGGAGGCGCGCCTCAATCCGCCGAAAGAATAAGCCGGCGCGCGCCGGCCGGTGCGCGTCGTCGGGACCGCCCGACGAATGCACCAAAACAGGGCGGCGGCGCCGGTCCGACGCGCCAATCTGGCCACATCGGCCCGGTCGCGCCACGCCGCGCGTATTGGCCTCGGCCCTGGCCTTGGCCTCGGCCAAGGCCGCTGCCGCCCGGCCCGGTCGCCGCCTACCGTCCGCTTTCCTTGCATTAGCTTCCGCTTTCGTTACAATACCGCTCACCGCTGCTTGTTATTGCAGGTTGGAATGATGCGCCTTCCCGCCCGCGCGGCACGCCAGATCGGCCGCTCCGCACTACTTTCGACAACCAGGGAATTGAGTCACATGACGCCAACCAGCAAGCTTGCCCTGACCATGCTCACTTGCGCCGTATTGGCGCTAAGCGCCTGCAAACGCCAAGCCAAGCCCGTGCCAGCCCCTCACGCGGAGCCATCCCACGGCACCGAACCGCAGCCGGTGGCCGCGCCGCCGGTGGCCGTGAAACAAGCGGGCTTCGACGTGCACACCGTGCCCTTGTCGGCGGCCACATTGCCGCCTTTCCCCTACATCGGCATGCCGCCGGTCGAATCCGAGGATAAGATCAGCGATATCAAGACCAATTTCGACCGCAAGTTTTTCTTGGCGGGTAACAAATTAGTTGCGGTCGAGGGACGCGCGGAAACGCGCCGCGTGCACCGCAACGACACCAAGTTGAGCGCCATCGAAATTCAACGCAATTACCAGAACCTGCTTAAGACGCTGGGCGCGGTGCGGGTCGGCGCCGTGAGTTCGACCGACGAAAACTTTCAAGCTAAGGCCGGCGCGCCCGTGGTCGATGTGTGGAGCAAGCTCGATCTCCAGCAGTTACCGGGCGAATATGAAACCTACGTGGTGCGCACCCCGGACAAAACCATCTGGTTTGGCTTCGGTTTCGGCATCTATACCGAGGTCCAGGTGGTGGAAGAGCAAGCCATGAAGCAGAGCATCACCTTGATTAAAACCGATGCGGCCGCTGCGCCGGCGGCCGATGCCAAGGCTCCCGGAGCGCGCTGAGCCGGGCCGGCTCGCATCGCCACGGCAGGGCCGCCGGCGGGGCTCAGCCTAGATAGACCAGGAATATCTCCGGGGCGCCGCCCAGCTGATAGCCATCGCGGACCGCCGGATTCTGGAAGATGGCGTGCAGCACATAGAACAGCTCCGCCCTCGGACAGGTGATCTGGCCCACGTTGGGATCGAAGAAGCACACCCCGCCCTCCTTGTCGGGCCGCACGGAGACCACGTGGTTGGGAAGCAAAATCTGAACATAATACGGATGCCGCGTTGCATAGCCGACAGCTCCCTGCAGCCAATTGTAGACCCCGGAACGAAAGTGCGAGATGCCGACATAGTGCAATCCCAACTGGGGCGCCTGATGTTGGTACACCTCGGTGAGCGCCTCCGATAGCGAAGCGGCGTGCTGAATTTGCACATTCTCTTGCAATTGAATCGCCGGGGCCAGGATGTTGTCGATGTCGCGCTTGAAATCGGCGGAGCGATTGGTTTTCGAATAGGACGCCTCGTACAGGCACAAGGCCCTGCAAATTCCGCGCCTGGAAGGCGAGTCCGCCGGAAGGCTGGCGAGCACCCGCGCTTGGCTGAAGGGATGGAAGGATGCGCTGTTGCTCTCGGTGACGGTTTTGTAAATTTCGCGAAAGCTCATCTTTTTTCCCCCGATGTGACGTTGCGATCTGGCGCCGTCCCGCGCCCTGCGCGTGGCCGCGCGCCGCGCGCTTGCTTGTCGATATGATAAATGTACATCGGAAAGATCGGCTAGGCCAGCCCCAACGCCGGTCTAGGGCAGCCGTCCGAAAGTCAACCGGCCCGCGCGCACATTTGTTCGCACGCAAGGACGGGCGGCGGCCCAGGCTTAGACTGTGCGCAGTTCCATTCGCGCCGATGAGGAAAGCCATGAGCCTTGCTGTCTTGCGAAGCCGCGCGCTGGCCGGGATGGAAGCATTGAGCGTCAGCGTCGAGGTGCACCTGGCCAACGGCTTGCCGTCGCTGACCATCGTCGGCCTGCCCGACGCCGAAGTGCGCGAATCGAAAGACCGGGTGCGCGCCGCCCTGCAAAACGCCGGCTTTGAATTTCCGGCGCGCCGCATCACCATCAATCTGGCACCGGCCGATCTGCCCAAGGAATCGGGGCGTTTCGACTTGCCGATCGCGCTGGGCATTCTGGCCGCATCCAAACAAATACCGGACGACCAACTGGAGAATTACGAGTTCGCCGGCGAATTGTCCCTGTCCGGCCAGCTAAGGCCGATTCGCGGCGCGCTGGCCATGACGTTCGCCATGCAAAACAGCCCGGGCCGGGCGCGCGCCTTCATTCTGCCGCTGGGCAATGCCGACGAGGCGGCGGTGGTGGAACGGGCCGTCGTCTATCCGGCCGCTTCCTTGTTGCAGGTGTGCGCCCATTTCGCGGCGCGTTCGCCGGAAGCGGCCCTGCAACGTTACCGGACCATGTTGCCGGAAACGCCGTTCAGCTATCCCGATCTGGTCGACGTCAAGGGCCAGCATCAAGCCAAGCGGGCCTTGGAAATCGCCGCCGCAGGGGCGCACAGCGTGCTGATGATGGGGCCGCCCGGCGCCGGCAAGACGATGTTGGCGACCCGTTTCGCCGCCTTGCTGCCCGCCATGAGCGATGAAGAGGCGCTCGAGGTGGCGGCGGTGCAATCGGTCAGCGGCAGTTTCGACCGGGCCAACTGGAAGCGCAGGCCGTTTCGCGCGCCGCATCACACCGCGTCCGGCGTGGCCTTGGTGGGCGGCGGCAATCCGCCACGGCCGGGCGAGATCTCGCTGGCGCACCGCGGCGTGCTATTCCTCGATGAATTGCCCGAATTCGACCGGCGCGTGCTGGAAGTGCTGCGCGAACCGATGGAATCGGGCCGCATCACCATCTCGCGCGCGGCCCGGCAGGCCGACTTCCCGGCGCGCTTTCAATTGCTCGCCGCCATGAATCCCTGTCCTTGCGGCTATCTGGGCCATCCTTCCGGCCGCTGTCATTGTTCGGCCGAGATGGTGTTGCGCTATCAAGGCCGCATTTCGGGGCCGCTGCTGGACCGGATCGACATGCAGATCGAGGTGGCGTCGATGCCGCCGCAAGCGCTGAGCAACGCGGCCGATGGCGAGCCGACGGCCGCGATCGCGCAACGGGTGGCCCAAGCTTACGCGCGGCAACTGGCGCGCCAGCAAAAGTCCAACCAGGCGTTGAGCGGCGCCGAGATCGACCGCCATTGCCGGCTTGATGGCGAAGCCGAGCAATTGCTGCGCACCGCGATGACGCGTTTGCACTGGTCGGCGCGCGCCTATCACCGCACCTTGAAGGTGGCGCGCACCATCGCCGACCTGGGCGGCGCGGACCACATCGCCGCCGGCCATGTCGCGGAAGCCATTCAATATCGGCGCGCCCTGGCGCAAGCTTAGGCGATGATGGCCACGCAGGGCGGCATTGCTTCGGGCCGACCCTGCTGCTACCATCTCGCCATGCTAAAACCACCTCTTTCCACCCTCTTCGCCACCGTCGCGACCGCTTGTGTTTTGTGCGCATGCAGCCCGCGATTCGACTGGCGCGACTATCGCAGCCCGGACGCGCCTTACCTCACCTTGTTTCCGGCCAAACCTTCCACTTTTACGCGCACCGTCGATCTCGACGGCATCAAACTCAGCATGACCATGACCGCCGCCGAAATCGATGGCACCACCTTCGCCGTCGGCAGCGCCGAGCTGGCCGATCCGGCACTGACCCAAAAGGCGCTGATGGCGATGAAGACGGCGCTGGTGAACAATATCGCAGGCAAGGTTGACAGCGAACAAGCGGCGTCCTCTGCCAGCGCCGCAGCCGGCGCCAGCAGTCAAACTACGATGCTGAGCGTGCACGCGCGTGGCTTGCAAAATGGCAAGCCGGTTATACTGGACGGAAAGTTTATTTCCAAAGACAAGCGCATTTATCAAGTCATCGTCGTAGGCAAAGAAAAACAGGTGGTGCAAGACAGTGTCGATACCTTCCTCAGTTCATTCAAGCTGAATTAACCCCCCGCCTCCGGCGGCAGGCCGTGACAAATGTGTCAAACCGCGAATCATGATATTGTTCCCGTACCAACAACACCGTCCCAGAAAGCATTTATGTTGATCACCTTTAAATCCAAATCCTCCGCCGAAGTGCTGATGTATCAAGAACATGCGCAGCGCATCCTCGACATCTTGCACAAGAGCCCGCAGCGTGGCGTGATCACGGCCGCCGAGGCGGCCAACGCCCTGGCGACGCTGGAAAAAGAAGTGGCCGACAGCCGCTTGCATCCGGAAAACGACGTCGAGCACGATGTTCATACGCATGAGCAAGAGGAAGGCGAAACGGCGGAACACGCCAAAGCGCAACGGGTGGGATTCGCGACCCGGGCCTTTCCGCTGCTTGAAATGTTACGCGCGGCAAAGGCCGATGGCGACGACATCGTCTGGGGAGTGTAAGCAGCGCGCGAGGAGGCATCGATCGGTGCTTCCTCGCTACCCGAGCGCGATATCGTTAAAACGCGAACGTAAAAAAACCCCCACCCGCGCTAAACGCGAGCTTGAGCGCGTTTAGGCTGATGGGGGTCTTTCACTATAACTAGCCTGACGATAACCTACTTTCACACTGGTTGCAGCACTATCATCGGCGCAAAATCGTTTCACGGTCCTGTTCGGGATGGGAAGGG
>JAYVUV010000168.1:0-9529 GCA_043787615.1 Janthinobacterium sp. | reverse complement strand
TGCCCCTCGAATTGACCTTTGCTGAAATCGCCGTCGAAAATCTGGCCGTCGCTCGATTCGTAGCGGCCCTTGCCGTCGAACTGGCCTTCGACGAAATCGCCGCTGTAATTGCGCCCGTCCGCATACACCAGTTTGCCCTTGCCCTGATATCTCCCCGCCTTGAAGGCGCCGCGATACTGGTCGCCGTTGCTGCTCAATCGACCCTCGCCGTCGAACTGCCATTTCTGGAAATCGCCTTCGTAGACAAAACCCTTGCCGACCTGGCGGCCCTTACCGGTGAATTGGGACGCGACAAAATGGCCGGTATAGACCGAGCCGTTGTTATCGTCATAGCGGCCCTCCCCGTCCATCAAGCCGCGGCGGAACTGGCCTTCATAGTGGCCGCCGTCTGCCGATTGGTAGTTACCCTTGCCGGAAAATACGCCTTGCTCGAACTGCCCCTGGTAGACGGCGCCGTTGGACCATTCGAGCCGCCCGCTGCCGTGAAATTGATGCTCGCGCAGTGGGCCGAAATAGCGGCCGCCGTCCGCCGTCACGGCATCGGGAATGCGCGATGCGGCCGGCGCGGCGGCGGTCGTCGCAGCGGCCGGGGCGGCCGATTCCGCCGCCTGTATGCAGGCCGGCAAGCTCGTCGCCAAGCCCGCCGCCGCGGTGGTGATCAGAACGGTGCGCCAGCTGCGCAACATCGCTTGGTGAAAAAGCATGACAAATCCCGTGTGGTTGAGGCCGATGTGGTGACGCCGCCGGTTGAAGCCGGCCATCGCCCGCCATCATGGATGGAAATGGGCGCGCGGCGCGATTATCGATGGCAAATCGCAAGCGTGGGCAGGGTCGGCCCGGCCGCCGGCGACCCATGTGGCTGACGCAGTGTGCCTGATCATGATGGCATCAGGCAAGGGGCGGCGGGGCGAAAATAGCGTGATCAGAAAAATAATGAAGCGGCGCGCGCGCCGTCACGCGCACCCGCCGTTTAAGGCGCGCCGCCCGCCAGCCGCAGCGCCTCGCGCAGCCCGGCCACCATGACCTCGAACGCGTCGCGCCGGGTGGCCGGATCGGGCGCGCGCAGCACGTAAGCGGGATGATAAATCGCCAGCACCCAGCGGCCCTGATGTTGAAACGGCCGGCCCAGTACCGCCTTCAGGCTGGCGCCGGCGTCGTCCATGATCGACTTCAAGGCCGTGGCGCCGAGCGCGACCACCACCGCCGGATCGACGCTGGCCAATTCCTGCTCCAGCCAGTGGCGGCAGGCGGCGACCTCGCGCTGGGCCGGCGTTTTATGCATGCGCCGCTTGCCGCGCGGCTCCCATTTGAAATGCTTGACGGCGTTGGTCAGATACACGCCATCGCGCGCGACGCCGGCTTGGCGCAAGGCGTCGTCGAGCACCGCGCCGGCCGGCCCGATGAAGGCCTTGCCGGCCAGATCCTCCTGGTCGCCGGGCTGTTCGCCGACCAGCATCAGGCGCGCGCGTGCCGGCCCGGCGCCGCCCACCGCCTGGGTGGCGTGCTGCCACAGCTCGCAGCGGCGGCATTGGTCGAGCGTGCTCGAGGCGTCGCGCGACGGCTGAGCCTGGGCCGCGGTGAGCGCGATCACATTGCCGCCGCGCTGACCCACCGACGCGGTTTGACCGGTGCGACGGGCGCCAGCGGCCGCCTGCGTGACCATCTCTGGCACCACCGCACCCTCCGGCAGGTTTTTCCAGAATCGGGAAGGGATATGGCTGTGCATCAAGCCGGCGTTCAGGCGCGCCGGATTGAAAATGCTGCGGTAGTAGGTGAGCCACAGCGCTTCGCCGGCGTCCTCGATATCGGCCGCGCCGCGCATCGATGGCGGCAGCATGTGCAGCGCCGCGCCATCCCACAGCACGGTGGCCTCGGGCGTGGCGAGCATCCAGGTCACGCGTCCCATGCGGGCGGCGAAATGCCGCGCGACCTGGGGCAACACATCGTGCGAGGGTTCGAACCACGCCACGAAACGCGGCGCGCCGGCCGCCTCGGGCCGCTCGCGGAAACGCACGTAGGCATGCATGTCGTGCTCTTCGCGGCGCACCGCCTTGACCATGCCGTGCAGGCGGGCGCCGTCCTCGTCGGCCGGCGACGCCACCTCGTGTTCGCCGCGTTGCCAGCGCCATATCACGCGATACAGAAACGCCCAGCGTTCGGACGAACGAAAACAAGAGGCACTGTGCAACATGTCCATCAGCGCGCGCGGGACACGCATGGCGGGTGCCGATGGTTGCGCCGCCACCTGGCGCGGGGCGGCGGCGCCATCGGGCGCGGCGGACGGCATGGTGGCAACGCCATCGGACGCGGCATCGGATGGCGGGGTGGCAACGCCATCGAGCGCGGCATCGGATGGCGTGGTGGCAACGCCATCGGACGCGGCATCGGATGGCGGGGCGGCAACGCCATCGGGCGCGGCATCGGATGGCGTGCTGGCAACGCCATCGGACCGGGCAGCGGACGGCATGGTGGCCGTGCCATCGGACGCGGCGTCGGATGGCGTGGCGGCAACGCCATCGGGCGCGGCACCGGGTGGCATGACGGTCGTGCCATCGGAAGAGGTATCGGGTGGCATGACGGCCATGCCATCGGACGAGGTATCGGATGGTGTGACGGCGGCACCATCGGGAGCGGTATCAGGTGGCGTGGCGGCGACGCCATCGGACGCGGTCTCATGTCGCATGACGGCCGTGCCATCGGACGCGGTATCGGATGCCGTGACGTCGGCATCTCCGGCGGACGGCGGCGGCGCGTCGCCAGACGCGTCCACAGCGGCCTTCATAACCGGCGGCGCGCGGGACAACCCGTCGTTCGCAGCGGCACCGGCCGCGCGGAGCGCCGCCTGTTCCTCCACCGACTCCGACCGCGGCGCCATGTCGGCGAACAAATCGCCATCGGCCAAAGGCGTGCGCCCTCGCGCATCCCGTCGCATTGAAGACATGTCCCCGGCACCATGCGCGTCCGGCGTTGCAACGGACGCGTCCACCGCGTACGCGCTCGCCACTTGCCGCGCGGCCGGCGCCACCCCGGCGAACAGGTCGCCATCGGCATGGTGCGTGATCCATTGCACGGCATGCGGCGCCACGCCGTGCGCCAGCAACACGCGCGCCGCCTCGCGCCATTGCTCGAACGATTGCGCCAGCACCGGCCGGCCGGCTTGCACTTCGGCCAGGATGCTCATGCCACCTTCAGCGTCGGCCATAAATCCATCTGTTGGGGCGCCTCGGCCATGGCGCGCCGCAAGTTTTCCGACGAGGCCATGTCGCGCACCGGCGAATAATCGGCCGTGACGATGAAGGGCGCGATTTTTTTCATGCTGCATCGCAGGCGCGATAGATCGGCATAGCGGATGCTGCGCAAGCGGCGCAGCTCCACCAGGCGCTTGGCGTTGCGCAAGCCGATGCCGGGAACGCGGGCGATCATGGCCATGTCGGCGCGGTTCAAATCCATCGGAAAATGATCGCGGTTGGCCAAGGCCCAGGCCAGCTTGGGGTCGATGTCGAGCGCCAGGTTGCCCGATTGCGGCAGCAATTCGTCGACCCGAAAGCCATAACCCCGCATTAAAAAATCAGCCTGATACAGCCGATGCTCGCGCAGCATGGGCGGCGGCTGCAAAGGCACGCTTTTCGGGCTCTGTGGAATGGGGCTGAAAGCGGAATAATACACGCGCTTGAGTTTATAGCTGCCGTACAAGGTCTCGGCCGTGTTCAAGATATTGCGGTCGTCGCTGGCGTCGGCGCCCACGATCATCTGGGTGCTCTGGCCGGCCGGCGCGAACTTGGGCGCGTTCGGTTCCTCGGCTTTTTCATCGAGCTTGGTGCGGATCGCGCCCATCGCCAGCTTGATGGTGTGGATATTTTTCTCCGGCGCCAAGCGTTCGATGCTGGCCTCGCTCGGCAGCTCGATGTTGACGCTGAGCCGGTCGGCATAGCGCCCGGCGGCCTCGATCAGGGCCGGATCGGCGTCCGGTATCGTCTTTAAATGGATGTAGCCGCGAAAGTGATGGATCTCGCGCAACTCGCGCGCGATTTGCACCAGTTGCTCCATGGTGTAATCGGCCGAGCGGATGATGCCGGAACTGAGAAACAAGCCATCGATGTAATTGCGCAGATAAAAATCGGTGGTCAGCTTGATCACTTCTTGCACCGAAAAACGGGCGCGCGGCACGTTCGAGCTGCGCCGGTTGACGCAATATTGGCAATCGTAGACGCAAAAATTGGTGAGCAGAATTTTGAGCAGCGACACGCAGCGGCCGTCCGGCGTGTAACTGTGGCAAATACCCATGCCGTTGGTGGCGCCGATGCCGTCCTGGCCGATCGAGCCGCGCTTGGGCGCACCGCTGCTGGCGCAAGACGCGTCGTACTTCGCGGCGTCGGCCAGGATTTCGAGCTTGTCCGTCAATTCCATGGCGCCGACCTTAAACTGTATGCATGTACAGTATTCTATACCAGATCGGCGCCGATGTTTTGCTAACGTGCGCGCGCCCGCACGCCGCGCCGGGGCATGCGGGCGCGGGGGAAAACGGCCCAGCAGTGCTAGAAACTGGCCGACAGCCCCGCGTACAAGCTGCGCCGCGCGCCATATTGCGGCGCGCCCACGCCCACGCCCGAGCCGTCGCGCAACAGGTAAGACTTGTCGAACAAGTTGATCAGCGCCAGCCGGCCTTCCAGCTTGCCCACCGGGGTGGTTTTCCAGGTGTGGGTAAAGGTGGTGTTGACGGTGGTGTAGTGCGGCAGGGTGCCGGAATTGGGCGCGCCGCCGTCCGGTGTGGTGCGCAGGCCGCTGCCGTACAGGAAGTCGGCGCTCACTTGCGAGTCGCCGAAGTGGTAATGGCCGCCGCCGGACATGGTGTAAGTCTGGTCGTGATCGACAAAGATGTAGTGATTGGCGATATAGGCCACTTCGTCCGGCGCGAACAGCGATTGGCCGGAATTGATGTCGCTGCCCTGGGCTTTTTGGCTGGTCAGATTCAAGTAACCGCCCCAGTTTTTCTCGCTGTAGATGGCCGACAGTTCCAGGCCCTTGGCGAAACCGTGCGCGTAATTGAAGGGGGTGAGTATCAAAGCCTGACCGAATTGTCCCTCGTCCAGCAGATTGCTGATCTTTTTATAATACGCGTCCGCCGTCACGGTCCATTTGGCGTTGATCTGGTGGCTCAGCCCCACGTCGTAATACCGTGTGCGTTCGGCCTTGACCGTGTCCGACTGGGCGATTTGCGGCGCGTTGCTGGTGTTGGCGTACAGGTCGATGCTCGATTGCGCCGCCAATTCTTGCGGCGGCGGCGTGAAGTAGCGCGAATACCCGGCGTGCAGCGCGGTGGCCGGGCTCAATTGATACGCCAGATTGACGCGCGGACTCCACTGCTTCTCTTCCGTGTAAGCCGATACCTTATCGAAGCGCACCCCGTAATTGAGGGTCAGCGGTTTACTGATATGCCATTCATCTTGCAGATAAAAACTGGCCAAGCGCCCGGTCTTGCCGCTTTGGTCGGCAATCGTCACGGGATCGCTGGCGCTTTGGGCGCCGTCCGCGTCGGTGGGGAACACGGCCACCGTGTTGTCGCTGCGGGTAACTTGACGGGTGTAAGCCAAGCCGGCGCGCACGGTATGGTCGGCCAGTAGTTTATAGCTGGCGTCGAACTGCACCCCGTTGGCGCGGTTCGAGCGCAGCGCGTCGGACGACACGCCGTTGTAGACCAGATCGCCGACCGGGTCAGGCGTGTAATGCAATTCCGAATATTGATTAAAGCCGGACAGCTGGAAATTCAAGTCGCCCAGGCTTTTTTGCAGCGACAGCACGACGAAACGGTTCACCTCGCGCTGGTTTTCATTCAAGTCGGCCGAGGCCAGGGCGCTGGTGCCGGCGTCGGCGTCGGATTGGCCGGTCAGAGAAAAGCCGGGCGCCTGGCCGGGATTGTTGGGAATCTGGAAGCGGCCGTTATAGGTGCCGAACATCATGCCCAGCCGGGTGCTGTCGTCGACGATATACGACAGGTTACCGAAGGACTTGGACTGGCGCGTCTTGTCGTGCAGCGGGTTGCGCGCCGACGTAGGATTTTCGATGCCCTGCGAATTGGCCAAATAACTGCCCGATAAATAATAATTGAACCCGCCTTGACTGCCGAACAGCTCGGCGCTCGGTTCCACATAATTGTGGCTGCCGACCAGCACGCCGACCCGCCCGCCCGGGGCGGCACCTTCCTTGGTCTGGATGTCGATGATGCCGGCCGTGCGCAGGCCGAACTGGGCCGGCAAGGCGCCCGTCATGAAGTCGATTTGATCGACCAGGCGGGTATCGATCGATTGGCCGAAACCGGTGATGCTCTCGGGCAGCTGGACCCCGTTGATACGGTATTGCACGTTGGCGTGGTCGTCGCGCACATGCAGCGAACCGGAACCCTTCGAGTCCTGGGCCACGCCGGGCAGGCGCAACAGCACTTCGTTGAACGGCGTATTGTCGCCCTGCCCCAGCATGTCGACCATGTGGCGGTCGATGCTGTAGACAGTGGTGCCGACCTTGGGCGACAGGTCGACCCGGGCGCTCTTCAAATGAGCGGCCGTGACTTCGACCGTGGTGAGGCCGGCGGACGGGGCGGCGTCGGAGGCGTCCGGCGCGGGATCGGCGGCGTGGACGGCGGAGACGGCGAAGAGACTGGCGATGGCGAGCGCGAGCTGGCGCAGCTGGGGAGTGCGTTGCATAAAAAACCTCTGAATAGTAAACGACGGACGCGCGGCCGGAACGGCGGCGTGCCTCGATAAAAAAACAAGCGTATCGACTAGACGGAGGCGCGCGGCGGACCGCGGCTGGGGGGAAGCAGGCTGGGCACGGCGCGCGAGGCGAGCGGCACGGCCGGAACAAACAAGATATACGATAGCGCCAGCGCTTGCGGCAGCAAGGCCGGCGGCACGGCCAGGTCGGCCACCTGGTCCAGCACCGCGCTGCACAGCACGCAATCGTGCTCGGCCTTGATGTCGCGATGCTCGTGGCTGGACGAGGCCGCCATCAACATGACGAAACTGAGCGTGGTCAGCAGCGCGACCCACATACGCCAGGCGCCGCGCGCGAACAGGGGCGACGCGGCGCCTCGCTGTGCCGCTGCGGTGAGTCTGGAAGAGTGTGGTGTACGCATCGCCTTAATGCAGTTCGGTTTCAACAAGCCCATGATAACAAAAAATGGCGCGTCGCGGCAAAAGCCTTGCCGACCTTATTCCAGGCGCGCCCGTAGATAAGCGGTGACGGCGGCCTGGAATTCGGCGACCAAGCGCGCGCGGGCACCATCGTCTCCGGCCAGCCGGTACAGGGGATTGAGGCTGCGCACGATTTGCAGGGTCACGCTGGCGATCAAATACGCCTGCTGCGGCGCCAGCGTCGGCAGGCGCCGGACGAACAATTGCGCGAAACGTTGTAGCAAACGGTCGCGCAATGGCTGGTCGCGCTGGAAATCGATGGGCGCGTTGATCAGCTCCATGGCGCCCGGATGGGTGCGCAGAAAATCCAGCATCAAATCGAACAGGGACGCCACCAGTTCGGCCAGCGGCGCGTGGCCCGCCTCGGCGGCCAATCGGCTCCAGCGCGCATCCATTTCATCGGCGTATTGGGTGCGCAGGGTATGCGCCAGCGCTTCCTTGTTGGGGAAATATTGGTAGAGCGCGCCGATCGAGGTGCCGGCCAGGGCCGCGATCTCGGTCATGGTGGCGGCTTGATAGCCGCGCTCGGCGATGGCCAGCCCGGCGGCGCGCAGAATGCTTTCCAGGCGCAGGGCGGCGCGCTGTTGTTGCGGCACCCTGCGTGCGATAGGTGTTGAATCTGAGGCCATACTCACTTTCTAGTGATAATATATGAGGATCATCTCACATTATGGAGCAGTATGGATACCTTCCCGCTCGACCCCGCGCGTAGCGCGCTGGTGCTGATTGATTTACAAAATAGTAATGTGGCGCGTGCACTGGCGCCGCATGCCGCCGGCTTGGTGGTGGACCACTGTGCCCGTCTGGCGCGGGCCATGCGCGCGCGCGGCGGCACGGTGGTGTATGTCAGGGTGCTGGTGGATGAATTGCTGGCCTTGCCGGCCGACGCGCCGTTGGGCCGTGCGCCTGGCGCGCCGCCGCCGGGGCCGCTGGCCTCCGCGTTGGCGCCCGAGGCCGGCGCGCAAGAAGATGATGTATTGGTGGTCAAACGCCAATGGGGCGCGTTTTACGGCACCCAGTTGGAGCAAATATTGCGCCGGCGCCAAATCGACACCATCGTACTGGGCGGCATCGCCACCAATTTCGGTGTCGAATCGACCGCGCGCGCCGCCTTCGATCAAGGTTTTCGGCTGGTGTTCGCGGAAGACGCGATGAGTGGCGTGTCGGCCGAAGCGCACCGCTTCGCCTGCGAGCGCGTGTTCCCCCATATCGGCCGGGTGCGCTCCACGGAAACGCTGCTGCGCATGCTGGACGACGCCCCCGGCGCTTGACGGGGCTGACGGGGCTTACTTGACCCGCACCACCACCGTGTCCGCGCTGATGTTACCGGCGGCATCGGTCGCCTCGACCACGATCTTGTGCGTGCCGACCGCCAGTTGCAGCACGGCCCGGGCGCCCAGCACCGACTCGCACTGGGCGGGCGTCACTTGCGAGGCCGGCACATGCCAGCGGTAGCTCGGCTCGCCGCCCGCCGCCTTGCGCACCGCCGTGGCGTTCAAGGTCACGGCGGTGGTGGCCGACGCACCCTTGGCCACGCACTGATCGGCGCCGGCGTTGACCACCAGATTGCCGCGATAATCGCCGACCGGCAGCTTGACCTTGACCGGATTGCTCCAGACCCAAGCCAGCGGCGCGGCCGCGCGCACGAAACCGGCCGGCGCCTGGGTCGCGTCGACCGTGTACACGCGGCGCCCGTCGGCATGGTTGTATTCATACAGCGCGACCATGCTTTTCATGGGCGCGGCCGGCGCGCTGGGTGCGGCGAAAAACAGCGGGTCGAGCACGCCGGCGCCGCTGACCAGGCGGCGCGAGGCGTCGCAAGCCGGCGCGCTCCAGCCGATCGGGGTGGTGCCGGCGGCGGCACGGTCCAGCGCCAGGAAGGGCGCGGCCAGCGGCGCGGCGCCGGGCGCCACGCTTTGCTTGGCGCCGAACTGGTCGGCGCTGGCGCCACCCTGGTCGTAAATCGGCACCGGCAATTTCAGCTGGGCGTCGTCGACATCGACCCGATACATCATCTGGTTGTAGTTGTACAGCGGCGTGATCACCGGCGCGGTCGAAAACGACGACGTGTAGGTGGCCTCGAAATACACGGTCTTGCCCTTGTCCGGGGACAGATACGGATGGGTGTACGGGTTGTAGAAGGTGTAATTGTTATGGCTGACCACCTTGCGCGCGTCGACCCACGGCCCCATCGGGGTGTCGGCCTCGGCATACCAAATTTCGCCGAACACGGACGGGGTGCCGTATTTATGCTGGCCGATCATCACGAAGCGGCCCCGGTATTCGTTCCAGCTGAGCGAGGTGGAAGCCATGCCGATGCCGCCGCCGTCGGCGAAGCTGCG
>JAYVUV010000167.1:0-4576 GCA_043787615.1 Janthinobacterium sp. | reverse complement strand
TTAGGCGCCGATTTGGCCCAAGGCTTTTTGATGCGCGTCGGCGCGTGCCAGACGGTGAATTTCCAGATTGTCTTGCATACCTTGCAGCGCGTTGTCGCTTTCTTCGCGCTCGATCGCTTCGCCGCGACCGGCGTTCACGCTGTGGGTCACGCTGGTGGCGTCGCCCGACAAGCTACCGACCGCGCCCGATACGCCATTGCCCAAAGTTGCATTTACGATGCCCATGATATTTTCCTTGTAGTTGATCGATAAAGTGTTGTGCAGCTCGCGCCGCGTTCTTTGCAGCTAAAGATGAGTGGGCGTGCCAAGAAAATAGTTCAATCGTTGACGCATTTTTTTCACTTCCGCGCGCAGCGTGCTTGCGCCGCGCTTGGGCCCTCGCCGACCGCCCGCGCCCCTGCCGCCCAATACAAAAGCGCCCGTCGAAACGGGCGCCTTCCCATACATCGCCGGTGACGCGTGTGCCGACACGCCGCGCCACCGAGCAGCCCGTACCTGGGCTTAAAACAACTGACCGAACGTGACTTCCTTCTCGACCGGGGCCGGAGCCGGTTTACGGGCGCCCTCGCCGGCCGGCACCAACTCGGCCGGGGTATCGAGAATGAGCCGCGCCTTTTGACCGGCGGCCGAACGGCGCGCCGCCGTCATGCCGGTTTCGGCCAAGCGTGGCGTGATCAAGAACAGCCGTTCGCGGTTGCGGGTGGTGTCGTTGGTGTTGCGGAACAGGCCGCCGACGCCGGGCAAGTCGCCCAGGATCGGGAACTTGTTATGCTGCTGGGTTTTCGATTCCGAATGGTAGCCGCCGATCATCAGGGTCGATTGCAGGTCGATGATGGCCTGCGTGGTGATGGTCGAGCGGGTCACATTGGTCTTGCTGTTGGCGTCGCCCAGGGTGCCGTCCTCGATGTCGACGTCCAGCCGCACCCGGGTCCGGTTAGGGCCGTCGCGCAAGATCCTCGGCACCACCCGCAACATGGTGCCGGCCGTCACGTTGGCCAGATCGGCCACCCGTTCGCCGACCAGCGGCACGTAGGCGCTTTGGCTCAAATCGAGCACGGCGGCCACGTTTTCCAGGGTCAGCACGGTCGGCTTGGCCAGCACGTGGGCGTCGCCGGTGCCTTCGAGCGCCTTCAGACGGGCATAGAACTTCCCTGCGTTGCGGATCAACATGGTCGAACCGGGGATCGGCAAGCTGGTGCCGGCCGAATCGCCGGTGGTGCCGTTGAAGGTGGCGCTGCGGTTGCCGATCTCGACGGCCCATTCCACGCCCATTTCGGACAGGCTGTTGCGGTCGATGTCGACGATCAGCGCCTCGATTTCAACCTGGCCCGGCTCGACGTCGAGCTCGGCGATCAAGTTCTGGTACAGATCGTGTTTATTGACATTGTCGTAGATGATGATGGCGTTGAGCGAGGCGTCCGCTTCGATGCGCGGCTTTTCTTCGCGGCCCGCATTTTTGGAGCGCGAACCGGAGCTGCTCACTTCGTCGTCGTCCTCGACCCGGCTGTCGTTGCGGGCGGCGCTGCCGGCGCCCACTTCGCGGGTGGTGCCCGGACCGTTGACGGGATTGCGCGAGCGCTTGTTGCTGCTCAGGTCGAACTTGGGCGTGTCGCCGCTCAATTTGTCGCCGTTGCCGCCACCCGAGGATTGCAGCAGATTCGACAACATGGTCTTGATGCCCGGTACGGTTTCTTTCTGGCCACGGATATTGATGACACGGTCGGTGGCGCTGGCGAACTTCAAGCGGAACAACATCATTTGACGGCCCTTGCCGGTCGGCGCGGTGCTGCCCGAGGCGGTGGTTTTTTTACCGTCCGGCAGCAAAATCTCGCTGGCCAACCGGACATATTCGCGCGGGCCGCTCAGCAGCACCACGCCTTCGTCGGGCAACTCGCCCCAGCCGAAGCGGTCGTCGAACAAGCCGACCCCGGTCAGCGCCGTCTTGGCGTCCTGTACCGCGTCTTCGCCGACTTGAATGCGCACCGAGCGGTTGTCGTCGTCGGACACGATGTACAGCGTTTTGTTATAGACGAACCAATTGAATTTGTAGTTGCTGGCCAAACGGTCGAGGAATTCGGCACCGTTCGAGCCTTGCACGCGACCCTTGACCGGATCGCTGACGTTGGTGTTTACTTGCAGTTTGACGCCGTAGATGGTGCCGAACTCGCGCAGCACGCGGCCCAGCGGCATGCCGTTGGCGTTGATGGAAAAGCCGCTTTCCTTCCATTTGGCCGGCGTGGTGGCCCACGCGGAGGGCGCCTGGCCCAGGGAGCAGCAGGCGATCAACAGCAACAAGACGCGTTTGAAAGTAGTTGTTTTCATGATTTCTTTTCTTGCAGCAGCCCGAGCAGGCGTTGTTGTTGACGCTGCGCGTCGCGCAGTCCATGCACACTTTGACCCGGCGCCGCCGGCTTGGCCGCCGACGGCCCCTGTTGATTCAACATATGGCGCCAGGCGGCGCCTTGTTCCAGCAAAGCTTGCAGCGCCGCGCCGGCCGCGATCCAGTTACGCACGCCAGGCAGCCAGCGCGTGAGCAAGACTTGTTTGCCATCCGCGCTGCAGGACAGTCCGGCTTCGAATTGCAGCGCGCTGGAAAAACCCAGCCCCATCACCTCCGCCAGCTGATCGGCGCCGCCCTGCGGCATTAACACCAGACCCAGCTCGGCCCCGTCGCGGGCCAGGTTCAGAAACACCTGCTCCTCGTACAAATCGAGGATGGTATCGACCGGGCTACCGGCCAACCAATGCTGCAACTGTTCACGTTCGTTCGCGGCGCCCATGATTAATGCACGTCGCCCAAGACGGTTTTCAAAGGCTTCTCGTTCAGTTTGACCTGGGCTTGCATGGCTTGCTGCACCGTCATGCGTTTTTCCATCATGGCCATGAAGGCCGAAGGATCGGGCTCTTCGCCGCCGGCCTGGGCGCGCATGAAATCCTCGATCTCGTTATTGGTTTTGTCCAGCTTGTCGTCCATGCGGCGCACCGAAGCCATGGTGTTGCTATGCGAATTAGACATGCGATTTCCTTTGAATTGACACGACAATCAACAGCTTGGCGCACCACGAAGATCGAGGCTGCGCTAGCTCTCTCCCTTATTGGTGCGCCCTGGGGCGGCCGAGTTCCTTGACGCGGGTCGAGGTGAGAATTGTTGAGACAATCCCGGCGCGATGGCCGTCTGTGGAGGGCCGCGCCGCTGGTCGGGCGCGACAAGGTGTCGCGTCCGCTGCGGCCGCGCAAGGCGCGCGGCCGGTCCATCTTTGCGCGCCGGCCGGGGCCGGGCGCGGAACGCGTGGTGGGCGCCGGACAGATATGGGTCCGTCACGACTGCTTTACCGCCTGCTTACGGCGCCGTGACGGTTCCATTACGGTCCCGTCACGGCGCGGCCGGCCGCCGCCATGGGGCGGGCTGGTCGGCGCCGCGCTAGTGCAAGCGTGGTTCTTGCTCTTCCTGATCGTATTCGTCTTGCCCGTACTCGTCTTCCGGATACGCATCCTGCCCGCCCTCTTCCAGCTCGCGCCGCTGCTGCTCCACGGCGGCCTTGGCCATCTCGCCTTGTTGACTGCGGGCGCCATCCAAGCCCTGGCGCAAGGCCAGCACGGCGGCGTCGAAGTCGAAGGCCCACTCGCCGCTGACCGCTTCCAGGCGGCAGCGTTGCAATCCCATGGCGGGATCGGCCTTGAGTATCCAGCCGGCCGGCAAGCTGTCCGGCTCGATCAGCGCCGCTTCGGACGGATGCAGGCGCAGCACCGGTTCCACCAAGCGCGGCGGCGCGGCCGCCAGCAACTGGCGCAGCATCAACGCGGCCCGCTCGCGCGGGGTCAGCTCGCCCGCCAGGCGCAGGAACAAGGCTTGCGCCAAGTCGACCACCATGTCTTCCGAACGTTCTAAAAACACTTGCTGCAACTGTTCCAAGGCGGCGAACATGGTTTCCGCCTGGGCCAGGGTCTGGCTTTGCAGCTCGGCCACGCTGGCTTGGGCGGCCTGGTCGGCCTGCCAAGTCACCTCGTCGGCGTCGGCGCGGGCTTGCTCGACGATCCGTTCGGCGGCCAGTACGGCGTCGGCGGTGATGGTCAGCGCCTGGCGGGACAAGACACCCTGGTCGGCGAGCAAACCGGGGTCGGTGCGGATGGTGGCGGTGCAAAAATTCATGGTCGAGCTTTCGTTCGGATCAAAAAACGGGCCAGCAAAACGCCACTACCAGCAAGCCCACCGGGCAGGCCAGCACCAGCCGGCCCAGGCCGCGACGCAGGGGCTTCATGCCACCACCCCGCGTTGCAGACGCTGGCGGCACATTTGCCAGCAACGCTGACCGCGCGCCGCGCCCGCTTCGAGCGCCACCACGTCGCGCCGGCCGTGGGCCAGCAAGGCGGTCACCTGGCGCGCCAGCTCGCCGTCCACCAGCAGCCGCAGGCGTGGCCACATGCCGGCGAAACCGTATTCCAGGCGCCAGGCCAGTTCGGCCAGGCCATAGGCTTCCAGGCTGGCGGCCGGCAACGCGGAGTCGGCGCGCAGCAAGCGGCCCAGCGGCTGGGTGCTGGCGATGGCGGCGCACCAGCGGTGCTCTTCCAGGCTAAG
>JAYVUV010000166.1:0-7136 GCA_043787615.1 Janthinobacterium sp. | reverse complement strand
GACATCGACTGTCGCTGGTGTGTGGGCTGTGCTCATGGATTCCACTATAGCACAACTAGACCAGTCGTCTAGTATTTTGATCGTGCTAGCGTTACTTTTCGCGCCGGGCCGGCGCATGCCGGTCTCAACTCGTCGGTGAGCGGCGGTGCGGCGTTTCCATGAGCCTGTCGGATCGCCACCAAATGCCCCACCGACGACCGCGCGGCGCCACTCACTCCTTCACCGGATACAGCCGCAGCACCCGCGCCTCATGGCCGATCACCTCGGTCGTGTAGGGAATCGAAAAACTGCCCATCTCCTCGTGGCGCCACAGGTCGCGCACCCGGTACTTCTTCCAGGTCAAAGTCAAGTCGCGCCGCAGGCTCAGCGTCATGTCGGCAGTGCTGCCGCCCCGATTGAGCAAGGCCACCGCCACGCTGCCGTCGGCCAGCTCCTTGGCGTAGATCTGCAAGGCGCCGTCGTCGCGCACCTTCTCGGCCGCCTTGCCCAACGGGTCTTGATTGAGGGCGATCACTTCGCGGTTGGTCAAGGTCTCCAGCGTGTAGGCGTCGAGCGTGCGCACGTCGGCGCCCACCAGCAGGGGCGAATCGAGCATCGCCCACAAGCTGAAATGGGTGCGGTATTCGATGTTGGACGCGCCCGCCCCGACCAATTCCTTGCTATGCCCGTTCAAGCCCACGATCAGCATGTCGTAATCGTTCCAGTGACCGGGACCGGAATACTTCTCCAGCCCGACGCCGCGGTCCAGCATGTCGAGCACGTCGAAATAGTATTTTTCGCGGTTGCCGGGATAGTCGAAGTCGTCCGAGATATCCTGCCCGATGCGCCAGTGTTGGATGCCCAGCGCCGGCGCCCATTCCCACGGTTTGCCCCAGCCGCAATGGCAGGCGTGCAGCACCATGCGGTGCGGCTGCGCCTTGATCGCGCCGGCCATGCTGCCGAAAATGGCCTTCAGCACCGGCACCGGCGCGTCCTTGTGCGAACAGCAGCTGTCGTACTTCAAATGATCGATGCCCCAGCCGGCGAACAAGGCGGCGTCCTGCTTGTCATGCCCCTCGCTGCCGGTGTAGCCGGCGCAGGTGCTTTGCCCCGGCCCGGAATAGATGCCCAGCTTGAAGCCCTTGGCGTGCGCGTAGTCGGCCAGGTACTTGATCCCCTTCGGGAAGCGCAGCGGATCGGCTTCCAGCGGATGGTCGCGCCGCTCGCCCTTGTAGCGCTGCCAGCCGTCGTCCAGATTCACATACCGGTAGCCGGCGTCGCGCATGCCGTTGGCCGCCATCGCGTCGATGGTCTCGATGATCAGGGCTTCGTCGATGGACTCGCCGAAGTTGTTCCAGCTGCTCCAGCCCATCGGCGGCGTCATGGCCAGCGCGTCGGCGGCGGGCGCGGTGGCGGTGGCCGCGTGCGCCGGGCCGCCCATCAGCATGGCAAGCAGCAGGCCGGCGGTCCAATTAAATCGCGTCGTTATCGTCTTCGTCATGGTCATCGTCCGTTCTTCACCAGCCGTGCCGCGCGCACTCGGCTTCAAGTTTGATCAGCGCGCGCGGCGCCAGAATATGACCGCCGCAGCGCGCCGCGTACAGGGCCGCGCCCACCACGGGCGCGAAGCGCGGGGTGTGCAGTTGAAACGGGCCATGCGCGGCCAGCGCCCGCCGGAATGGCGCCAGCAGCAGCGATTCGGGATTGAACGCGCCGCCGCTGTAGGACACCGCCAGCGGCGCGCCGTCCGGCACGCCCAGGCGGGCGCGCACGGCCGCCACCAGCGCCGCCAATTCGCGCGCGGCCACGTCGAAAATGGCGGCCGCCTGCGCGTCGCCCGCCAACGCCGCCCGATGCACCAGCAGCGCCAGCTGCGCCATCGGGGCGCGCTCGGCCTTGATGCGGCCGTACACGTGGGCGCACAGATCGAGGTCGTCGCGCAGTGCCAACGCTTCGCGCAAGAGCGCCAGCAGCGGCCCCGGTTCGGCGCGCCCGTCGCTCATGCGCGAAAACAGGTTCAAGCCTTCGCGCGCGATCCAGTAGGCCGAACCCTCGTCGCTGAACAATTCGCCCCAGCCGCCGGCGCGCGCCTCGGCGCCCCGGTACTGGCCGTAGGCGATCGAGCCGGTGCCGGCCACCACGTTGATGCCGTCGCCGCAGGCCAGCGATCCGGCCCAGCCGCACACCATGTCGTTGCCGACCCGGTAGCGCGCCGCCGGCAGCGCCGCGCCGGGCAGCCGGTCGAGCGTCGCGCGCAGCGCGCTGTCCTCGCCATGCGCGGGCAAGCCGAAAAAGGCGAACGCCACGTCATGCGCCGCCACGCCGGCCAGCGCCAGGGTCGCTTCCACGCCCTCGCGCAGCAGGTCGCCGGTGGCCGCCACGCCCCGCTCCAGATAATAGGCGCCGGCGCCGTCGTGGCGCGCCAGCACGGCGCCGTCCGCGTCGATCAGCGCGAACGCGGTCTTGGTGCCGCCGCCGTCAATGCCGAGGTACATGCTTGTCCTTTCCTTCCCACGCGTAGATGGTCACGCCATGCACCACCCGGTTGACCGTGCCGGAGACGCTCGGCGTGTCCGGCCGCAGCCCCAGTCGCAGCGATTGTAGCAGCGCCAACACCTGGGCGAACACGATGTAGGGCAGCGCCAGCGCGATGTCGCTGGCCCGCTCCATGCCCGGCACCAGCACCCAGTGCTCGTCCTGCGCCGGGTCGGGCCGGCCGCTCAGGGCCAGCACCTGGCCCGCGCGGCCGTCGCCCCGCAGCTCGTTGAGCAGATCGAGATCGTAGCGCCGGGTGTAGGGATCGTTCGACAGCATCAGCACCACCAGGGTGCGGTCGTTGATCACGCTTTTCGGCCCGTGCCGAAAGCCGAGCGGCGAATCGAAGCTGGCCACCACCCGGCCGTCGCTCAGCTCCAGCAGCTTGAGCGCCGCTTCGCGCGCCAAGCCGCCCAGCTCGTTGCTGCCGAGGTAGACCACGCGCTCGAAATCGCGCCCGGCCAGCTGGCGCAGGCGCCCCATTTGCCCGTCCAGCAGCGCGGCGGCCGCCGCCGCGCAGTCGGCCACGCTGTCGCGCACCGGATCGAGCACGCCGAAAATGAGGGCCGCCGCCAGCAGCATGGCGGTGAAGCTGGAGGTCATGGCGAACGCGCGGTCATGGGTTTCTTCCGGCAGGGCGATGGCCAGCGCGTTGGCGCGCCCGGCGCAGCGCCGGTACAGGGCGCCGTCCTGGTTACAGGTGAGCACCAGATGGAAACGCCGCGTCACCATCTGCTCGGCCAGATCGAAGGCCGCCACGCTTTCCGGGCTGTTGCCGGAGCGGGCGAACGACACCAGCAGGGTCGGCACCTCGGCGCGGAAATAGCGGTCCGGCCCGGCCACCAGATCGGTGGTCGCCACCGCCTCCACCGCGCAGCTGGACTGGCGCAAAATGGCCGGCACCAGGCACTCGCCCACGAAGGCCGAGGTGCCGGCCCCGGTCAGCACGATGCGCAGCCGCGGGTCGGCCAGCAGCGGCGCCAAAAAGGCGCCGATGTCGTCGTCGCGCGCGTCCAGCTGCTCGCATACCTTGCGCCAGACGGCGGGCTGCTGGGCGATTTCGCGCCCGGTCCAGTCGCCGCCGCGCGCGGCCAGCTCGGCCTGGGCGTAGCCGAATTGGGCGGCCGTCATGCCGCGTGCTCCGGTGCGCCGGCCTGCGGCGCGCACGCCGCGTGATACTGGCGCAACAGCGCGCTCACGCCGGCGCGCAGCAGCGGCCCGGTGCCGGCCGCCAGACTGCCGGCGCGGATCGCCGCGTGCTGGCGCGGCAGATATTGGCTGAGCAGCGACATCGGCGGCGGATGGCGCTCCAGATTGGCCAGCATGGCGCCGCACGCCTGGCGCACGGCCGGCTCCGGCCAGTAGTAGCGGATCCGGTCGCTCAGGCTGAACTGCAAGTCGAGCTGGGAATCCCGGCCCTCGTCGTAGTAACCGCGCCAGTAGGTGGGGTTGGCCCGCATCGCGGCCAGCACCACGCCTTTCAGGTCGGCGCTGCGGCGCGGTCCCAGCCAGGCGTGCTCGATGTCGGCCAGCGCCCACAGCGTTTCGCGCAGGGCGAAGGTGGCGGCCGGCCCCACTTTCAGAATCGCGAAATGGTCGCGCACCAGCGACTGCAAATTGGCCGGGGTTTGGTAATCGGTGGAATGGGCCTCGTACACCATGCCAGGTTCGCTCTCGATGTGCGCGCTCAGCGCGCGCGCCTCGCCCGCGCGGTAGTCGATCACCTTGTAATGGTCGAACTCGACGCCAGGCTGCACCACCAGGCCGACGATGCGCTCCCAGGCCGCCTCCAGGCCGGCCGCGAAAAAGGCGGCGCGGTGGGCCGCGATGGTGGCGGCGGCCGCCTGCGGGGTGGTCGCCTCCAGCCGGTCGAGCGCCTCGGCCGCGCCGCCCGGCACCGGCACCTCGGTGCCGATCACATACACCGGCGCGGCGCCGCCGGCGCGCCGCCAGCTCGCCTCGGCCACCGCGCACAGGCGCACGGCGCGCCGCGCCACCACAGTCTCGGGCAGCGGACGCGGATCGTCGGCGCAGGACATGGAGCAGTCCAGATGAATTTTGCGAAAGCCCGCCGTCAGATAGTGATCGATCATGACCTCGGCCTTGGCCATGGCGCTGGCCGCCGGCTCCGACTGCCAGCAGTTCGGCCCCAGATGGTCGCCGCCCAGCAGCACCATGTCAGGCGCCAGGCCGACCTGTTCGGCCAGCGCCATCACGAAGACGTGAAACCCGTGCGGCGTCATGCCGGTGTAGCCGCCGTATTGGTTGACCTGATTCGAGGTGGCCTCGATCAAGACCGGGATGCCGTGCTCCAGCCCTTCGCGCAGGGCCGCCTCCAGCACCACCGGGTGGGCCGAGCAGACCGCGTAGATGCCGAGCGCCGTGCCGGCCTTGTGTCGCCGCACAATGTTAAGCAGTGTCTTCATAATGTTTGCCTTGATAGAAAAGGGGAACCGCGTCGCGCCCGCGTCGGGTACGCGTTCAAACCGCTCAAGCCGGATCGGCCGGCGACGGCGGCGCCTCGGGCAGCGCCAGCAGCAGGGCCGCCAGCAAGGCCAGCACCACGCCGGCCAGCTTGGCGTTGCCGGGCAGCGCGCCGGCGCTGGCGATGCCGATCACGGAGGTGAGCAAGGGCGCGCCGGCGTTGACCAGGGGCGAGACCACCATCGCTTTGCCGAAGCGGAAAGCGAACACCAGGGTCAGGGCGCCGACCGCGTTTAATATCTGCGTGGCGGCGGCCAGGTACGGCCCCTGCCAACCCAGGTTGATCGGCCGCGAAAAATCGGTCAGCCACAGGGCGGCCGGAATGAAGGCCAGCGCCGCGACGGTCATGTAAAAAAATATGCTCTCGGCGTCCATGCTGTCGTTGGCTAGGCCGATGAAGTAAGCCTGCAAGCCCCAGGCCAGCAGCACCGCCACGGCCAGCACGAACCACCAGCCCATGCTGGCGCCACCGCCACTGGAGGAGTAATCGAACAAGGGCAGCGCGCACATGGCCAGCACGATGCCGAGCAGGCCGAATTTGCCCACCCGTTCCTTGAGCAAAAAATACGAGAGCACGATGGTGACCATCGGCGACAGCGAAATGATCGGGAAAATCAAATAACTGGGGCCGGTCTGCACCGCGCGAAACAGAATCATCTGGCCACCCGCGCCCAGCACGCCGATCACGCCGCCCAGCCAGATCGAGCGGGCGTCACGCTTGAGCCGCCAGCCGACCCGTTGCATGGCGTAGCAGGCCGGCGCGATCATGGTCAGCGCCCACACCACGTAGATCAGGGTGTCGGGAAATCCATGTTCGGACGGGGCGCCCGCGTACGCGCCCCAGACGCCCCACAGCACGGTGGTGACGAGGGCGTGGGCCAGCCAATTGGTCGATTTCATCGGGTTCTTCCTGTAAAAAAAGTGGCGCTGGCGGTGGATCAGAATTTGGCGGTGGCGCCGACCGTGACGGTGCGGCCCCAGCTTTCAAAGCCGGCCAGCGCGTCGCCGCGCCCGCCCAGCGTGGCGTGGTAGACCGCGTCGCCCAGGTTTTTGCCTTCGATGAAGAGGCTGAGGTTTTTATTGACGCTGTACGACAGCGAGGCCGAGATCCAGGTGAGCGGATCGGCCACCTTCGGCAGCCCGCCGTACGATTCGCGCACTTCGACCGTGCGGCCGGTGTAGTCGAGCGCGATTTGCGCGTTGATCGGCCCGGCCTCGTACAGCAGGGCGGCGGCGGAAGCGGTTTTGGCCACCCCTTCCAGGGCGCCCACCTCCACTCCGCCGACCTGGGAGCGGGTGCGGGTGTAACTGTATTTATAGTTCACGCCGAAACCGTTCGGGAACATGTGCTGCAAGCCCAGCTCCAGCCCGCGCACGCGGGCGCCGTCGCCGTTGACGGGACGGATCACCGTGTACAACTGGCCCGGCACGCCCACGTCGACCTGCTCCTCGCGCCGGTAGGTGACGAAGTTTTTGATGTTTTTCCAGTACACGGCCGCCGTCAGCATCGAGCCCCGGTTGTAATACCACTCCAGCGACAGGTCGCCCTGGTTGGCATCCACCGGTTTCAGATGGGCGTCGCCATGCACGCTGATTTCCCACACCCGGTCGACCGAGCTGTCGGTGGTCAGCGGCGCCAGTTGGTCGAGCGAGGGCCGCGACATGGTCTTGGCCAGCGCCACCCGCGCCAGCAAATCGGCCCGCAGCCACAAGCCGGCGTTCATCGACGGCAGCAGCTTGTTGTACCGGGCACTGACGTTTTCCGGCTCGGCCACGCTGTAGTGCACCGTCGGGCTGGAGGTCGGATCGTTCGGCGTCAAGTCGTCGATGCCGGTCACGCGCCGCACCGCGCTGGCCGATTGGGTACGGGTGCGCAGCCAGCGCAGCCCCAGATTGCCAAACCAATCCTCGCCCGCCAGCTCGGCCGACAAATAAGCGGCCAGGGTTTTCTCGGTCACGTCGTAGGAAGCGGTCGGATTGAACAGCGGCGTCATGCGCGTCGAATCGTAGTAGGTGCCGGTCGGCTGGCCCAGCGCGTCGATGATCTCCTTGCCGTCGAGCGCCTTGAGGGCGTTGAAGTAGGCCGGCAGATCGAACCTGGCCATGGTGCGCGGATAACTGCCGCCGCCGTGGCGCAG
>JAYVUV010000165.1:0-1798 GCA_043787615.1 Janthinobacterium sp. | reverse complement strand
CTACCATGTGGTGTCGCAATTCGCGCTCGATCCCGCCACCTATGTGGGCGAATGGGTGGACACCGGCGGTCAGCGCGGCAATGTCGAATTGCTGGCGGTCGATGTGCTGCACGACTTGGCCGTGCTGCGCGTGAGCCGCAACGGCACCGGCTTTTTCGCCATGCCGGCGCAACTGGCGCCCCTGACCCAGGGCCAATACCTGTATTCGCTCGGCAATCCGCTCGACTTGGGCTTCGCCATTTCCGAAGGCGCCTACAACGGCGTGATCGCGCGCAGCAGCTACGACCAGCTCTTGTTCACCGGCCCCATCAACTCCGGCATGAGCGGCGGCCCAAGCGTCACGGTGGATGGCGCCCTGGCCGGCATCAATGTGTCGAAACGCCTGGATGGCGAGTTGGTCAGTTTTCTGGTGCCGGCCCGCTACGCCCAGCAATTGCTCAAGCAAGTGGCCCAGCAAAGCGCCCAGCACCTGGCCCCGCCCAAGGATTTCCGGCCCCTGGTGACGACCCAGCTGCTGGCCCACCAGCGCACCATGGTCGATCAACTGCTGGCCACCCCGCTCGCGCTGAAAAGCATGGGGCCGTATCAAGTGCCGGTGCGCGAATCGGAACAAATGCGTTGCTGGGGCCGCTCAAGCATGAAGGCCGACACTCCTTTCACCATCGATTACACCAATTGCGCCATGGAGTCGGCGGTGTTCATCTCCGGCTCGCTGCAAACCGGACAAATCGCCATCCGCCACGAATTCACGCGCAGCACCACGCTCGACCCGGTCCGCTTCGCCGAACTGGCCGGCTCCTCGTTCAAGAATGAAAATTTCGGCGGCTACAAGGAAGCGGCGCTGACTGGGCCGCGCTGCGCCGAGCAATTCGTCAAAAACACCAGCCTGCCGCTGCGCGCCGTGCTGTGCGTGCGCGCCTACCGCAAATTCGCCGGCCTGTACGACTTCGCCCTGCTGACCGCCAGCACCGACGCCCCCCTGATGAGCCTGCAAAGCCGGCTCGACGCGCGCGGCGTGTCCTATGAAAACGGCATGCGCCTGTCGCGCGTGATGCTCACCTCGCTGGGCCGGGGGGCCAAGCCATGAAGGCGCCCTACTTCATCGAAACCCTGGCCCGCAACGGCGAGGTGCTGCACCGCCAGCGCGTGGCCGGCTTGCCGATCCGGCTCGGGCGCGGCTATGACAACGATTTCGTGCTCGACGACGCCCACAGCGCGGCCCAGCACGCGCTGGTGGAAGCCTACAGCGACGGCCACCTGATGCTGCGCGATTTGGGCAGCCAGAACGGCACCATCTACCAGGGCAAGCGCCACAGCACCGTGATCCTGGGCGGCGACACCGTGGTGCGCCTGGGCCACACCAATCTGCGCATCCGCGGCGCCGACTACGCGGTCGCGCCGGAATTGGTCGACACCACCATGCACGGCTGGGAAGGCACACGACCGGCGCTGAGCGGCCTGGCCCTGGTCGCCGCCACGGCGACGCTGGGCAAATGGATCGGCGACAGCCAGGCCTTCCAGCTGATTAATTATCTGCTGGTGATCGCCTACGCGCTGGGTGGCGCCCTGGTGTGGGCCGCCATCTGGGCCTTCGGCAACCGCCTGTTCGACCGTCACGCCCGCCTGGGACGCCACCTGTTCGTGGTCGGCTGCGGCTTGGCGGCGGTGGCCGTGTGGCAAACGCTGAGCAACACGCTGGCCTACGCCTGGTCGCTGGAATGGCTCACGCGCTACGGCAGCCACGCGCTGATCGCCCTCCTGTGCGGCATGATCTATTTCCATCTGCGCACCATCAAGC
>JAYVUV010000164.1:0-14421 GCA_043787615.1 Janthinobacterium sp. | reverse complement strand
GGCGGCCGCCGCCGCCAACGCCACGCCGGCGGCGCCGATTTCGAGCGCCGCGCCGCTGTCGGCGACAGCGGCGCGGCCCGCCGCGACCGTCGCCGAAGCCGCCCCGGCCGAGGACGACAGTTCGCTGGCCCAGCGCACCCTGCAAAGCGGTAGCCTGTGGCGCATCGGCGGCGCCTTCCTGGTGTTCGGCCTGCTGCTCTCGTTTACGCCCTGCGTGCTGCCGATGGTGCCGATCCTGTCCTCGATCATCGTCGGCGAAGGCACGGTGTCGCGCAGCCGCGGCTTGCTGCTGGCGACCGCCTACTGCCTGGGCATGGCGCTGGTGTACACCGCGCTGGGCGTGGGGGCCGGCCTGGCGGGCGAAGGACTGGCCGGCGCGCTGCAAAAACCGTGGGTGCTGCTCACCTTCGGCGCCCTGCTGGTCGGTCTGGCGCTGTCGATGTTCGACGTCTACCAATTGCAGCTGCCCAGTTCGCTGCAAACGAGCCTCAGTCAAACCGGCGGCCAATTGCGCGGCGGCCGCTTCATCGGCGTGTTCGTGATGGGCGCCCTGTCGGCCCTGATCGTCGGCCCGTGCGTGGCCGGTCCGCTGGCTGGCGCCCTGCTCTATATCAGCCAAACCCGCAACGCCTGGATCGGCGGCTGGGCCCTGTTTTTCATGGCGGTCGGCATGAGCGTGCCGCTGCTGCTGACCGGACTGTCGGCCGGCAGCCTGCTGCCGCGCGCCGGCGCCTGGATGAACAACGTGAAAAAAGTGTTCGGCTTGCTGCTGATCGCGGTGGCGATCTGGATGGTCACGCCGGTGTTTTCCACCACCGTGATGATGGTGCTGTGGGGCGGCTTCGCGATTCTGTGCGCCGTGTTCCTGCGGGTCGGCGAGGCGCTGCCGCCGCACGCCACGCTGAGCGGCTATGTCGGCAAAATGCTGGGCCTGGTGTTTTTCGTGGCCGGCCTGTTCGAGCTGACCGGCGCCGCCAGTTCCGGCAAGGACATCTTGCAGCCGCTATCGCACCTGGGCATGAGCACGGCGGCCGCCACCCAGGGCGCCGCGCCGGCGGCCGAGGCGCGCTTCACGCGGGTGCGCAATCTGGCCGAGCTGGAACAGACCCTGGCGGCGAGCAAGACCCCGGCCATGCTCGATTTTTACGCCGACTGGTGTGTCGCCTGCAAGGAAATGGAGCACAACACCTTTTCCAATGTCAAGGTCGGCGCCGAGCTGAAAAAAATCCGCATGCTGCAAGTGGACGTGACGGCCAACAACGCGGAGGACCGGGCGCTGATGAAGAAATTCAGCCTGTTCGGACCGCCCGGCATCATCTTGTTCAATGGCGAAGGCAAGGAAATTCCGAACAGCCGGGTGATCGGCTATCTGGAGCCGGAATCGTTCCTGCAACGTCTGCAACGCTCGTTCACGGCGGGCGGCGCGGGTTAAGCGTCAGCATCGGCAGGCCGTGGCCGCCGTGGCCGCCGCCGATCAGGCCGGCGGGTACGGCCTGCCGTCGCGGTGCAGGTAACAGTCGCTGTCCGGGTCGAACACCATGTCGATATCGGAATACACAGTGCGGTCACTGGCCACTCTCGACCCGATATCGAGACACACGGCCGTCACCGCGCCACGGTTGATGAAGTGGTGGCCGTTGGCTTGATTGGCGGGAAAGGCCGCGCACTCGCCCGTTTGCAAGACTTGCTCGCCTTCATCGCTCACCAGCACCACCTCGCCCGACACGACATAAGTGAATTCGTCTTCCTCGGAATGCCAATGACGTTGGCTGGACCAGCAGCCCGGCGGCAAGCGCAGCAAATTCACGCCGAACTGGGTCAAGCCGCCCGCGTCGCCCAGCCGCTGGCGCAGGCGCGGCGCCACCGCGCCGCCGAAAGGCGCCGGGTAGCCGGAACCGCTGGTTTCGGGAATGGCGCTCAAGTCGATTTTAGGCATCGGTATTCCCCCATAAAACCCGATTTTACTTCGCCGAAGCCGGATCGGGGTGAATCGGCGCGCTCGGCGAAACGGGCCGTCAGGCGCGGATGACGCGGCGAGCCATGGCCTTGGCCAGGATCGGCAAGGCCGAGCGACCATGATTGCGCAAACTCGTCGGCCTGCCCCGCGCCTGTTCCAGCGCGGCGATCAGGGGGCAGCGAGGCCGGATCGCCACCGTCAAGCGGCGACCGGCTCCGTGTGCGCCAGCCAGGCGGCCAGCATGTGACGCGCGCCGCGCGCGATTTGCGATTGAGCCAGGGCGAAGTCGGTGCGCAAGGCGTTCACGTCGAGCGACTGGGCGGCGATGTCGCCAGCATGGCCCACCAGCCAAGCCTCGAAACCGTTCGCCTCGACTTCCACGTGAAATTGTAGCGCCAGCACATTTCTGCCGTAGACGAAGGCCTGGTTCGGATAGTGGACGTTGCTCACCAGCGCGGTGGCGTCCGGCGGCAGCGTAAAGGTGTCGCCGTGCCAATGCAGCACGGGAAATTCACGCGGCAGCAAGGCACCCAGGAAGCTGCGCTCGCCCTCCGGGGTCAGGTGGCAACTGCCGACTCCGATCTCCTTGACCGGGCCCGGATACACCTTGCCGCCCAGCGCGCGCGCCAGCAACTGGGCGCCCAGGCAAACGCCCAGAATCGGTAATGTCGCGTCCAGCGCGCGGCGCAGCAAGGCCAGCTCGTCCAGGATGAAGGGATAGTCGGCCTCCTCGTAAGCGCCGATGGGACCGCCGAGCACCACCAGCATGTCGATCTCCGACAGGGAGGGCGGACGCTTTTTCAGCTCCCAGGCGTTCAGGTATTGCACCACGTATCCATGCTGGGCGAACACGGGTAAAAACTCTCCCAGGCTTTCAAAGTTGACGTGTTGAATTACCAGTGCTTTCTTTGCCATTGGAACTCCATAGAATGGAAGATCGGTCGCGCCCGCCCGGCGACGCGGGCCAGGAGCTGTTTAACTTTTTGTAACTTTGAGTTAATTGCAAATGTTTGTCAAGAGTAATTGTCTGCGGCCGATTCGACGGCGGAACGGCGCCCGGCACCCGGCGCCCGGACCCCGGCGTGCGAGTCCGGCGAACGGGAGCGGAGGAACGACAGGAACCGGCCGTGGTCCAACCTTCAACTTAGACCATCGGCGTCGCGGATCGCTTCACGGCGCGGCCGAACGTTCCGCTCGCGCGCGACCGGACGGCGGCGGCGCGGCGCCTCAACTCGGAAAGAACATCATGTTGAAAGCGAAGCGAAATAGTGCCGCTGGTGTCGCGCTCGTGTGCGCGGCGCTGGCGGGCGGCGCCCACGCGGCCGTTTCCCAGGGCGGCAGCGCCGACTACGGCGCGCCCGTCCCCGCCGCCGGCGCCGACCGCGTCGTCTCCTTGCGCGCCGACACCAAGGCCATCAACGTCACCGATGGCGAAACCGTCACCTTCGACGCCAACGGCAAACGCTTCACCTGGCATGTCAGCACCTACCCGAATGTGGCCGCGTTCGATCTGTCGCGCATCGCGGCCGCCGGCGTGCGCGTGTATGTCGCGCCCAACCGGCTGTATAGCGGCGGCGGCTAAGCCGGGCGGGTCGGAGTCGGGCGCGCCCCCACCGCGCTGGCGCAATGCATATAAATGGGTCACGTTGCGGGTCCGGGCCAGGATCGTCAGCGCCGGGAAGCGCTGGCGCACGACATCGACCAGCACCAAGCCGCGCTCGACATCGTCGATCGCGATCACCAGGTCGCGGGCCTTGCCGATGGCGGCCGCCATCAGCAAGTCCATACGGGTGGCGTCGCCGTACAACACCTTGAAGCCGAACTTGCGCAAGGTATCGATCTGGTCGTGGTCGTGGTCGAGCACCGTGACCCAAGGCCATCGACAGGCCCACCGATTGCATCAGCAAGCAGATGGCGATAATCAGCATCGGCGCGAAAGCCGTGAATATTTCCCGTGTTGCGGTTTTGGCGATGAAGCGCATGGCCGGATTGACCAGGAAACGTCCGCCCACGACCAGGGCGGCCAGCACGGCGGGCGAGCTCGACCAGGCGCCCATATCAGGAAAGGGCAGCGGGAAGCGGCGGCGGCAAGCGGCGGCCGGACCCGGAATCGGGCTGAATCGGGCCGAATCAACCCGATAAAACGCGCATGTCGGCGGCACCCGGCGCAGGGGTAGACGATAGCGAAACATCAAGCACGGCGCCGCGCCGTTAAAAAAATCGTGCGCTGCCAGCCATTATTTCGCGATTAATGATATTGTTCGTTTTTTTCATCATTTGAGAACACCCATGGATATATCAAAACTGAACCTGGCCGAATTGCGCGACCTGTTGGAAAAGGCCAAGCTGGAAGTCAAACACCGCGAAAAAAAGGATATCGCCGCCGCCCGTGAAGAAATCTACGCGATCGCGCATCGGCT
Organism: Janthinobacterium sp.; assembly: GCA_043787615.1. Lineage (GTDB taxonomy): Bacteria > Pseudomonadota > Gammaproteobacteria > Burkholderiales > Burkholderiaceae_D > Janthinobacterium. The sequence goes on along the minus strand of JAYVUV010000164.1, from coordinate 10,044 downwards.
CGGCTTGCCTTTGAAAAATCTGATCGGCACCGGCATGCGCGTGACGAGCGGAAAAGTAGCTGTTCAGTATCGCAATCCCGCCGACCCCAGCCAAGAGTGGACCGGCCGCGGCCGTCAACCGAAATGGGTAAAAGAATTAATCGAGTCGGGCCAGTCCATGGACGCCGCGCGCGTTTAATTCAAGATATCAATCGATACGCGCCTTCGTTCCGACGGCGCGTTGCTGCGCTGGAAAGCACCACATCGCTCACCGCGCAACGATCTGCGGCCATTCCCTGTAAGCGCCTTCTTACATCCGTACGGGTGGCGCACCGATGGGCCAAGTTTACTTACTGTCCGATAATAGTTGGACAATAACACGGTGACTTCAATTAGAAGCGCCGTGGTAAACACCGCCATCGAGACCCCTATGTTGACCGCTTCCAATACCGTATCGCCCATCCGCCGTCCGGCCCACTTGACCGTTTTGCCGTCCGCGCACAGCCCGGACTTGTCCGCGCGACGTATCTACCAAGCGCTGCAACATGAGGTCGGCGACGCCGACCGTGCCAGCGCGCGCGCTTTTTTGCAGCGGCAATTGCAAGCGGCGCGCGCCTTGCCGATCGAATTGCCCGATCAATTAGACAGCTTGAGCGCATGGGTGCAGGAACGCAGCGCGGCGGTCGGCTTGGCATATCGCGCCTATCTCGATGTACGCCAGTCCGGCGCGCCGCGCCGCTATTTCACCAACAAGGCGCACGCCTTATATTTCTTACAAGCGGCGGCGCCGACCAAACTGGTGGACGGCGCTTGGTTATATGGCATGCTGACGCGCTGGGACGATCCCGACTTCCACCCCTTGATCCAAACTTATCTGGAAGAATTGGGCGACGGCGTGGCGGAAAAAAACCATGTGCTGTTGTATAAAAAGCTATTGGCCAGCCACGGTTGCGACCAATGGCAGCACCTGGACGACGACCATTTCATCCAGGGCGCGATTCAACTGGGCTTAGCCGGCGACGCCGCGCATTTCCTGCCCGAGATTATCGGCTATAACCTCGGCTATGAACAATTGCCCTTGCATTTGCTGATCACCGCCTACGAATTAAACGAGCTCGGTATCGACCCCTATTATTTTACTTTGCATATCACGGTCGACAACGCCGGCAGCGGCCACGCCCAAAAAGCCGTGCAAGCCTTGCAACAACTGATGCCGCGCCGCGGCGACAGCGCCGATTTTTACCGCCGGGTGCGGGACGGCTATCGGCTCAACGATCTGGGCGCCGGCACCGGCTCGGTGATCGCCGAATTCGATCTGGAAGCGGAACTGCTACGCATCCTGGCGGCCAAAAGCGTGGTCGGCCAAAACATGCATTCCGATTACTGCCGGGTCGGCGGGCGCAGCATCAACGATTGGCTGTCCCGGCCCGACCAGCTTGGCGCCATGCTGGCCGCGCTCGAGCAAGCCGGCTGGATCGAACGCGGCAAGCCCGCCGAGCAAAGCCGCTTTTGGCGCCTGATCCAGAGCGAGCGGGCCGAGATGTTCGGCGTTTTCAACAGCTACGAGCAGCAGGTGCTGAGCGACTGGATCGGCTCCACGCCGGCCGGCGCCACCCCGGTCGCCGCCAACGAGGCGCCGCGCGCGCTCAGTTTCCGCGCCCGCCAACGCGCGCTCAAGGCGCTGGCCCAACCGCGCCAAGCCACCCACGGCGGCGCCGCGCGCCACCTGATCCGCAGTCACCCGGCGCAGGACGACGCGGCCGCCGGCGGCACCGCGCTCGCCTTGCGCCAGTTGGAAAGCCGGGTGGCCGCGCAAGGCAGCAAGGCCGAGGCGATGACGCTGCTGATCGGCTTGATGTCGCCCGCCGACCATCACCACGCGGCCGGCTTGATGGCCACCCGCATGTACTGTCAATTGTGGCGCTGAGGGTGCGGCGCGACGCGGCGCCCGCGCCGGCCGAAGTGGGGCCGCCCCTGTCGGCAGCGCCCTTGGCCGGCCACGTGCGGGTGCGCGGCGCGCGCGAGCACAATCTGAAAAACGTCGATCTCGACCTCCCGCGCGACGCCCTGGTGGTGTTTACCGGCGTGTCCGGCTCGGGCAAATCGTCGCTCGCCTTCGGCACCCTGTATGCCGAGGCGCAGCGGCGTTACCTGGAATCGGTCTCGCCCTATGCGCGCCGCCTGTTTCACCAGATGGCGGTGCCGGACGTGGACCTGATCGACGGCTTGCCGCCGGCCGTCGCCCTGCAACAGCAGCGCGGCGCGCCCAGCACCCGCTCCTCGGTCGGCAGCGTGACCACCTTGTCCAACCTGCTGCGCATGCTGTATTCGCGCGCCGGCGACTATCCGGCCCGCCAGCCGCTGTTGTACGCGGAATCGTTTTCGCCCAACACCGCGGAAGGCGCCTGCCCCGCCTGTCACGGCTTGGGCCGCATCTACACCGCCACCGAGCAATCGATGGTGCCCGACGCGACGCTGACCATCCGCGAACGCGCCGTGGCGGCCTGGCCCACCGCCTGGCACGGCCAAAATCTGCGCGACATCCTCACCACTTTGGGCTACGACGTGGACACGCCCTGGCGCGAACTGCCGAAAAAACAGCGCGACTGGATCTTGTTTACCGACGAGCAGCCCACGGTGCCGGTGTACGCCGGTTTCGACCCGGCCCAGGTGCGCGCCGCCCTCGCCGACGCGGTCGCGCCCAGCTACCAAGGCACCTTCACCGGCGCGCGCCGCTACGTGATGCACACCTTCGCCACCAGCCAAAGCGCCTTGATGAAAAAGCGCGCCGCGCGGTTTCTGATCGGCGCCGATTGCCCCGTCTGCAAAGGTAAACGGTTGCGGCTCGAATCGCTCTCGGTGCGCTTCGCCGGCAAGGACATCGCCGACCTGTCACGCCTGCCCTTGCGCGACTTGGCGCATCTGTTGCGGCCCTACGCGGACGGCACCGCCGCGTCGATGCGGCGCGCCGGCGCGGAAAAAATCCTGGTCACGCAACGCATCGCCGCCGACCTGCTGGCCCGGCTGGCGGCACTGCTCGACCTGGGCCTGGGCTATCTGACGCTCGAACGCGCCACCCCGACCCTGTCGCCGGGCGAATTGCAACGCCTGCGCCTGGCGACCCAGGTGCGCTCGAATCTGTTTGGCGTGGCGTATGTGCTGGACGAACCGTCGGCCGGACTGCACCCCTCCGACACCCAGGCGCTGCTAACCGCCTTGCACCGCCTGAAAGCGTCCGGCAATTCCCTGTTCGTGGTCGAACACGACCTGCAAGTGATGGCGCAAGCCGACTGGATCGTCGATGTCGGGCCGGGCGCCGGCCAGGACGGCGGCCGCATTCTGTACAGCGGCGTCCCGGCCGGCCTGGCCGCCGTCGCCGCCTCGCAAACCCGGCCCTATCTGCTGGAGCGCAAAGCGATCGCGCCACGGCCGGCGCGCGCGCCGGCCGGCTGGCTCGCGCTCCAGGGCGTCACGCGCAACAACCTGCGCCGGCTCGACGCCCGCTTCCCGCTCGGCGTGTTCACCAGCGTGTGCGGCGTGTCCGGCTCGGGCAAATCGACGCTGGTCTCGCAAGCCTTGGTCAAACTGGTGGCCGCGCATCTGGGCCAGCCGGCCGCCGCGCCCGAGGAGGACGCCGAGCCGGGCGCGCCGGCCGCCGTCCGGCCAACCGCCGGACGCATCGCCGGCGGCATGGAGCGCATCAAGCGCCTGGTGCGCGTCGATCAAAAGCCGATCGGCCGTACCCCGCGCTCGAACCTGGCCACCTACACCGGCCTGTTCGACCATGTGCGCACCCTATTCGCCGCCACCCCGGCGGCGCGCCGGCGCCGCTACAACGCCGGGCGCTTCTCCTTCAACCTGGCGCAGGGCCGCTGCCCCCACTGCGAGGGCGAAGGCCAGGTCATGGTCGAACTGCTGTTCCTGCCCAGCGTGTACACGCCCTGCCCGGTTTGCCGGGGCGCGCGCTACAACCCGGGCACGCTGGCGATCACCTACCGCGACAAAAATATCGCCGAGGTGCTCGACCTCACCGTCGATGGCGCGCGCGCCTTTTTCGACGGCGAAACCGCCATCACGTGGCCACTGCAAGTGCTGGGCGAAGTGGGGCTGGGCTATCTGCGCCTGGGCCAGGCCGCCACCGAGCTGTCCGGCGGCGAGGCCCAGCGCGTCAAGCTGGCCACCGAATTGCAGCGCCCGCGGCGCGGCGACACCCTGTATATATTGGACGAACCGACCACCGGCCTGCACCCGGCCGACACCGACCGCCTGGTGGCCCAGTTGCACGCGCTGGTCGAAGCCGGCAATACCGTCATCGCGGTCGAACACGATATGCGCGTGGCCGCCGCCAGCGACTGGGTGATCGATGTCGGTCCCGGCGCCGGCGACGCAGGTGGGGCCGTGGTGGCCGAAGGCGCGCCGGCGCTGGTGGCGGCCCATTCCGGCAGCCGCAGCGCGCCGTATCTGGCGCGGGCGCTGGCCGAGCGCGCCGCGTTTTTCTCTTGAGCGCGCCCGCGCGCCAAACGTGCGAGAATCCGCCCATGTCCATCTCGCCCAACTATGCAGCGCTGTTCGCGGCCTCGCCCTATCCCTACCTGCTGGTGGCGCTGGACTGGACCATCATCGATGCCAATCCGGCCTACCTGAGCGCGGTCGGGCGCGACGCCGGCGACGTGCTGGGACGGCCCCTGTTCGACGCCTTCCCCGCCAACGCGGCCGATCCCGGCTCGACCAACGACACGCTGGTGCGCCAGTCGATCGAGCTGGCGATCGCCACCAAACGGCCGCATACCACCGCTTTCCTGCGTTACGCCGTGCCGCGCGCCACCGCCGACGGCGTGGTGTTCGACCCGCGCTATTGGAGCACCGTGCACACCCCCGTGCTCGACGCCGACGGCGCGGTGGCCTTCGTGTGCCAGAACGCGATCGACGTCACCGCACTTTACGATTTCGACGAATCGGTCCAAACCCATTGCCTTCAAGAGCGGGCCGATACCGAAGCGCCGCCCCGCTTGCAGGCCCAGAACCACCAGGCCTTGATGCGCATCCTGCGCGCCGAGCGCGCCCATTTGCTCGGCCTGTTCAATCAGGCGCCCGGCTTCATCGCCGTGCTCAGGGGCCGCAACTACGTGTTCGAGATGGCCAACGAAGCTTATTATCAGTTGATCGGCCACCGCGACATTCTCGGCAAACCCCTGTTCGACGCCTTGCCTGACGTGGCCGGCCAAGGCTTCGAGCAATTGCTGGACCGGGTGTTCAGCTCCGGCGAACCCTACCTGGGGCGCGGCATCAAGTTCCAGGCCCAGCGCGTGCCGGGCGGGCCGTTCACCGAAATCTATATCGACCTGCTGTACCAGCCGTTTTTCGAAGCCGACGGCGTGACCGTCAGCGGCGTGTTCGCCCAGGGCCAGGATGTCACCGAAATCAATACCGCCAACCTGGCCCTGCGCGAAGCGGACCGGCGCAAGGACGACTTTCTGGCCATGCTGGCGCACGAGCTGCGCAATCCGCTGGCGCCCATCAGCGCGGCGGCCGAGCTGTTGAAAATCGCCGCCGACGATCCGGCCAAGGTAGCGCGCAGCAGCCAGATCATCGGGCGCCAGGTGCGCCACATGAGCAGCCTGGTGGACGACTTGCTGGACGTGTCGCGCGTCACCAGCGGGCGCATCGAACTGGCCAGCGAAACGGTGGACCTGGTCGAGGTGATCGGCCACGCCGCCGAACAAGTGCGGCCCAGCTTCGACCTGCGCGCGCAAAATTTTTATTTGTGCAGTACCGCCGACAGCATGCCGGTGCGCGGCGACCATAAGCGGCTGGTGCAGGTGATCGCCAATTTGCTGGGCAATGCGAGCAAATACAGCGCCTCGGGCGGCACCATCACCGTCACCCTGGAACGCGACGGGCCCCGGCTGCGGATCGATGTGCGCGACGACGGCATGGGGATCGACCCCGACTTTTTACCGCACGTGTTCGATCTATTCGCCCAGGCCCAGCGTAGCTCGGCCCGTTCCCAGGGCGGCCTGGGAATGGGACTGGCGTTGGTGAAAAGCCTGGTGCATCTGCATGGCGGCACGGTGAGCGCGGCCAGTCCCGGTCCCGGCCAGGGCAGCTGCTTCACGATCCTGCTACCGGCCATGAGCGAGACACCCGACGCGCGCGCCGAGGCGGGCGATCCCCGGCCGGAGCCGGGACCGGGAACGGAAGCTGAATCAGTTCCGGCGCCGGCCGGCGCGGGCGGACTGCGCCTGCTGGTGGTGGACGATAATATCGACGCCGCCGACACGCTGGCCGACTATCTGCGCGGCGCCGGCCACCGCGTCGCGGTGGCGCACGACTCTCTTGCCGCGCTGGCGCTGGCCGAACACCAGGATTTCGACGCCTGCCTGCTCGATATCGGCCTGCCCGGCATCATGGACGGCAACGCCCTGGCCGGGCGCTTGCGGCGCCTGCCCGGGGCGGCGCGCGCCACGCTGATCGCCATCAGCGGCTACGGCCAGCAAAGCGACAAGGCGGTGGCCGCGCGGGCCGGCTTCGACCACTATTTCACCAAGCCGGTGTCCGCGCCCGCACTGCTGGCCGAGCTGGATCGACCACGGCGCGCCGCGCGCACGGCGTGAGGCGCGCCTAAGACCCGAGCCGGAGCGGGCAAGCGTGCACGCGAACCCATCGTGCCGGTGCTATACTGCGACCACATTTTAGAGTCACCGTCGGCGCGGCAGGCAGTTCACTCTGCAAGCCGCGCCGACGTTTGTTCTATCCCCGGTTTCCATCATGAGGAATTTCGATGACTAGCAGCGACAATCGCATCAGCGCCCTGATTCAAGAACAAGAAGCCGCCATCCGGGCCGACTGGATCGCCAATTTGAAGCATTTGGCGGTGCGCCACGACGCGCGATCGGAAGAACAGCTCCAACGCTATTGCGACCAGTTGCTGGCCCTGCTGCCTGCGGCCACCCGCAGCGGCGGCTTTCAGGACATCGACGGCCGCGCCTGGGACGAGGTGCGCGACTTGCTGACCGAAGTGTCGGGCGCGCGCGCCAAGCAAGGCTCGACCCCGAGTGAGACGGCCACCTTCATCTTTTCGCTCAAGCAGTCGCTGTTCGTCATCCTGCGCGGCGCCATGGCGGGCGAGCCGGAAGTGCTGGCCGAGGCGCTGTGGAGCATCAGCACCCTGCTCGACAAATTGGGCCTGTTCACCATCGAGGTGTTCCAGAAAAGCCGCGACCAGATCATCGTGCGCCAGCAGCAGGAACTACTCGAATTATCCACTCCCGTGGTCAAGCTGTGGCAAGACATCCTGGCCCTGCCCCTGATCGGCACCCTGGACAGCGCGCGCACCCAGGTGGTGATGGAAAGCCTGCTGCAAAAAATCGTCGAAACCGGCGCGGCGATCGCCATCATCGACATCACCGGCGTGCCCACCGTCGACACCCTGGTGGCCCAGCATTTGATGAAGACCATCGCCGCCGCGCGCCTGATGGGCGCCGACTGCATCATCAGCGGGATCCGCCCGCAAATCGCGCAAACCATCGTGCATCTGGGCGTGAACCTGGAAGACGTGGTCACCAAGGCGACCCTGGCCGACGCCTTCACCGTGGCCCTGGCGCGGGTCGGCGCCAGCGTCACGCGCACCCGCTGAGGCAAAGATGGAACGGATTCCCATTTTGCGCATCGGCGACCTGCTGCTGGTCACCATCCAGGTCGATATGCACGACCGCCTGGCCATGGCCCTGCAGGATGACTTGACCGAGCGGATCGTGCGCGACCAGGCCAAGGGCGTGTTGATCGATATTTCGGCGCTGGACCTGGTCGATTCCTTCATCGGCCGCATGATCAGCAACACGGCCGCCATGGCGCGCGTGCTCGACGCGAGCACCGTCTTGGTCGGCATGCAGCCGGCGGTGGCGATCACGCTGGTCGAACTGGGCTTGACCCTGCCGGGCGTGAAAACCGCGCTCAACGTGGAAAAGGGGATGACATTACTCGGCAAGAGCTATCATCGATGAGCGGCGTCGCTCCACCCACCGCCCTGCTGCGCTTCGCCGCCGCGCCCACGCTGGCGCGCGGCGTCCTGGTCCAGCACAGCGTGACCGTGCCGCTGGTGTCCGATGAACACGTGGTCGGCTTGCGCAAGCTGGTGCGCGAACACGCCGTCGAGATGACATTGAGCCTGGTGGACCAGACCAAGCTGGTGACGGCGGCCAGCGAGCTGGCGCGCAACACCATCAAATATGGCGGCGGCGGCGCGGTGCTGGCCGAGCGCCTGTCGGACGGGGTGCGGCGCGGCCTGCGCCTGGTGTTCGCCGACAGCGGCCCGGGCATTTTGGACGTGCCACGCGCGCTCACCGACGGCTACACCAGCGGCGGCGGCCTCGGTCTGGGACTGGGCGGCGCCAAACGATTGGTCGACGAATTTTCCATCGACACCTTGCCTGGAGAAGGCACCGCCGTGTCGATCACGAAATGGAAAAAGTAATCCACTCGCTGTTACCCCATCACTGGATCAATGTCAGCCACGCCAGCGACATCGCCGCCGCGCGCCGCGCCGGCCAGCGCATGGCGCAGGATCTGGGCTTCGACGACACCCGCGCCGGCCAGCTGGCCATCGTCGTCACCGAGGCGGCCACGAATATGCTCAAGCACGCCGGCGAGGGCCGCATGCTGCTCACTTGCCTGCACGCGGGCGAGCGGCGCGGCATCGAGGTGCTGGCGCTCGACCGCGGCCCCGGCATCGCCAATCTGGGCCAGGCGCTGCGCGACGGCGTCTCCAGCGCCGGCACCGCCGGCACCGGCCTGGGCGCGCTGCGGCGCCTGTCCGACCAGTTCGACGTGTACGCCCCGCGCGAGCGCGGCGCGGTGTTCTTGATGCGCCTGTGGAGCGTGCCCGCGCCGGAACAGGGCTTGCAATACGGCGCCTTGTGCCTGCCGATCGCCGGCGAGGACGACAGCGGCGACGCCTGGGCGCTGGCCGACCAGGGCCGCTACATGACGCTGATGCTGGCCGACGGCCTCGGTCACGGGGTCGAGGCGGCCGCCGCCGCGCGCGCCGCGCTCGATACGCTGGCGCTGCAACCGGGCCTGGCGCCGGAACGCCAGATCGAGGCCTGTCATCACGCCATGCGCGGCGGGCGCGGCGCGGCGCTGGCGGTGGCGCGCATCGACGCCAACCGGCACGAGCTGTGTTTCGCCGGCGTGGGCAATATCAGCGCCTGCGTGATCGACGACGGGAAACGGCGCCAGATGGTCTCGCATAACGGCATCGTCGGCCACAATATGCGCAAGGTGCAGGAATTCATTTTGCCTTGCCCGCCCGGCGCGCTGGTGATACTGCACTCGGACGGCATCGGCACCCAATGGGATCTGGACGCCTACCCGGGGCTGATCGGCTACAGCCCGGCCATCATCGCCGCCGTACTGCTGCGCGACTTCAGCCGCGGGCGCGACGACGCCTGCGTGTTGGCGCTGCGCTTCGAGCAAGGCCGGCCATGAGCGGCGCGCGCATACTCCAGGCTGGGCTCGACAGCGAACAGGACGTGGTCTCGGTGCGGCAACGCGCGCGCCAGATTTCGACCCTGCTCGGCTTCGGCGTGCAAGATCAGGTCCGCATCGCCACCGCCGTCTCGGAAGTGGCGCGCTGCGTGCGCGACGAAACCTATGGCGGGCGGGTGCTGTTCGCGCTCGACGCCGGACCGCAGGCGGCGCTGCTGTCGGTCACCATCCGCGACCATGGCGGGCGGGCCGGCCCGGCCAGGGACGCCAACGGCGCGGGGCGCGCCGTCCAACTCGACACGGCCGTCGTCACCGCGCGCCGCCTGATGGACCGCTGCTCGCTCGAACGCGACGCGCAACAGGGCTTGACGGTGGTGATGTCGAAAACGCTGCCGGCCGCGCAAGTGATCGACCAGGCCCGCCTGAACCAATTGAGCGCGCAACTGGCCGCCAGTCCGGTGCAAAACACGTATTCGGAAATGCAGCTGCAAAACGGCGAATTGGCCGGCGCGCTGGCCGAACTGCACGAGCGCCAGGACGATCTGCTGGCCTTGACGCGCGAGCTGGAGGACACCAACA
>JAYVUV010000163.1:0-18606 GCA_043787615.1 Janthinobacterium sp. | reverse complement strand
GCATCAGTCGAACGACAGGCTGGCGCACGATGTGGCGGTCTGCGTGGAGCACAAGATCCCGATCATCATTTCTTCGCTGCGCGCGCCGCCGAAGGAAATGATGGAGGCCATTCACAGCTATGGCGGCATCGTGCTGCATGACGTGATTTCGATCCGCCATGCTGAAAAGGCGCTGGAAGCCGGCGTGGACGGTTTGATATTGGTGGCGGCCGGCGCGGGTGGCCATGCGGGCACCCTGTCGCCATTTGCATTGGTGGGCGAGGTGCGCAGATTTTTCAGCGGGCCGCTGGTGCTGTCGGGATCAATCGCGACTGGCGACGCGGTGCTGGCGGCGCAGGCAATGGGCGCCGATCTGGCTTATATCGGATCGCGCTGGCTGGCAACCCAGGAATCGAACGTGAGCCAGGCTTACCGCGACGCCATCGTGGACTCGGCGGCGGCCGACATCGTCTACACCAATCTCTTCACCGGGGTGCATGGCAACTACCTGAAAAAATCCATCCTCTCGGCCGGACTCGATCCGGACGCCCTGCCGCAGGCCGACAAGAGCGCGATGAATTTCGGTTCCGGCAGCGCCAAGGCCTGGCGCGACATCTGGGGCGCGGGCCAGGGCGTGGGCCTGATGGACGACGTGCCCACCGTGGCCGAGATGGTGCTGCGCCTCAAGCGCGAATACGACGCGGCGCGCGCCCGGCTGGCGTTGTAGGGCGGCCGGGCCGGGTAAGCCGGGCCACGCAGGCCGCGCCACCCATGCCGGGCCGAGTCAGGCCGGGCCACGCAGGCCAGGCCACGTAGGCCGCGCCGGTTTTGACCGGCCGCCGCCGCGCGCTAAGTTCGTTGGCGCACGGATACCGCAACTTGCTCGGGCGCCAGGACCGAAATCGCGCGAAGCACGAGTATGATTTTCGAATGGCAGCGCGAACCGACCCGCGTCCTGCCTTCACCTCTTACTCGATACGCGGCGATGACACCCTTAGACTCTTCGACGGTCAGTCCGTCTTCCAGCGACGCCGCTCCGGCCGCGGCCAAGGCGGCCGGCTTGCGCTACGTCAACGACAGCGCGCCCGGCATCGCCCGCGAGGGCGGCGGCAAGCGGGTGCGCTACACCGACGCGGACGGCAACAAGGTGAGCGACGCCGACACGCTGGCGCGCATCCGCGCGCTGGTGATCCCGCCGGCCTGGACCGATGTCTGGATCTGCAAGCTGAGCAACGGCCATTTGCAGGCGACCGGGCGCGACGCCCGGGGCCGCAAGCAATACCGCTACCACAGCCGCTGGCGCGACGTGCGCGACGAGGTCAAATACGAACGCATGCTCAGTTTCGGCAAGGCTTTGCCCGCCATCCGGCGCCGGGTCGACGCCGACCTCAAATTGCCGGGCCTACCGCGCGACAAGGTGCTGGCCACTATCGTTTTCCTCTTGCAAGCGACCATGATGCGGATCGGCAACGAGGAATACGCGCGCACCAATAAATCGTTCGGCTTGACCACCTTGCGCCGCCGCCATGTGCGGATCGACGGCAGCGCGGTGGAATTTCGCTTTCGCGGCAAGAGCGGGGTGTATCACGCGGTCAAGGTGCAGGACCGGCGGCTGGCGCGCATCATCGCGCGCACGCGCGACCTGCCGGGCCAGGACCTGTTTCAATACGTGGACGACCACGGCGACGCGCACACGGTCGGTTCAAGCGACGTGAACGATTACCTGCGCACGGTCAGTGGCGAGGATTACACGGCCAAGGATTTCCGCACCTGGTCCGGCACCGTGCTGGCGGCGCTGGCGTTGCACGAGTTCGAGCGCTTCGATTCCGCGACCCAGGCCAAGAAAAACATCGTGCGCGCGATCGAGTCGGTGGCTGAAAAGCTGGGCAACACGCCTTCCATCTGCCGCAAATGTTATGTGCATCCGGCCGTGATCGACGCCTACCTGGACGGCACCGTGCTGGAAGCCTTGCGCAGCCGCGCCGAACAAGAGATGGAGGAATTGCACGACTTGCGGCCGGAAGAGGCGGCCGTGCTGGCGCTGCTGCAACAGCGCTTGCAGCATGCCGCGCCGGCGCCGGCCAAGCGCGCGCGCGCCAAACGCCAGGCCGCTTAGGCGGCCAGATTGGTGCGTAGCCTCATCAGGTTGATGCGTCCGTTGGTCGACGCCACCACTTCCGACAGCGGCATGTCGAACACATTGCCGTACAGATGATCGACATAGTCGCGCGCGAACGCGATCTTGCGGCCCGTGATTTCCGCATCGACATTGGCGTTCAAGGAGGCGATCTTGCTTTTTTTGATCTCGTCGCGCCGCGCGTCGCTCTGCTTCGCGCGCGCGTCCTTCCGGGCGGTGTCCATCAGCTTGCCCATTTCGGCGTAGCGCCGGCCGCTCAAGGCGGGTTGTTCCACCTTTTCGTTCATCATATTGTAGGAAACCTTCACGCTGCCGGCTTTGACCTTGCCTTCAAAAATCTCGAAATAGCCGATCAAATCCATCCTGAATTGATTGAGATGCTTGTGGCGTTCGGCGATCTTCTGATCCGAGCTGCCGGGGTTTTTGCGCGCCAGCGCCGCTTCCTCGTTTGCGGTCGCGATCGTTTTGAGCGTTTCGGTTTGATCGTTCTGGTACAGGGTTTCCAGTTCCTCTTGCTGGCTGGGGGTCATGTCCTCCACCCTGGTGATTTGCTTGACCCCTTTTTTTTGCCCCTCGACATATTCATCGAAAATCTGACCGAAGCCGGCGATCGCGTCGATTTCGCCTTCGGCCGAATTGATCAAAAAATTCAGGCAATTGGCGAGGCCGCCACGCTGGGTTTCGCTCAGATTGCTTGTTTTCAGCGGCGTACTGATCGCCGAGCCGATCACCGCCGGCTTGAGACGGTTTTCCTTGCAGTCGGTCATTTCGATTCTGGGCGACGTGAAGACCAGCGGCGTCACTTTCTTGACCAGGAATTGCTGTTCGAACGTCGCTTCCGGCACCTCCGGTCCGGCCGACGGCCCCGATTGCCGGTAGTCGTCGTCACGCTCGCTGTCGAAGCCGGGGTCGGGAAAGCCGCGACTTCCCGTCGAGCCGCCGAAGCCTTCCCCCGTCGCGCGCGCGCCGCCCGGGGGCGGCGCGTCGTCGCGCGCCCATGGCGGAACCCGTTCCTCGGTGTTGTAAGCGCGCTCGCCGGCGCCCGCAGTGGCGCCGGACGCGCGCGGGCCGCCGCCTTGGCCGGTGGAAGTATAGCTGCGCTTCGGTTGCGGCGGCGGCGTCCAGCTGGAATCGGCCGCGCGCGCGCCGTCGCCCCGGCCGGTGGAGGTATCACTGCGCTGCGGTTGCGGCGGTGGCGTCCAGCCGGAATCGGCCGCGCGCGCGCCGTCGCCCTGGCCGGTGGAGGTATAGCTGCGCTTCGGTTGCGGCGGTGGCGTCCAGCCGGAATCGGACGCGCGGGCGCCGTCGCCCCGGCCGGTGGAGGTATAGCTGCGCTTCGGCTGCGGCGGCGGCGCCTGCTCGTAGTCCGAGTCCGGATCGGATTCCCCGTAAGCGGCCCGCGCGCGCTCCCCGGGCGCGTAACGCGGGGCGGCGTCTTCCTCGGAATCCGTATCGTCGTTGTTTTCCGCCCGCGCGGTCGAATGCAAGGGGATTTCGGTGACATAGTATTGCGCCCCTCCCGCTGGAATCACCAGGCGGTTGGGATGCTGCTCGACCACGTGATGCTCCTTCAGATCGGCCCGCATGACGAGGTAGAGGTTCTTCGGTTGCCCTTCGAATTCGGGGACCGCGCAAAATCCCTGGTAGGCGTGATAGCCGATGGCGACCGCGTCGGGATTGCGGGCGAAGGAGTCGAGCACGTCCGGTGGAATCCCGTTTTTGCTCACCCAGCCAATCGCTTCCAGGCCGCTGTGATACGCGGCCGGTATCCGCCGCACGCCGATGTTCCAGAGATTGATCGGTGGCGGGAACGCGCGCGCATAGGCGCCTCCGGGCTGCGCGCGCCCGCCGGAAGGCGCGCTGGAAAAGCGCGGCGCGCCCGCCTTGCCGGCGGAAGCCGAGCTTTGGCCGGTCCGGGGGAAGCTATAACTGTAGGTGTAGCTGTAGCCCTCTTCGCGCGGCTTGGACTGCGCGCGCGCTTCGGCGTCCGTCCGGGCGCGCCGATAGTCCGAGTCCGGCCTGCCGTCGCCGGCGTCGCGCTCGCGCGTCCCGGTCCTGGCGGAATCGGGGCCGGGTTGGCGCGGGCGCGGCGCCGGTTCGGCGCGTGCATCGTATTTGCCGGCGGAGCCGGGATCGGCGCTTGGATAGGTGGAGCGCCGCCGCTGATCGTCCGGGCGCGGTTCGAAGTCGCGGGCATCGTCGTCCGCGTCCGCGTTCGCGCTCGGCCCGGATTCGGCGGAATATGCCTCGGCGTAGGGCGTGTCGGTCTGGCGCCCATCGTCGGCGGCGCCGTACATCGGCTTCGAGTAGGCCATCGTGCGCTGCAGTTCGAAGATGTGGAAGTAGGGCGAATTTTTCGGCACCGAGAACGACGAGCCGTCCGGCAGCGTGCCTTCCCGGCTCACCGCCTGATTTGGCCGGTACGCGAAAAACGTGCGCCGCTCGTTCATGTCGAGCACACTGTATTGCATGGAGTACTCGCTGGCATGGGCTTCCTGGAAAGCCTTCACCACCATCGCTTCGGTCCGGTCGATGCCGGAGATCGATTGTTCCAGGCCGCTGGCCCTGATTTTCGTCGCCAGATAATTGCGCACCGTGCGGTCGTCGGGCGGCGCGCTGTCCACGCGCGCGCCGCGCGAAGCGTTGGCGCGGGCGTTTTTGCCGGTCCCGGCCGGCGCCGAGCCGAGCCCGCGCGTGGAAGCCGCCGTGGCGCGCGCCTCCAGTTGGCGCTTCATATTGTCGGCCAAGTCCAGCAAGCTGCGCTGGATGTTGTCCATCTGCGCCGCGACCGTGTCGATTCGCATCACCAAGCCGTCCTCGTCGTCTTGCAGGGCGTCGATGCGTTTTTGTTGCGCGCTTTTGGCCACCCCGAGCTTGTCGATCTGCACCTGGTGTTGTTCGATCGTTTCCAGTGTTTTTCGAATACGGTGCTGATCCTTGCGCGAAATCGCCTGTTTCTTGTAGGCCGCCTGGACCTCGGCCAAGCCCGTGACGATTTGCTTGAGCGGACCGTTGTCGAGCTGCTCGAAGCGTACATTGAGCTGTTCGAGCTGTTCGCACGCCACCTCGATTTTTTCAAAGAGCGCGCCGAACTGTTGCCTGCAATTGTCGAGCGCCTTGCGTTCCGCGCGCAGCGACTTGTTGGCGTCCGCGATGTCGCGGTCGGCGTCGGCCACGTCCTTGGCGCAGGCCAGCAGCCTGGTTTTTAGTTTGCCCGCGCGCGCGTCCAGCTCGTCGGCCGTGGTTTGATGCGGCTTACGCTCGTCATACACGGCCGTGAAGTCATTGTCGAGCTTGCCGATCGACCGCTTCACTTGCGCCAGCTCCGTCTCGCGTTCGGCGCGCCGGTCGTCCAGCTCCCGGCTCGACCAATCCTTGAAGCCGCGCCCGCGCCCGCCTTCTTGCTTGCGCGCGCTCTGTTCCTTTTTATAACCGGCGATTTTGTCTTCCAAATACGCGCGGCGTTCGAGCAGGGGTTTCTCGGCCCGTTCGATCCGGTCCAGCTGCTCGGTCAAGGGGGCGATGCGCAGGGCCACCGCGTCGCGCTGTTGTGTCAACTCGTCGCCCTGGGAGCGCAAATCGGCTTCGTCGGGCAAGCCGGCCTTGCGCGCGCTGGCCTTGGCCAGCCGGGCTTCCGAGGCGCCGATTTTTTTCTCCAGCGTGGCGCGGGTTTTTTCCAGCGCCGTCTTGTCGCCTTGGTGGCGGTCCCTGGCCGTTTCCAGGCGCAATTCGTCGGCGATCAATTTGTCGTAGCCGTGCTCGGTTCTGGTCATGTGCTGTTGCTCGCACAGGGCTTTTTCGCGCAGGGCCAATTCCCTGACGGCGCTCGAACAACCGGCCTTGCGCAGGCTCAGATTGCAGGCGGCCACCTTGTCCTGGTAGAGCTTTTGCTGCCGCGAGAGCGAAGCGATCTTGCGTTCGATCGGGATCTTCCCGCGCTGGAGCGATTTGATTTCGGCGCCGACGTCCAATTTTTGCTGGCCGGTTTTGGATTGCTCGCTACGCTGCGCTTCGAAGCGCCGCACCAACTCGGTCTCGGCCGGCGCGGTGGCGGCTTTTTTGTACATCGCCAGGTGCGCCGGCGCCGGGGGACGCTTGTATTGCGGCGCCGTGACGGCGGCCGGGTCGCGCTTCGTGGACGCGGCCGAGCCGCCACCGAAAATTTTATTGAGCATGATAGAGAGGATCCGAAAGGGCGTGGGGTCGGGTGGCGGCGATGGTTGGTGGCGGGTCGGTCAATCCGGCGCGGTCCATGCCAGCATGGCTTGCAGGAAGGCGCCGTCGCCGGCCGCCTCGGGGTGGTCCGTGGCGTGCGCGTGCCAGTCGGCGTTGTCGAGATTGCGCAAGGCCGAAAACACCATGTCTTGCGCCAGCAGCCTGCGCTGCCTGGCCTGGCCCTCGCGCCAGCGTGCCGCCGACTGCAACGACGCCACGCCGGTCGGCAAGTCATTCGGGGCGGTGCCGTCCATTCCCGGATTCGCGTCGCCTGCGGCATGGTCGCGTTCGAGCGTCGCGCTCAGCTCCTCGATCAGCTTGCCGAGCTGCTCGCTCAAGCGATGCTGCGCCGCGGCCAGGTCGTCGCTTTCGAGGTGATCCAGCGAAAAGGCTGGGGCGGCGTGCGCGAGCTCTGCTTGTAGTGTGGGCGTATTCATCGGTCATTGTTCCGTGAAGAAGACTGGCATTCTGAGAGCGACGTCATGCGATCGTCAGCTTGCCAGCGGTAAAACGGCGCGCGGGTGAGCCTCCACCGTATGCGCCCTCGTTGCGTCGATGGCAAGGGAAGCGCGTGTTTGTCCATCTTCCATCAGTGGCACGGGTAAACTTATAGTTCCACTCTGTCAGCGTGAAGTGCTTTTTGGAAACTAGTCCGGCGCCGCCGCCCGGGCCGCATGCGCCACGGCCCGGGGCGCGCGCGTGCCGCGCCGGGCTGCAATCGCCGGGTTAATCGCGGTATGATGCAAGCACGTATCGCCGCTCGCGGCCCAACCCCAACCATCGACGCCACCTTGACGTTATGACGCGCATGCCCACACCCGACAACACCGCGCCGGCCGAACGCCTGGCCCAACTGCGGCTGGCCATGCGCCAGCACCGGATCGACGCCGTCCTGGTGCCGTCGGCCGACCCGCATCTGTCCGAATACCTGCCGGGCCGCTGGCAAGGGCGCCAATGGCTGAGCGGCTTCACCGGCTCGGTCGGCACCATGATCGTGACGGCCGAATTCGCCGGCGTCTGGACCGACGGCCGCTATTGGACCCAGGCCGAGGCCGAACTGGCCGGCAGCGCCGTGCAGCTGATGAAAATCGCCTCCGGCGCCAGCGTGCAATATATCGATTGGCTGGCCAACTACATGAAGCCGGGCCAGTCGGTGGCGGTCGACGGCGCGGTGCTCGGCCTGGCCACCGCGCGCCTGCTGGGCCAAGCGCTGGAGGCGCGCCAGGTGGGCTTGCGCACCGACCTCGATGTGCTCGATCACGCCTGGCGCGACCGCCCGGCCGCGCCGGCCGCGCCGGTGTACGAGCATCTGCCGCCGCACGCCTCCAAAAGCCGGATCGGCAAGCTGGCCGACCTGCGCGCCGCCATGGCCCAGCTGGGCGCCGGCCGCCACCTGATCTCGACCCTGGACGATATCGCCTACCTGTTCAACCTGCGCGGCGCCGACGTGCCTTACAACCCGGTGTTCCTGGCCCACGCCTTGATCGAGCCGGGCCGCGCCACCTTGTTCGTCGGCGAAGGCAAAGTGGCGCCGGCGCTGCGCGCGCTGCTGGCCGAAGACGGGGTCGATCTGGCGCCCTACCACGCCTTTTACGCCGCGCTGGCGGCGCTGCCGGCCGACGCCGGCGTGCTGCTCGACCCGCGCCGCGTCACCTGGGGCGCGCGCCAGGCGCTCGCGCCCAAGCTCAAGGTGATCGAGTCGATCAACCCGACCACCCTGGCCAAGTCGAAAAAAAGCGAGCCGGAGCTGGCCCACGTGCGCCACACCATGGAGCAGGACGGCGCCGCGCTGTGCGAATTTTTCGCCTGGCTGGAACAGACCCTGGCCGACCCGGCGCGCGCGCCCTTGACCGAGTGCGATATCGACACCCGGCTGACGGCGGCGCGCGCGCGCCGGCCCGGCTTCGTCAGCCCCAGCTTCGGCACCATCGCCGGCTTCCGCTCGAACGGCGCCATCATGCATTACCGCGCCACGGACGCGGCCCACGCGGTGATCGAAGGCGAGGGCTTGCTGTTGATCGATTCGGGCGGCCAGTACCTGGGCGGCACCACCGACATCACGCGGGTGCTGGCGGTGGGCGCCGCCAGCCCGGAGCAGCGGCGCGACTTCACCCTGGTGCTCAAGGGCGTGATCGCGCTGTCGTCGGCCCAGTTCCCGCGGGGGGTCAAGTCGCCCATGCTGGACGCCATCGCGCGCGCGCCGATCTGGGCCGCCGGCATCGATTTCGGCCACGGCACCGGGCACGGAGTGGGCTTCTTCTTGAACGTGCACGAGGGGCCGCAATCGATTTCGCAGACCGCCATGCCGGAGCCGCACACGGCCATGGAGCCGGGCATGATCACCTCCATCGAGCCGGGCATTTACCGGCCCGGCCGCTGGGGCGTGCGGATCGAAAACCTGGTCTTGAACCGGAGCGTCGATGGCGCCGAGTTCGGCGAGTTCCTGCGTTTCGAAACGCTCACCCTGTGCCCCATCGACACGCGCTGCATCGAGCCGGCCTTGCTGCGCCCCGACGAGACGCGCTGGTTGAACGATTACCACGCCAGCGTGCGCGCGCGCCTGGCGCCGCATGTGGCCGGCGACGCGCTGGCCTGGCTGATCGCACGCACGGTGGCGCTGTGAGCGGGCGCTCGACCCGGGCCGCGACGGCGGTCGACCGGCTCAAGCAACGCAGCGGCAACCCGCACTACAGCATGGCGGTGACCGGCGCCGGCTTGTTTTTCCTGAGCGAAGGCGCGGGCCAGCCGCCGCTGTGCGCGCCGCTTGAGCTGGCCGAGTTCGTCGCCTTCGTCAACGCCACCGGCCCGCAAACGCCGCGCCGCGTCAGCAAGCTCGATGTGGCCTTCGAAAAGCAGTTGAACAAAAAAGCGCCCTGAGCGGGCCAACCGAACGCCTCATCTGAAAGCCATTCATGCCGACGTTTGATATCCTGGGCTCGTACTGGTCGATGGCCGAACTGGCCACCAACGGCGTGATTTTGATGAACCTGGCCGGCGCCCTGCTGCTCGGGCTCCTGGTCGGCTATGAACGCTCGTATCACGGCCGCGCCGCCGGCATGCGCACCTACGGCCTGGTGTGCATGGCCTCGGCCGCCCTGACCGTGATCGGCGGCTATCCGCAATTCTGGTTCGGCGGCCATGGCGGCATGATCGGCCCGAACGACCCGACCCGCATCGTGCAGGGCATCGTCACCGGGATCGGCTTCCTGGGCGCCGGCGTGATCATGCGCGAGGGCTTCAACATCAGCGGCTTGACCACCGCCGCCTCGATCTGGGCCTCGTCGGTGATCGGCGTGATGGTGGGGGTCGGCTTTTATCTGTCGGCCATGGGCCTGGCCTTCCTGTGCGCGATGTCGATGATCTTCATTTCGCGCCTGGAGCAGTGGCTGCCGTCGCGCCACGCGGTGGCCATCACCATGCGCTTCCAGCGCGACTACATGCCGCGCGAGGACGCGCTGCGCCGCATCGCGCTCAAACGCGGCTATGAAATCGCCAGCGGCTCGATGATGATCGGCAGCGAGGAGCGGATGCAGGAATGGCGCTTCGTGGCGATCGCCTTGAGCAAACGCAGCGGCGCGCCGATTTCCGAACTGGCCGCCGAGCTGTCGGCCTTCGACGGCATCGCCAGCTTCAAGCTGTCGCACGCCCGCAATTGAGGCCGCGATGGAGACCGATCCGCAAGCCCTGGCCGTGCTCGATTTCTGGTTTTTACCGGCCGGCGCCGACGGCCACGGCGCCGCGCGCGCCGAGTGGTTCCGCAAGGACGCGCGCTTCGACCAGCAAATACGCGCGCGCTTCGGCGAGCTGATCGCGCGCGCCGTGGCCGGCGAGCTGCGCGCGTGGGACGGCGCCGGGCCGGCCGCCGCGCTGGCGCGGGTGCTACTGCTCGATCAATTCACCCGCAACGCGCACCGCGACACGCCGGCCGCTTTCGGCGGCGACGCGCTGGCGCTGGAGGCCGCGCGCGGTCTGGTCGATTCGGGCGCCCATCTGGCGCTGCCGGCGCTGTGGCGCGCCTTCGTCTACATGCCCTTCGAGCACGCCGAGGACGCCGCCATGCAGGCGCGCGCGGTGGCCTTGTTCGAGGCGCTCGAAGGCGAGGCGGGCGGCTTCGCCGGCATGCTCGATTACGCGCGCCGTCATCGCGAAGTGATCGCGCGCTTCGGCCGTTTCCCGCACCGCAACCGGATTCTGGGGCGGACATCGACGCCTGCGGAACGGGCGTTTCTTAGCCAACCCGGCTCGGGCTTCTGATGCCGACCCTTAACCTGATCGGGGCCGGCCATGTGGGCCGGGTGCTGGCGCGCTGCCTGGGCGCCGGCGGCGGCTTGGTGGTGCAGGATGTGCTGACCCGCTCTTTGGACTCCGCGCGCGAGGCGGTGGCTTTCATCGGCGCCGGCACGGCGGTGGCCGGCCACGCCGCGCTGCGGCGCGCCGACGTGACCATGCTGGCGGTGGGCGACGACCAGATCGTGCCGGCTTGCCAAGCCCTGGCCGACGCGGTGGCGCTGGACGGCGCCATCGTGTTCCATTGCAGCGGCGCCTTGGCGGCCGCCGCGCTGGCGCCGGCGCGGCTGGCCGGCGCCAGCGTGGCCAGCGTGCATCCTGTGCGCAGCTTCGCCGATCCGGAGGCGGTGGCGCGCCAGTTCGCCGGTACTTTTTGCGGGGTGGAGGGCGACGCGGCGGCGCTGGCGGTGTTGTGCGCGGCGTTGACGGCGGCCGGGGCGCGCCCGGTGCCGATCGACGCGACCGCCAAAACCGTGTATCACGCGGCGGCCGTGTTCGCCAGTAATTATGTGGTGACCCTGCTCGACACGGCCTTGCGCGCGTACCAGGCGGCCGGGGTCGAGGAAGCCGTGGCGCGCGAATTGGTGCGGCCGCTGGTGACGGAGACGGTGGCCAATGTGCTGCGTCTGGGGCCGGCGCAAGCCTTGAGCGGACCGATCGCGCGCGGCGATCTGGCCACCGTGGCGCGCCAGCAGGAGGCGGTCGAGCGCTGGGACGGCGCGGCCGGCGCGCTGTATCGCGCGCTGGTGGCGCCGACCGGCGCGCTGGCGGCGCGCAAGCGCGAAGGGTGAGGGCGGCCGGCTGCGGCGCGAACCCGGCGCGCCACTTCTCGCGCGGCGGCGGGCCGATATTTATTGGCAATCTTGCGGCGCAAAAGCGGCGCCCGGCCCGGCCGTTTGTCGCGTTTGAGCCAAAATGCGCTGGATTGATCGACAAACACGGCAATTCGCAATAAGCTTGGTCTCTGGAACATTTCGACGAGACGCCGAAGTAGCGCCCGCGCCGGGCGGCGGCGGGGTGGCGCTTAGGCTCAATCGGCGGCGCCGAGGTACAGAACAAGGGGAGCGGCATGCTATTTTTGAAAAGTACCAGTGTCAGCAAGGCGCCTGGGATTTACGAGGTCGATATCGCGGCCAAGCCGCCAGGCAAAACTTTCGGCATCTTCATGGCCACCGATCCAGACCATCCGCCCGAGCAGGTGCTGGAACAGCTCAAGACGCTCGGCTTTGAAAACACCTACAGCACCGGCTATGTGCACAAGGATCGCGGCAAGGTGCTCGATCTGCATTTCCAAAAGGATGGGACCGACCTGTTCAAGGGCTGGACCAGCGCCGAATGCGCCACCAACATGGCCGCCATCGAAGCCTTGTTCGGCTCCATCGGCATCACCGTCACGCCGCGCGTGATGTCGCTGGCCGAGGCTTACGCCTAGCAGCCTGTCCCGCCACGCGGCGCGCGTGCGTCACGCCACCTCGATGTGATACAGCGCCCACGGGCAATCGCCGAAGCGCTCGCCGAGCGGCTTGGCCGCGATCTCGGGCAGGCGGTCGGCGTCGTGGATGGCCCATAGCGGCCCCAGGCCTCCCAGCGCCATCGGCGCGCCATCCAGATGCGTGGCCAGGATGAAACGCCGGGCGCGCGCCTGGGCCAGCGTGATACTCGCCGCGTAGCCGTCCACCGCGCGCAACACCAGCTTGATATTGGCACCAGGCGCGTCACCAGACGCGTCGCCCGCCGCCACGCCCGCCGCCTTGAGCACGTCGAGCAAAGCCGGGCCGCGCAAGGTATGCGCCTTGGCGTCGTATTCCAGGGTCGGCGCGATGGTGACGGCCGGCAAGGCCGAGAGCGCGGCGAAATCGAAGGTGTAAGCCTTGTCGAAAGTCAGTTTTTGCTTGTGCATCATCTGGTCGCGCAGGGGGTCGAACGGGCCGCGGTTGACCTTGCCCACGGCGCCGGTGATGGTGAGCAGCGCGGGGCCGCGCGCGCGGGCGGCGGCGGGCGCGGCGTGACCGGGCGCGGGCAGCAGCCCCGCGAGCGCGGCGCCACCGAGAAACTGGCGTTTTTTCATGGCGAATACCTGGAGTGCGGACAGGCTTTATGATAGCGTTCCCGTCCCCGTTTATGCCCGCCGCCATGGATTTATTTTCCGCCGACACGTCGATGACCCCGATCCCGATCGATGATGGCGAGCTCTCTTTTTTGAAGCAGCTGGCGCTGCCCGACGAGGCCGTGCTGGAGCGCTTGATCGCCGAGACGCCCTGGCGCGCGGAACATATCACGGTGTGGGGCAAGCGCCACTTGCAGCCGCGCCTGACGGCCTGGCACGGCGAAGCGCGCTACCGCTATTCGGGCATGACGCTGGAGCCGCTGCCCTTCACGCCCTTGCAGTTGGCATTGAAGCAGGCGGTCGAACTGGCCACCGGACGCCGCTTCAACAGCGTGCTGCTCAACTATTACCGCGACCAGCGCGACAGCATGGGCATGCACGCCGACGACGAGCCGGAACTGGGGCCGCGACCGGCCATCGCGTCGCTCAGCTATGGCGCGCCACGCCGCTTCATCTTGCAGCACAAGCATCTACCCAAGCGCATCGCCTTGTCGCTTGGTGACGGCAGCTTGCTGCTGATGGCCGGCGACACGCAAACCTATTGGCGCCACGGCATCAACAAGCAGAGCAAGCCGTGCGGGCCGCGCGTCAATCTCACTTTCCGGAATATTGTGTAGGGTATTTCTTCGTTTCTTGGTGTCATTTTTCGACTTACATCTCGTCACAATTCTTACGAAATGGCGACGGACTTGGCAATTTTTGGGTGCTATCTTGGCTTCATCGCACTTCATGGAACTGCGACCCCTAGCGAGTCCCTAAAATTTTTCGAGAGATCATCATGAAAAAAGTTTTGTTTGCCCTGATTGCCTCCGCCGCCGCCCTGTCGAGTATCTCCGCGCATGCGCAAAGCGCGTATGTGGGCGCCGGCGTCATCGCCAGCCGCTACAAGTTCGACGTGCCGAACGCCACCAGCGCCGACGATCATAGCGGTTACAAGGCGGCCGGCAAATTGTTCGGCGGTTACGATATCGATAAGACCTGGGGTGTGGAAGCCGGTTACACCGACTTCGGCAGCAAGGATTACAGTTTCACGGCCAACGGCGCCGACGGCCGCATCGAAACCGATTCGCATTCCTTCTATCTGGCCGGCAAGGCGACCATGCCGATCAACGAACAAGCCTCGGTGTACGGCAAGCTGGGCGCGGCGCGCAATCACGACAGCGTGAGCGGCAGCGGCGCGGCCGCCGGGCTGAGCGGCGAGAGCAAGACCGGTTTGTACGCCTCGGTGGGCGCCCAGTACGCGATCAATAAAAACGTGTCGCTGATCGCCGAATACGAGCATTACGGCAAGAGCAGCGACTATGGCCGCAAGTCCAGCGCTTTGTCGTTCGGCGCCAAATACAATTTCTAAGACCTGAAGTCGGGGCGGGCCGCGCGGCCCGCCGATCCGCTTACCCCGCGTCCTCCTCGACGCCAGCAGCCTCCTCGCGGGGCTGCTTTTTTTTGGCGCGCCGCCCGCGTTACACGGTCAACGGTTTGTAACGGATGCGTTTCGGCTTGGCGCCTTCCTCGCCCAGGCGTTTTTTCTTGTCGGCTTCATATTCCTGGTAATTGCCGTCGAAGAAGCTCACCTGCGAATTGCCCTCGAACGCCAGGATATGGGTGGCGATGCGGTCCAGGAACCAGCGATCATGGGAAATGACCATCACGCTGCCGGCGAACTCGAGCAGGGCGTCTTCCAGCGCGCGCAAGGTTTCCACGTCCAAATCGTTGGATGGTTCATCGAGCAGCAGCACGTTGCCGCCCATGAGCAAGGTCTTGGCCAGATGCAGGCGGCCGCGTTCCCCGCCCGACAGATTACCGACCACTTTTTGCTGGTCGGAACCCTTGAAGTTGAAGCGGCCCAGGTAGGCGCGCGAGGGCATTTCAAAGCGGCCCACGGTAAGCATGTCGGCGCCGCCGCTGACATCCTCGAACACGGTCTTGGCGTCGCCCAGGGAATCGCGGTTTTGGTCGACGATCGACACGCGCGCGGTTTGGCCGATCACCACTTCGCCGCTGTCCGGCTGTTCCTTACCGGTGATCATCTTGAACAGGGTCGATTTACCGGCCCCGTTCGGGCCGATGATGCCGACGATGGCGCCCGCCGGAATCGTGAAGCTCAGGTTGTCGATCAGCAGACGGTCGCCGAAAGCTTTCGAGACATTCTTGAATTCGATTACTTCATTGCCCAGGCGCTCGGCGACCGGGATGAAAATCTCTTGCGTCTCGTTGCGTTTTTGGTATTCGTGCTCGGACAGCTCGTTGAAGCGGGCCAGGCGCGCCTTGCTCTTGGCTTGGCGTCCCTTGGGATTTTGGCGCACCCATTCCAATTCCTTGGCGATGGTTTTTTGGCGCGACGATTCGGTCGCCTCCTCCTGCTTGAGGCGGTTGCCCTTTTGTTCCAGCCAAGAACTGTAATTGCCTTTCCAGGGAATGCCGTGGCCGCGGTCGAGTTCCAGGATCCATTCGGCGGCGTTGTCGAGGAAGTAGCGATCATGGGTGATACCGACCACGGTGCCGGGGAAGCGCAGCAGGAATTGTTCCAGCCAATCGACCGATTCGGCATCCAAATGGTTGGTCGGCTCGTCGAGCAGCAACATGTCGGGCTTCGACAGCAGCAGGCGGCACAGCGCCACGCGGCGTTTTTCACCGCCCGACAGCACGCCGATCTTGGCGTCCCAGGGCGGCAGGCGCAGCGCGTCGGCCGCCATTTCGAGTTGCAGATTCAAGTTGCCGCCATCCGAGGTGGAGATGATCGCTTCCAGCCGGGCTTGTTCGGTGGCCAGGGCGTCGAAATCGGCGTCCTCGTCGGCATAGGCGGCGTACACGGCCTCCAGCTTGGCTTGCGCCTCGAACACTTCGCCCAGGCCGCTTTCGACCACTTGGCGCACGGTTTGCTCGGGATCGAGCACCGGTTCTTGCGGCAGATAGCCGATGTTCAAGCCGGGCATGGGCACGGCTTCGCCCTGGATGTCGGTGTCGATGCCGGCCATGATTTTCAGCAGGGTCGATTTGCCGGAGCCGTTCAAGCCCAGCACGCCGATCTTGGCGCCGGGGAAAAACGAGAGCGAGATATCTTTCAGGATCTGGCGTTTGGGCGGGACGATTTTGCCCACGCGGTTCATGGTATAGACGTAATTGGCCATTGAGGTATCTCGGGTGATAAACGGAAGGTGATCAGGATACGATAAACCTCCCGATCCGACTAGTTATTGCTGCGATGTTAAGAGTCGGCTCAAGCCGGCGTCGCCGCGATCTGCCGGCGCGCCCGCCACAGGCCTTCGCCGGCGTACAGGGCCAGCGCGCTCCAGATCACCACGAAACCGACCACCCGGTCGGCGTCGAACGGTTCGTGGAAGAACACCAGTCCCAGCGCCAATTGCATGCTGGGCGCGATATATTGCAGCAAGCCGAGCAAGGCCAGCGGCAAGCGCCGCGCGCCGGCCGCGAACAGCAGCAGCGGAATCGCGGTGATCGGGCCGGACGCGAGCAACAACCAGCGGGTGCCGTCGGACGGGGAGGTCAGGAAGGTGTTGTGGCCGTTCACGCTCAGCCACGCCACATAGCCGAAGGCCAGCGGAAACAGGATCACGGTTTCGAACGACAGGCCCTCCAGCGCGCCCAGGGCGGCGGTTTTGCGCATCAAGCCGTAGGCGCCGAAGGTGGCCGCCAGCACCAGCGCGATCCACGGCATGTGGCCGGTTTGCCACGCCAGCCAAGCCACGCCGCAGCCCGCCAGGCCGATGGCCACCCATTGCAGGCGGCGCAGGCGCTCGTGCAGCAGCAGGAAACCGAGTATCACATTGAGCAAGGGGGTGATGAAATAACCGAGGCTGGCGTCGATCACATGGCCGTGGTTGATGGCCCAGATGTAAAGATACCAGTTGGCCGACAGCAAAAACGCGCTGGCCACGAAACTGGCGATCACGCGCGGGCGGCGCGCCACTTGACCGACCCAGGCCCATTGGCGGCGCAACGCCAGCACGATCAACAGGAATAGCAGCGACCACAGCATGCGGTTGGCCAGGATTTCAAGGGCCGGCACCTCGCCGATGGCGTGGAAATAGAGTGGAAACAAGCCCCAGCACAGGAAGGCGAGGGCGGCGGAAATCATGCCTGAATTCATGAGAGCGATCTGTCGAAGTGGCGCGCCCGCGTGCGACGCGGGCCGAGCCGGTGGGTGCCGGATGGCCATTATCGCCGATCCGCCGCCACGCCGCTGAGCGTGCTTTAGCGCGCCGGCCCCGCCCCCGGGGGTAAAATGGCGTCATCGCGCCCAGCCGGTTTTCCCCCACGGAGCCGGCGGCGCCTGCCTCGGAGCGCACCCGGCCATGACAAATTACTCTTGCTATTTAATATTACATAAACTATTGTGCAATGCACCAAAACAACAACAGGTGCTATCTTGACCGCGTCACATAAGAAGAGCAATCTGGCCGCCCTCACCCTGGCGGCCGTCGGTATCGTCTACGGCGACATCGGCACCAGCCCGCTGTACACCCTCAAAACCATCTTCGACCCCAACCACGGCCTGTCCCTGAACACGCCCAATCTGCTGGGCGTGATCTCCCTCATTTTCTGGGGCTTGACGATGATCGTCTCGCTCAAATACGTCAGCCTGGTGCTGCGCGCCGACAACCGTGGCGAGGGCGGCATCATGGCCCTGATGGCGCTGGCCCTCAATTCGGTCAGCAAGGCGTCGCGCTGGCATTACTGGTTGATGCTGCTGGGCGTGTTCGGCGCCACCATGTTCTACGGCGACAGCGTGGTCACGCCCGCCATTTCCGTGCTGGGCGCGATCGAGGGGCTGGAAGTGGCGGCCCCCGGGCTGGAACGCTTCATCGTGCCGCTCACCATCGTGGTGCTGGTGTCGCTGTACTCGGTGCAGCGCCACGGCACGGCCGGCATCGGCCGCTTCTTCGGCCCCATCATGGTGGTCTGGTTCATCGCCCTGGCCGTGATGGGGGTGATCAACATCGCCGCCGCGCCGCAAATCCTGGCCGCGCTCAATCCCTGGCACGCCATCCGCTTCATGCTGGAAAACCGTATGACCGCCTTTATCGCGCTGGGCGCGGTGGTGCTGGCCTTCACCGGCGCCGAGGCGCTGTACGCCGACATGGGTCACTTCGGCAAGAAACCGATCCGCGCGGCCTGGTTCTTGATCACCTTCCCGGCCCTGGCCCTCAATTACCTGGGCCAGGGCGGCTTGCTGATCACCCATCCGGACGCCATTTCGAACCCCTTCTTCCAGCAACTGGGCAGCTGGAGCGTGTACCCGCTGGTGGTGTTGTCGACCATGGCGGCCGTGATCGCCTCGCAGGCGACCATTTCCGGCACCTTTTCGATGACCAAGCAAGCCATCGCGCTGGGCCTGCTGCCGCGCATGCGCGTGTTGCACACCTCCGAGAGCGAGATCGGGCAAATCTATATTCCGGCCGTGAATTGGCTGCAGTTGATCGTGGTGCTGATCGCCGTGGTCGGCTTCGGCTCGTCCGACAAGCTGGCCGGCGCCTACGGCATCGCCGTCACCGCCACCATGCTGGCCACGTCGATCCTGACCTTTTACGTCATTCGCTTCAAGTGGCGCCTGAACCTGGCGCTATGCCTGCTGGCGACCGGCTTCTTCCTGGCCATCGACGCGACGCTGTTTGCCTCGAACCTGTTGAAGATCGTCAGTGGCGGCTGGTTCCCGCTGCTGCTGGGCGCCGTGATGCTGGTGGTGATGCTGACCTGGAAATCGGGGCGCGCCCTGGTCCATGCCAACCTGCAGAAGAACGGCATCGCGCTTCCTGATTTTCTCGCTTCGCTGTTCGAATACCCACCGTTCCGGGTCGGCGGCACCGCCGTCTTTTTCCGGGCCGACGGCGACGGCGTGCCGCATGCGATGCTGCACAACCTG
>JAYVUV010000162.1:0-7567 GCA_043787615.1 Janthinobacterium sp. | reverse complement strand
ACGAGGCCACGGAAATGCCGCGCTGCTTCTCGATCTCCATCCAGTCCGAGGTGGCGTGGCGCCCGCTCTTGCGCGCCTTGACGGTGCCGGCCATCTGGATCGCGCCAGAAAACAGCAACAGCTTTTCGGTCAGCGTGGTTTTGCCCGCGTCGGGGTGGGAAATGATGCCGAAGGTGCGGCGCCGCGCCACTTCGCGCGCCAAGGCGGCCGGCGCCTTGGCGCCCGGGGCGGCGATGGCGGCGGAAGGGAACTCGGTGCTATCGGGGAGTGTCAAATCGGTATCGTTGGCCATAGTCGCGACCATATTATGGCCTATGCAAAAACCCTCGATTTTACTGGCTCTTGCCCCGGCCGTGTCAACTGTTTACGCGGCCGGCCCGGGGCGGGCGCCAGGTCGAGCGCGGGCGGCCGGCCACGATACGCTGTAGGACCAAGCCTACAATTTTTTATGCAAACAACCTACACAGGGGCGACTGCTAATCTTATGTTCTTGAGCGACATAAGCTTTTACAGTACACACATCGCGATCCGCCACGCAGCGGATCGACTCCTGATGTTATCGAATCGCAGCCTGTGAGGAACACAATGAACAATACCCAACTTAGCGGCTCCCTGCAACCGGCACACGCATCGACACACGCCATGCCGGCCGGCGCGCGGGATGTCAAAGTTGCGGCCCGTCCTGTGGTCAGCTACAGCGGCACCCAGCAAAATGAATTGCTGGCGGCCATTCCGCGCGACGCGATGGAATCGCTGTTCGCACATCTTGAATTGGTCGAGCTGCCGTTTGGCAAGGAATTGTTTGAATACGGCAGCAAGCTGGAAAATGTGTTTTTCCCCACCACGGCCATCGTCTCGCTGCTGTATGTGATGGAAGACGGCGCCACCACCGAAATCGCGGTGGTCGGCCACGAGGGCGTGGTCGGCGCCTCGCTGGTGGCGGGCGAACGCGCCATGTGCAGCGCCGTGGTGCAAAGCGCCGGTTATGGCTATCGCCTGAAAACCCAATTTCTGCGCGAAGCGTTCAACCAGGGCGGCGCCCTGCCCCAGTTGCTGATGCGCTACACCAACGCCTTGTTCGCCCAGATGGCGCAAAACGCCGTGGGCGGGCGCCACAGCTCGATCGAACAAAAGCTGTGCCGCTGGCTGCTGGACCGGCTGGACCGTTCGCCATCGAATGAATTGAAAGTCACCCAGGAACTCATTTCCATCATGCTGGGCGTGCGGCGCGAAAGCATCACGGCGGCGGCCGGAAAGTTGCAAGACGATGGCTTGATTACCTACCGGCGCGGCAACATCACCGTCATCGATCGTCAAGGCTTGGAGCGGCACGCGGGGGAATGTTACAAGGTGGCGAAGACGGAATATGATCGTCTGCTCGTCGACGTTGCCCGCTGCTAAGGGCAACCGGTGCGGGCGCCGCCGGCGCGCCGGGCAGCGGAATGGCCGCCTCGATGCAGGTGCCGCGGTTGTGGCGCCCGCGCCGAATCGTAAGGCTGCCGCCCAGCAATAAGGCGCGCTCGCGCATGCCGAGCAAGCCATGCGTCATCGGCTTGTTCAAGGTGTCGTCGGCGATGCCGACGCCATCGTCGAGTATGCGCAAGGTCCATCCCGCCTCGGCCCGTTTTAGCGACACGCTCACGCTGCCGGCCTTGGCGTATTTCATGATATTGGTCAGCGACTCTTGCACAATGCGAAACAGTGCGATGGACACGGTCGGTTCCGACAGGGTCGCCTCGCTGTGCTCCATGGCCGACTCGACATCGATCTCGCAGCGCACTTGGGCCAGCGTGCTAAATTGCTCACAGTAACTTTGCAACGCCGCGCACAGCCCCAGATTGTCCAGCAAGCTGGGCCGCAAGTCTTCGACGATGCGGCGCTTCAATTCCACGGTGTCGAGCAGCGTCGCCTTGGCATGCAGTAATTGCTTGGCCAACTCGGGCCGCGCCTCCTGCAGCGCGCGCGCGACAGCCCCGAGATCCATGTTGATCGAGGTCAAGTTGGCACCCAACTCGTCATGCAGTTCGCGCGCCAGACGCGCTTTCTCGTCTTCGTTGACCGTGATCAAATGACGCGACAAGACCGCTAGCTGCTCCGTGCGCTTGGCCACCATCGATTCCAGGCTGTCGTTGGCGCTTTGCAAGGCATGCTCGACCGCCGCCCGGTGGTGAAAACTGCGCCGCACCAGTTGGTAAAACATGATCAGCACCAAGATCGCGACCGCGTTGATGCCCATGCCCAGCACCAGCGCCTTGTGGTACTCGTCGTAAAACATGGCGCTGCGCGTCGCCAGCGTCTCGTTTTGCTCTTTTACCATGATCACCACCAGCAAGCGCATCTCGTCCATGGCGGCGCGCCCGTCGTCGACCCGGGCGATGCGCACGATATCGCTCAAGCCGCCCTGGCGGTAGACCTCGAGCGTTTGCTTCATCAAGGACATGCGGCGCCACACCAAGGCATGCAACTGGGCCAGATTGGTCAGCTGGGCCGGGCTGTCGGCCAGCTGGATTTGCAAGGCCTTGAATTCGGCCTCGATGGCGCCCTCCACGTTCCTGGACGGTCCCAGATAGGTGCTCGATCCGGAAATGAAATAGCCGCGCAGATTACTTTCGGCGTCCAGCATCAGCACATTGATATATTGCAAGCGGTCGGCCACGCGCGCGCTTTGCGCCAACAAGCCGTTGGCGTCTTTCAGCGATTGCAAATTGTGAAACAGGCTGACCCCGTTGACGATCAAGATCAGCGCGCAAGTGATGCACAGCACGGTCTTATAGAGTGGCAAACGCTGTCGCGGCGCCGATTCGACGGTGAAGTACATGGTCATCCTTGGCAAGGTTGAGCACCCGGCGCTCACGCCGGACCATCCAATTATAGACCCGGAGCCGCCCGGCGCGTCTCGCCCGATCGATCCGGGCGAGCGGCGGGATCAGTCGAGCAAATTGTTTTTCATCGCGTAATAGGTCAAGTCGCTGTTCGACTGCAGCCCCATTTTTTCCATGATGCGGGTACGGTAGGTGCTCACCGTTTTGATGCTCAGCGACAGGGCCACCCCGATATCGGACACCGTGGCGCCGCGCGCCAGACGCAGGAACACTTGGAATTCGCGGTCCGACAATTCCGTGTGCAAGGCGGTATTGGTGTCGCGGTCGAACGATTGCGCCAACAGTTCGCCCACGGTGGAACTGACGTATCGCCGCCCTTGAAACACGGTGCGCACGGCCGTCATCAATTCATCGGCCTCGCATTCCTTGTTCAGATAGCCGTTGGCACCCATCTTGAACAAATTCAAGGCGTATTGCTGGGCCGGATAGCCGCTCAAAATGAGCACCGGCAAATCGGGCTGGCCCTGGCGGATGGTGCGCAAGGTATCGATGCCGCTCTGGTCCGGCATGGCGATATCGAGCAACAAGACATCGCAAATCTCGCGTCGGGCGATATCGAGCGCTTCGCGTCCCGTACCCGCCTCTGCCACCACGCTGAAATCGTCCGAGGACGAAAAAATCTGTTTGAAGCCTGCTCTTACTATCTGGTGGTCATCACAAATGGCAACGCGTATCATTATTTTCCCTCATTTTTTCCTGGCATGGGAATGTGGCCGCCTGTCCTGGCGCCGCGCGCGGGAAGATCGACCGAACCGCCTGGAACGATGCCGCGCCGTGGCCGGCGCCTTGCCTGCCCAATTTCCCGCCGGCCGGCAACGCTCCGGCAAATGCCGCGTTCGGCTTTCCCGAGCCGCCGGCCGACGCCCGTCTTTCGGGCGCGACACAAGCAATTATTAACTGAAAATGTAACATTATTATTGTAACATTGAATCCCCGCCGCGCCCCGCACGACAGCACAGATTGCGCGCCGGCCCGGCCCGCGCCGAAGCACCAATCTATTTCAAGAGATGGAGAATGCCGAGCAGTTCGCTGCGGATCATAGCGCGATCGAGCGCGGCGTGCACGCCGATCGTGTCAAGCGTGTCGCCCCCGCCTGGCGCGACGGCCGCTTCCACCACCCGGCTATCGAGCTTGTTGCGCGCGCCGCTGATGGTGAAACCCTGCTCGTACAGCAATTCGCGGATGCGGCGTATCAGCAAGACTTCGTGATGCTGGTAATAACGCCGGTTGCCGCGCCGTTTGATCGGCTTTAATTGCGTGAATTCCTGCTCCCAATAGCGCAGCACATGGGATTTAACACCGCACAGCTCGCTGACCTCGCCTATCGTGAAATAGCGCTTGGCCGGAATCGGCGGCAGGACCAGCAATTCGGACTTACTGCTGCGATCGTTCATCGGCGCTCACTCAGGCGGCGCGCGCCAGCGGATGGGTCTCTTCGACCATGCCCTTCAGTTTCTGGCTGGCATGGAAGGTCACGACCCGGCGCGCCGTGATCGGAATTTCTTCCCCGGTCTTGGGATTGCGGCCCGGCCGCTGCGGCTTGTCGCGCAATTGAAAATTGCCGAAGCCGGACAGCTTGACCGCCTCGCCCCGCTCGAGCGCGTTACGGATCTCGTCAAAAAAAGTCTCGACCATGTCCTTGGCTTCGCGCTTGTTCAAACCCACTTGTTCAAACAACAGCTCGGCCAATTCCGCCTTGGTCAAGGTCGGCAAATCCTTTTCCGCTTCCTGGCGTACCTTGGCCACCAACATGGCACGGTGCAAATCGGCGGCCAGGGCGGATTGCAATACTGCGGAATCGACGTCGTTGTTATTAATTTTTCCTGCCCTGCCTTCTGGGTTGACGATCCGGCCGAAGCCGGACCTGCGCGCTGGCGCGATTAAGACCGCAAGCGGGCGTTCAGTGTGTGCCGGGCCGCGTCGGCCAAGGCCGTCATCACGGCATCGACCACATCGTCCTGCAAGGTGGTTTGAGTATCTTGCAAGCTAAAGCGGAAAGCAAGGCTTTTTTCGTCCGCCTCCAGCCCCTTGCCACGATATTCATCAAACAAAACAATGGCTTGCACGATCTTGCCCATGGGATGTGCTTGTCCGGCGGCGCTCAGCACGTCGAGCAAGTCTTGCGCGGGCAGCGATTGCTTGACCACCAGGGCCAGATCGCGGCTGGCGCCGGGAAACTTCGAAATCTCGGCGTATTTTGGCACACTTCGTTGCTGCAACGCAACTGCATCGACCTCGAACAGCACCGGCGCCTGCGCCACATCGTATTTTTGCAACCAGCGCGGATGCAGTTCCCCGATGAAGCCGATGCGCTCGCCGTCCAGCTCGACCCAGGCCGAGCGGCCCGGATGCAGGGCAGGATGCTCGGCCTTGGCGAAACGCAACAGGCGTGGCGCGAACAAGGCTTCCAGATCGGCTTTCATGTCGAAAAAATCGACCGCGCGCCCGGCCTGGCCCCATTGCTCGTCGGCCAGCGGCCCGTAGGCCATGGCCGCCACCCGCTTGGGCTGGCGGTAGCCGGCCACGCTCAAGGGGCCGTCTTGCACCGCCGCGTCGCGCAGATAGATGGCGCCCACCTCGAACAGGCGCACTCGGCCGACTTTGCGGTTCAAGTTGTAACGCACATTGGCCAGCAAACTGCCGATCAACGAAGTGCGCATCACGCTCATCTGGCTGGCGATGGGATTTTGCAGCTTGATGGGCGTGCTGTTGGCGCAGAAATCGGCTTCCCATCCGGCCTCGACAAAGCTCATGTTGATCACTTCCTGGTAGCCGATATCGGCCAGCTGGTGGCGCACGGCGAACAGGGAGCGGGTGTGTTCCGGCCCGATCTTCATTTCGTGCGGCGCCACCGGGGCGACGGCCGGAATGTTTTCGAAGCCATAGATGCGCGCCACTTCCTCGATCAAGTCTTCCTCGATCTCCAGGTCGAAGCGGTAGGATGGCGGCGTCACGGAAAACACCCCGTCGCCCGCCTCGAAAGGCAAGGCCAGGCGGGTGAAAATGTCGGCGATGACGGCGTCGGTGAGCGGCACGCCGATCACTTGCCGGGCGCGCGCGGTGCGCAGCGCGACCGGATCGCGGCGCGGCAGATTGACGACATGGTCGTCGATCGGGCCGACCTGGGTCTGCCCGGTGCCGCAGATTTCCACGATCAAGGCCGTGATGCGCTCGATATGCTCGACCGTGGTGGCGAAATCGACCCCGCGCTCGAAACGGTGGCCGGCGTCGGTGGAAAAGTTGAAACGGCGCGAGCGGCCCTGAATGGCGGCCGGATGCCAGAACGCCGCCTCCAGATAAATACTGTCGGTGTCGAGCGTGACGGCGCTGGCGTCGCCGCCCATGATGCCGGCCAAGGATTCGATGCCTTGCCGGTCGGCCACCACGCCGACCCATTCGTCGAGCGCCACGGTGTTGCCGTTCAATAGCTTGAGCGATTCGCCGGCGCGCGCCCAGCGCACGTCCAGGCCGCCGTCGATCTTGGCCAGGTCGAACACGTGGCTGGGGCGGCCCAGCTCCAGCATGACATAATTGGAAATGTCGACCAGGGCCGACAGCGGACGCTGGCCGCTGCGCTCCAAGCGCTGCTTGATCCAGTCCGGGGTGGCCGCGCGCGCGTTCACGCCGCGGATCACGCGGCCGCTGAAACGGCCGCACAGGTCCGGCGCGCTGATGGTGACGGGCAACACTTCGTCGCTGTTGACGGGCACCACGCGGTAGTCCGGCGCGTGCAAAGGCACGCCGGTCAGGGCCGCCACTTCGCGCGCCACCCCCAGCACGGACAGGCAGTCGGCCTTGTTCGGGGTCAGCTTGATGGTGAATTTCAAATCGTTGAGGGCGTAATAGTCGCGGAAATTGCGGCCGACCGGCGCGTCGTCCGGCAATTCGAGCAAGCCGGCGTTTTCTTCCGACAATTTCAACTCGCGCGCCGAGCACAGCATGCCTTGCGACTCGACCCCGCGTAACTGGCCGACCTTGATCTCGAAGGGCTTGCCGTCCGCGCCGGGCGGCAACACGGCGCCGGCCACGGCGCACGCCACCTTCAAGCCGGGCCGCACATTGGGCGCGCCGCACACGATATTGAGCAAGGTGCCACTGCCGACATCGACTTGGCACACGTTCAAGCGGTCGGCGTTGGGATGCTTGGCCATCTCGCGCACCTGCCCCACCACGACGTGGGAAAACGGCGGCGCGACCGGGTCGAGCGCCTCCACTTCCAGACCGGACATGGTCAGCAGATGGGCCAGCTCGTCCGAAGTCATCTTCGGATCGGCCATGGTACGGAGCCAGTTTTCGGAAAATTGCATAGTCAAGCCTCAGCCGCAAAGAATAGTCAACACGAGAGCGCCGCGGCGCTCGATCGCACAGGGTGGGACGCCGGGCGTCTTAGTTAAATTGCTTCAGGAAACGCAGATCGCCCTCGTAAAACAGGCGCAAGTCGTCGATTCCATAACGCAGCATGGTGAGCCGCTCCAAGCCCGAACCGAAGGCGAAGCCGATATAGCGCTCGGGATCGAGGCCGAAGTTGCGCACCACGTTGGGATGGACCTGGCCGGAGCCGGACACTTCCAGCCAGCGCCCTTTATTGGGGCCGCTGCCGAAGGCGATGTCGATCTCGGCCGACGGTTCCGTGAACGGGAAATACGAGGGCCGGAAACGCACCTGCAAGTCGTCCGTCTCGAAGA
>JAYVUV010000161.1:0-5468 GCA_043787615.1 Janthinobacterium sp. | reverse complement strand
GGGACCATTTCGATCAACGCCGCCGCCACGGTGGCGTCGCTGCCGCAGGCGGAACAAGTGGCGGCGGTCGCCGGCGGCAAAAAGCTGATGCAGCAGGCGGCCAAGGAGATCCGCCAACAGCGCGCGTCGATCCGCCCGGCCAAGGACGCCAAGCAGGCCGACGAAGACGCGGCCGTGCCCAGCGAGGCGCAGCGCCTGCGCGCCGAGATCGCCGCGCTCAAGGAACGCAACGCCGCCTTACAAGCGGAAAACGCCGTCCTCAACGACCGCATCGCGGCCTTGATCGACGCTTCCTGATCACGGGTTTGCGCGCGAACGCGGCATCGAATGGAAGCGATTGAAATGGAAGGCGCATAAATGGTCGACGATAACAAGCAGGGCGGCGCGCTACTGGCCGGGTTGGCGCTGTTGCTCAGCCAACTGTCGCTCAACGTGGGCGCCGCCGTCGCCAAACACCTGTTCCCCGTGATCGGGGTGGAAGGCGTGGTGGCGTACCGGGTCGGTATCGCCGCGCTGCTGATGCTGTTCATCTTTCGTCCATGGCGCACGCCCTTGACGTGGGCGCAAACCGTCAATCTCGCCATTTACGGCAGCGTGATCGGTTTGATGAATTTGCTGATCTACCGCGCCTTCAGCCTGATACCGTTGGGCGTGGCGGTGGCCATCGAGGTGGCCGGGCCGTTGACGGTGGCGGTGCTGTCGTCGCGCCGCCCGCGCGATTTCGCGGCCGTGTGCCTGGCCGTGACCGGCTTGTATTTTCTGCTGCCGCTGCACGGCCACGCCGATCAACTCGATCCGCTCGGGGTGGCCTACGCGGCCGGCGCCGCCGCGTGCTGGGCCTTGTACATCGTGTATGGCAAGCGTGTCTCGTCCATGCATGGCGGGCAGTCGGTCGCCTGGGCGATGCTGGTGGCGTCGCTGTTCGCCGTGCCGGTCGGCGCCTGGTACGCGGGCTCCTTGCTGCTGGCGCCATCGTCCATGTTGATCGGGCTGGTGATCGCGGTGATGTCGAGCGCCTTGCCCTACACCTTGGACATGCTGTCGATGCGCACGCTGTCCTCGCGCACCTTCAGCATGTTCAGCAGCGGCGCGCCGGCGCTCAGCGCGCTGGCCGGCATGGTGGTGCTGGGCGAGCATTTGACGCCGTCCCAATGGCTGGCCATCGGCAGCATCGTGCTGGCCTCGGCTCTCACTTCGTTGCGCTGAGGCGCACCGGCCGTGGCGAGGCGCGGAGCGCCACCGGACCGATAAGGCCGGACCCGATGGCGCCATCCCGCGCGCGCCGTTAGATGGCGTCGAGCGCGGTGCGCAGGTCGTGCCGCAAGTCTTCGATGTTTTCGATGCCCACCGATAGCCGCACCAAGCCGTCGCCGATGCCCAACAGGGCGCGCTGCGGCGCCGGGATCGAGGCGTGCGTCATCAGCGCCGGATGCTCGATCAGGCTTTCCACCCCGCCCAGGCTCTCGGCCAGGGCGAACACTTCGCAGCGCTCCAAAAAGCGGCGCGCGCCGGCCAGGTCGGTGTTCAAGTCGATCGAGATGATGCCGCCGAAGCCGTCCATCTGGCGCTGCGCCAGTTCGTGCTGCGGATGCGAGGCCAGGCCCGGGTAGATCACCCGTTTTACTTCCGCTTGAATCTCCAGCCAGCGCGCCAGTTCCAGCGCGGTGGCGCAGTGGCGTTCCATGCGGATGGCCAGCGTTTTCACGCCGCGCAGCGCCAGGAAGCTGTCGAACGGGCCGGCGATGGCGCCCACCGAATTTTGCAGGAAGGCCAGCTGCTCGCGCCACTCGGCCTGGCGCGGTTCGGCGCCGACGATGGCGATGCCGCCGATGATGTCGGAGTGGCCGTTCAGGTATTTGGTGGTGGAGTGGACCACGATGTCGAAGCCGTGTTCGAGCGGGCGCTGCACCATCGGGCTGGCGAAGGTGTTGTCGGCCACGCAGATGATGCCGCGCTCGCGGCAGATGCTGGCGATGGCGCGCAGGTCGGCCAGTTTGAGCATCGGGTTGGTCGGGGTTTCGACCCACACCATGCGCGTCTCGGGCCGGATCGCCGCCAGCAGATTGTCCGGATCGGTCAAGTCGACGTAGGTGAAGTCGTGCCCGGCGCTGCGCCGGCGCACCCGTTCGAACAAGCGGTAGCTGCCGCCGTACATGTCGTCGCCGGCGATGATGTGGGAGCCGGCGTCGGCCAGTTCCAGCACGGTGGCGATGGCCGCCAGGCCGGAGGCGAAGGCGAAACCCTGGGCGCCGCCTTCCAGGTCGGCCACGCAGCGCTCCAGCGCCCAGCGGGTCGGGTTGTGCGAGCGGCCGTAGTCCAGGCCTTTGTGCACGCCCGGGCTTTCCTGGACAAAGGTGGAGGTGGCGTAAATGGGCGGCATGATGGCGCCGGTGCTCGGGTCCGGCGTTTGGCCGGCGTGGATCACGCGGGTGGCCAGGTGGGCGGTGCGCGCGCTGTCGTTCGATGTGCTCAAGATAGTGTCCTGCGGAGGTGGTTAAGGAGGTCGAAGCGGGTGATCAAGCCATAAAAAGTGTCGCCGTCGGCGACCACGGCGGTCAAGCCGCGATCGAGGGTGTGGCGCAGGGCGGCCAGGCCGGCCCCGGGGCGCAGGGTGTCGAGCCGCGCCGTCATGGCTTCGCCCACCAGGCTGGCGAAGCCGGCGCCGCCGCCGGCCACGGTGAGCAGCAGGTCCGATTCGTCGACGATGCCGACCAGGCGGCCTTTTTCCAGCACGGCCAGTTGCGCCAGGTCGGCCGCGCGCATGCGGTTGAAGGCCACCAGCAGGCTGTCCGAGGGCGATACGGCGACCACGTCGCCGTGGTCGTGGCGCCGGCCGATCAGGTCGCGCAAGTCGCCGAACTGCTGGCGTTGTAGTAAGCCCTGGTCGACCATCCAGCCGTCGTTGTACAGTTTCGACAGGTAGCGCGTGCCGGTGTCGCAGACGAAGGTGACCACCCGCTTGGGCGTGCTCTGGGCGCGGCAGTATTTGAGCGCGGCCGCCAGCAGGGTGCCGCTGGAGGAGCCGGCCAGGATGCCTTCGGCGCGCAGCAGGGCGCGCGCGCTGTCGAAGCTTTCCTGGTCGCTGATGGTGTAGGCCTGGCGCACGGCGCTGAAGTCGGCGATGGCGGGGATGAAATCTTCGCCGATGCCTTCCACCGCCCACGAGCCGCTGGTTTCGGCCACCCGGCCGGTGTCGATGTAGTCGGCCAGGATCGAGCCTTGCGGGTCGGCCAGGATGAAGGCCAGCTCGGGTTGCGCCTGGCGGAAGTAGCGCGTCAATCCGGTCAGGGTGCCGGACGAGCCGACCCCCAGCACGATGGCGTCCAAGTCGTGGCCGCTCTGCTCCCAGATTTCCGGCCCGGTGCCGGTTTCGTGCGCCAGCGGATTGGCCGGGTTGTTGAACTGGTCGGCGAAGAAGGCGCCCGGGATTTCGCGCGCCAGGCGCGCCGCGTAGTCCTGATAATACTCGGGATGACCCTTGCCCACGTCCGAGCGGGTGGTGTGGACCTCGGCGCCCAGCGCCTTCAAGTGCAGCACTTTTTCGGTCGACATTTTGTCCGGCACCACCAGCACCACGCGGTAGCCCTTGATGCGCCCGACCAGCGCCAGGCCCAGTCCGGTGTTGCCGGCGGTCGCCTCGACGATCACGCCGCCCGGCTTGAGGCGGCCGTCGGCCTCGG
The DNA here is from genome assembly GCA_043787615.1 of Janthinobacterium sp. Lineage (GTDB taxonomy): Bacteria > Pseudomonadota > Gammaproteobacteria > Burkholderiales > Burkholderiaceae_D > Janthinobacterium. Next base: position 1,788 of record JAYVUV010000161.1, on the reverse strand, counting down.
CCGTCTCGATCATGGAGCGGCCGATGCGGTCCTTGATGGAGCCGCCCGGATTTTGCGATTCCAGTTTGAGAAACAGCTGGCAGCAGCCGGTGTCGATACGGGTCACGGGCACCAGCGGGGTATTGCCGATCAACTCGAACAGGGCGGCTTGGGGCGCTTGCTTCATGGGGTCTCCTGGCTGAAAAGCGCCGATGGTAGGCGGCCGCTCCCCCGAAGAGAAGGAATGTTTCCGCGTTTCGATATGCGCTTTTGTTTGCTTTTTAATGCTGCCTCAAAAGCAAGTATGCGCTATTTTCGGCGTTCGCGGCGAACGCCCGCCGTTCCGCGCGCCGGCGCGGGCGTTCACGGCGCCGGCTGGTGCCCGGCGAACATGTCGACCAGGCTGTTCGGCGCGTTCGCGCCGAACAGGCAGTGGCGTAATTGGTCAGCCTCGCGCGCCGCGTGTGCGCTGCGCGGAAACAGCGCGCTTTCGTACGCCAGCAGGGCCGCCTCCAGATCGCCGGGGTGGGCGGCGATCTCCCGGCCCAGTTCGGCGCCGTCGAACATGGCGAGGTTGGCGCCTTCGCCGGACGGGGTCATCAGGTGGGCCGCGTCGCCCAGCAAGGTCACCCCCGGGACGCGCTGCCATCTGTGCTCGAGCGGCAGGGTGTGGATGAGGCGCACCACCGGATCGGTTTCGCCGTCCGTGATGAGGGCGGTCAGCGCCGGCGTCCAGCCGTCGAACTCGGCCGCGACCCTGGCCAGGGCGGCGGCCGGGCGGCCGAAGTCGATGTCGGCGAGCCATTGTTCCGGCTTTTCGAGCGCCACATAGGTGTGCAGCACGCCGTCCGGCTCGCGGTGGGCCAGGATGCCTTTGCCCGGCGCCAGCGCGAACAGGGCGCCGCCGCCCACCGCTCGCGCGCTCGGCAGGTGGCGGGTGTCGCAGTCGAATAGATAGGTTTCGATGAAGGCCATGCCGACATACACCGGCTTGGCCTCGGACAGCAGCGGGCGCACGCGCGACCACGCCCCGTCCGCGCCCACCAGCAGGTCGGTGGCGGCGGTGGCGCCGTCGGCGAAGCGCAGCAGGTGGCGTCCGTCGCCCAGCGCCGTCACCGCGCTTACTTTGTGTCCCCAGCGCACGGTTCCGGCGGGCAGCGCGTCGAGCAGCATGCGCCGCAGGTCGCCGCGCCGCACTTCCGGACGGCCGCCGGCGCCATCGTCGGGCGCGTCGAACAGCACCGCGCCCAGCTGGTCGAGCACGCGCTGGGCTTGCGCCCCGGCGTGGATCTTTTCCAAAAATTGTTCATGCAGTCCGGCCGCCTTGAGCGCGCGCTGTCCATTGTTTTCATGAATATCGAGCATGCCGCCCTGGGGCCGCGCGTCGGCCGAGGCTTCCGCTTCGTAGACGGTCGAGGCGATGCCGTGCAGGTGCAGCACGCGGGCCAGGGTGAGGCCGCCGAGACCGGCGCCGATGATGGTGATGGAAGTGCTCATGGGGGATTCCTTGCGGCGCAGGGCGCGCTTTAAAAGTGTTCGGAAAAATATGGAATGGCGTTCCATTATCTTCCGCCGGTCGGTCTCGGGTGTCAAGCGCGCGTTGAAAAAGTCGCGAAAGAAAGCCGCATGCCTTGGCGGCAGGGGCGCCGGGCGCGGCGAAAACGGTCATCGCGCCGTCACAATCCGGTGCCATGATCGCGCGCGACGTTTTATAATCCTCTTTTACGGCGTTGTGATGCGCGGGACGGGGATAGGCAGCGGTGGCAAAACTTTATTTCAGGTATTCGGCGATGAACGCCGGCAAGTCGA
>JAYVUV010000160.1:0-2523 GCA_043787615.1 Janthinobacterium sp. | reverse complement strand
GGCCGAAAAATATGAACCGAGCTCCGTGACTTACGGCGGCCGCAGCGCGCCGGTCGTCGGCGCCGAAAAGGTGGACGGTTCGCACGTGAGCCTGGGCGTGTCCTACCAGTTCTGATCGGCGACGGCGGCGGCGTGCTCCGCCGGCCGCCGCCGGTCGAAAAAAAACGCTGCCCGAAGGCAGCGTTTTTTCATGGCGCGACGGCCAAGCGACGCACTTAGTTGCGCACCACGCGTTTGTATTCATTGGTGCGGGTGTCGATTTCGATCACGTCGTCCTGGGCCACGAACAAAGGCACTTGCACGCTGTGACGATGCGCCTCGAGCGCGTTTTCGATCTTGGCTTCCTTCAGGACGTTGCCCGACGTGTTGCCCTTGACGGCAGGCTCGGAATACACCACTTGGCGCGCGATGGTGGTCGGCAGTTCGACCGAGATGGCCTTGCCGTCATAAAACACGGCTTCGCATTCCATGCCGTCCTTCAGATAATGCAGCGCCTCGCCCAGATTTTCTTCCTCGATTTCGTATTGATTGAATTCGGTGTCCATGAACACGAACAGCGGATCGGCGAAATAGGAATAGGTGACCGGTTTTTTATCGAGCACCACGACGTCGAATTTATCATCGCCGCGGAACACGTTTTCTTGCGGGCTGTTGGTCAGGAGATTTTTCATCTTCCATTTGTACGTGAAGCCGGTACGGCTGGAACCATTGACATCGGAACGCAACACGATCATAGGCTTGCTGTCGACCATAATGATGTTGCCAACACGGATTTCTTTTGCAGGTTTCATAAAGAGTGTACGTAAAAAGTGGGTTGCATAAAAATCATCTGTCGCTTCCCGGCGAACAACGCCGTCGGCTCACGTTTGATCGAAAAAAAATACTTCGGAAATTAACCGGAAATTATACCCGATTTTTCGCCATCCACCTACCGCAGCGAGCGGGCGAAGTCGAGCAAATTGGCGGCCAGATCGCCGTTGGCCAGCATTTCGTCGTGCCATTCGGCGGCCCGCGCGTGCAGGCCGGGCAAGTCGGCGTGAAAGGCGCGCCACAGCGCCGGGCTATCGTCGGCTTGGCCGGGCGCCGGCGCCGACGCGCCGTTCCAGCGCAAGGACAAAGCTTGCATGCTCTCCATGGCGGGCGCGTAGCGGGCCAGAAACGCGCGCAATTTGACGTGGTGCAGCGCCTCGTCCTGTGGATAGATATGCCATATGAAGGGCCGGCCGGCCCACTGGGCGCGCACGAAGGAATCCTCGCCGCGCACAACATTGCAATCGCACGCCCACAACAATTTGTCGTAATCGGGCTGCGCCACGAAGGGCAGCACGCGCACGGTCAGCGCGCCACGGGTGGCGGCGGCGCCCGCGATGGCCGGCGCGCCCAAAAACGCTTGCACGGCCTGCCCGGCCACGCCCTCCGGCACCAGACAGACGAGCGCCGCGTCGCCCTCGCGCCAGGCGTCGAACAAGGACGCCACCGGCGCGTGCGGGTAACAAAACAGGGATACCTTGAACGCGGCCAGCTCGGCCGCAGTGACCCCGTATCGCGCCAGAAAGGCGGCCATGCCGGCCGGGTCTGACTGAAACAAACGGCGTTGTTCGTCGAGCCCCGCCTCGCGCAGCAAGCCGCCGGTGCGGGCGGTAAATCCCGGGAAGAAAAAATGTTTGGTCAGCGATAAGCGCGGATGGGGCGACGGCAAACGGTGGCAGCCTTCCACCCAGTCTTGCGCGCTCAAGCCCTCCAAGTTCAACCACACCGGACGCGGCAGGCGAGCGGCCATGGCCTCGATATAGCCGGGCGGGATATCGCAGGCGAAAAACTCGATCGTGATATCGCTTACCTCGGCCGGCGCGAACACGCCGTCCTGATCGCGCCAATGGCGCACCGCGACCCCGTCCAGCGACTGCGCCTCGGCCCCGGTGTCGAGCCCCGGACACAGGCGCGCGAAGCTGACCAGGTCGTCGACCCACAAGGTGACGTCCAGGCCGTGCTCGCGCCGCAGCTGGCGCGCCAAACGCCAGCAAATGCCGATGTCGCCGAAGTTGTCGACCACCTTGCAAAAGATGGTCAGGGAAAGCGCGCGATCGAGGGGCATGGTCAATATGGGCAAGGAACGAGGGAGGCGGGTTTCAGGGCGCCATCTTAACCGATTCGGCGTGACGCGCCCCGCCCTGCTTTTAATGGCATCGCTACCAAGAATATCAAAACTTCATCGCCAAGCGCCGGTCCAAACCCCACTAGCCCGCTCGACAGCGACGGTCGCTAGTGTTTTTCATACGTCAACGAACAAAAAGGAGTGTGTCATGAATGAACTTCAACAATATTATGGACAACAACAACTGGCCCCCCAGGGCTTTCTCGGCAGCCTGATCGGCGCCCCGCTGGGCGGCCTGATCGGACGGGGCATCGGTGGCTTGTTCGGCAATCAACATCTCGGCAACCAAATCGGCCAATTGGCCGGCGGCATCGGCGGCGGTATCGTGCCGTTCGGGGCCGATCCGGTGACGGCGGCCTATGCACAAC
>JAYVUV010000159.1:0-9550 GCA_043787615.1 Janthinobacterium sp. | reverse complement strand
TGGCCAGGTCGAACTGCTCGCGCCGCAGGGTCAGGCTGTGGGCCGGCGCCAGACGCTCCAGCTCCAGTTGCACTTCGACCGCGTCGGACAGGGCGATCTTGCCCTCTTCCACCTTCATCGCCAGCCAATGGCCGGCGCGCTGCTCGATCAGTTTTTGCAGCCGGCCCAGCTTGTCCTGCTCGCGGGCGTCGCGGCACACGTCGGCCAACTGCACCCAGATCTTCTTGGTGTACGCCAGATTGATGGTGTGCCAGGTGGCCAGGTTGAAAAAATAACTGGACGGCACTTCGCTATTGTTATTGAGGCGGCTGCCGTAGCCGAGCAGCGGCATCACCGACGACAGGCTCAGATATTTATCGAAATCGGTGCCGCCGATATGTACCCCGCCGGTGGCCAGGATATCGTCGCGCCGCTCGCTCTTGGCGGCCCGCTCGGGCGACAGGCGCACCAGCGAAAAGTCGGAAGTGCCGCCGCCGATGTCGGCGATCAGCACTAATTGCTCGTGCGCGATCTGCGACTCGTAATCGAAGGCGGCGGCGATCGGCTCGAACTGGAAGGCGATGTCCTTGAAGCCGACCGAACGGGCCACCTCGGCCAGGGTATCTTCGGCCAGGCGGTCGGCGCTGCTGCTGTCGTCGATGAAGAACACGGGACGGCCGAACACGGCGGAAGTGAATTCCCGCCCGGCCGCCAACTCGGCGCGGCGCTTGAGCTCGCCGATGAACTGGGCCAGCAGCAAACGGAAGGGCAAGGCGCGGCCGCCGACCTCGGTCTGGCCGTCGATCAGACTGGTGCCGAGCAAGCTCTTGAGCGAGCGCATCAGGCGGCCCTCGTAGCCGGCCAGATAGGCGGCCAGGGCGGCCCGGCCGAAGCTCACTTCCTCGTCCTCGGCGTTGAAAAACACCACCGAGGGCAAGGTGGCCTTGCCGTCTTCCAGGCCGAGCATGACCGGTTGGCCGGGACGCACCCAGCCGACTGTGGAATTTGACGTACCGAAATCGACGCCGCAAGCGTTGGCCATTGCCGACCCTTCAACTGATAAAGGGGCATCATGCTACCAGAAAAACGGCCGAGCACGAAATCTTGCCTACCTGCCCGCCTGCCTTCGGATTATATAATAGGCAAGCATCGGCCTTACGCCGGGCCGGCGCCCGCGCGCACGGTGGTGAAAGCGGCCCAGCGCGGCGCGCCGCCGCCGTGCGGACCCGCGCGACGGGTCCGGGGCGCGGTAAAATGAGCGCTCATCGCCACCCTAAGGTTTCCGATCGCCATGCTCCAGGACGCGCCCTTCCCGATCCGCAAGTCTTGCCCGCCGGGCGCCTGCGTCTGCGAGCGCGAAGCCCTGCTGGCCGATCCCGCGGCCGACGTGCGGGTTTTGCGCTTGACCGGCGAGGAAGAAAAAAGGCTGATCGCGCGCATCGACACGGTGAGCAGTTACGCCGAACTGAGCCACCTGAAGCTGCGTCTGGAAAGCCAGTTGGGCGTGGTGCTCACCATCGCCCCCGGCGCGCGCGAAGTGCGCACCGTGCGCGGCTTGCAGATTCAATTAAGCGAACGGCACGGCTTGTGCCGCAAGACGCGCCAGACGATACCGGCCGCGGTGCGCAAATGCCTGGACCGGCATCCCGAAATCGTCTACGCCATCCTGGACGCGCACGATTTGCTGGGCCGCTGAAGCCGGCCAGCCGACCGATTCAAACGGCCGGCGCCCGGCTCGACGCCACCATATTACCGGGCCGCAGGCGGCGCGCCGCCTTGCCGTCGGCGTCGAACAAATGAAAGGCGCTGGACGCGGCCGAAAACCCCATCTCGGCGCCCAGCTGGACGATCTGGTCGCCATCGGCCCGGATCACCCGGTCCAGGCCGTCGGCCATGGTCAAATAAATATAGTTCGATTCGCCCAGGTGTTCGACCATGCTGACCACGCCGCGCAAGGCTTCCGAGCCGCGCCTGGCCGGTTCGGCGTGCTCGGCGCGCAAGCCCAGCGTGACGGCCGCGCCGACGGCCAAGCCGCCGCCGTCGACCAGCACCTCGATCGACTCGCCGCCGGCCAGGGTGGCCGACACGCCGTCGGCGCCGGCCCGGGTGACGGTGGCGGCGAAAAAGTTCATGGTCGGCGAACCGATGAAGCCGGCCACGAAGCGGTTGGCCGGTTGCTGATACAGGGTCAGCGGCGAACCGGCTTGCTGGATCGCGCCGTCGTGCATGACCACGATCTTGTCGCCCAGGGTCATGGCCTCGACCTGGTCATGCGTCACGTAGACGATGGTGGCGCCCAGCTGACGCTGCAATTTGGCGATTTCAAGCCGGGTTTGCACCCGCAGCGCCGCGTCCAGGTTCGACAGCGGCTCGTCGAACAGAAACAATTCGGGCTCGCGCACGATGGCGCGCCCGATCGCTACCCGCTGGCGCTGGCCGCCCGACAATTCGCGCGGCAGCCGTTCGAGCAAATGGCCGATCTTCAAAATCTCGGCAGCCTTGGCGATGCGCTCGGCGATGGCCGCCTTGCCGGCGCCGGCCACCTTCAAGCCGAACGCCATGTTCTTGTACACCGTCATGTGCGGGTACAGGGCGTAACTCTGGAACACCATGGCGATGCCGCGTTCGGCCGGCGGCAAATGATTGACCTCGCGCCCGCCGATGGTCATGCTGCCGCCGCTGATGGTTTCCAGGCCGCACAGCATGCGCAACAGGGTCGATTTGCCGCAGCCGGAGGGGCCGACCAGGACCACGAATTCACCATGCGCGATGTCGAGGTCGATCCCGGCCAGCACATCGGTCTTGCCATCGTAGCTTTTACGTAACTGCTTCAAACTCACACTTGCCATATTATTTCCTTGTCGCGCCGCGGCGCTTCTTATTTGACGGCGCCCGATGTCAGGCCACGGATCAGCTGGCGCGAAAAAAAGGCATACAACACCAGCATCGGAATCACGGCCAGCGACAGCGCCGCCAGCACGGCGTTCCAATCGGTGACGTATTGGCCGATGAATTGCTGCACGCCCAGCGTGACGGTCTTGGTTTGCTCGGACGGCGCCAGGATCAGCGGGAACCACAGGTCGTTCCAGGCCGGGATCATGGTGAACACGGCCACCGTGGCCACGGCCGGCCGGATCAGCGGCAAGATCACCTGGAAGAAAATGGTGAATTCGCCCACCCCGTCGCAGCGCGCCGCGTCCTTCAATTCGCCCGGCACCTGGCGCATGAACTCGGACAAGATCATCACCGCCAGCGGCAAGCCCTGGGCCGTGTAGACCAGCACCAGGGCGCTCAGGGTGTTGGTCATGCCCAGATGCACCACCAATTCCAGGATCGAGACGGTGCCGAGCCGGATCGGGATCATGATGCCCAGCGCCAGGAACAGCGCCAGCAGACGGTTGCCGGGGAAACGATATTCGGACAAGGCCCAGGCCGCCATGGCGCCGAACAGCACGATCAACAGCAGCGCGCCCAGGGTCACATACAAGCTGTTGCCGAAGTAGAGCAAGAAGTTGGTCGAGGCCAGCACTTTTTCAAATCCGGACAACGACAAGGTGGCCGCGCTCGGCAAGGCCAGTGGATCGTCGAAGATGGCGGCGCGCGACTTGATCGAATTGATCAGGATCAGGGCGATCGGAAACAAGGCCAGGGCGGTGTAGGCCAGCAGCACCAGGTGGACCGACAAGCGGCCCAGGTCCGGCCGCAGCAGGGAGGAAGTGGATTGACGCATGGCGGCTCCTACAGGGCGAAACGGGCCAGCCTGCGCTGCACCGCGAAGAAATAAACGGCCACGCCGAACAGGATCACCAGGAACATCAGCGTGGCCACGGCCGCGCCCATGTGCGCGCTGCCGATTTGCGACTGGTAACCGAAGAAGGTGCGGTAAAACAGGGTGCCCAGCAAATCGGTCGAGTAATTCGGTCCGGCCAGCGCACCCTTGACCGAATAAATCAAGTCGAAGGCGTTGAAGTTGGCCACGAAGGTGAGGATGGTAACCAGGCCCAGGGTGGGATAAATCAGGGGTAGCTTGATTTGCCAAAAGATGCGCATCGCGCTCGCGCCCTCGACATGGGCCGCCTCCACGATATCTTCCGGCACGGCCAGCAGGGCCGCGTAAATGAGCATCATCGGAATGCCGACGTATTGCCACACCGAGATCAAGGCCAGGGTGGCCAGGGCCGAACTCTCTTGTCCCAACCAGGGCGAAAACAGGGAAGCGGCGCCGGCGTAACCCATCAACCGTTCGCCCACGCCCCACAGCGGCGAGAGGATCAATTGCCAGATGAAGCCGATGATCACCACCGACAACAGCGTGGGCAAAAAAATCAGGGTGCGGTAAGTGCGGGCGCCGCGCAAACCCTTTAGGCTGAACAAGGTGGCCAGCAACAGGCCGATGGGATTTTGCAGCAGCATGTGAATGCAAAAGAAGATGGCGTTGTTGCGCATCGCATTCCAAAACCCGGCCGACCACTCCGGATCGAGCAAGATGGTGCGGAAATTGGCCAGGCCGGCGAAGCTGGCGCGGCCGGCGTCGTCGGCGATGAAAAAACCCTGGCGCAGGGTGTCGGCCAGCGGCAGCGCGCTAAACAGGGAATACACCAGCACCGCGGGCGCCAAAAAGGCGGCCAGCTTCCAGCCGCTCAGTTGTTGGGCAGCAGATTTCACACACTTACCTCCGAAACAATGCCGGCCCCGGGGCGGGGTCCGGCGTGACATCCATTACGTCGGGGACGCGCTTATTTTTGCTGCGGCTTATACCATTTGGCGAAGCCGGTCTGCAATTTGGCGGCCGCGTCCTTGGGCGCCAGCTTGCCGTTCAATACCTGGGCATTGACGTTCCACAGCTCGTTTTCCATGCTTGGCGTGCCGCGGTTGAGCACCTGGGCGTTCAAGCGGATGGTCGAGCCGCAACTGGCGCGCCAATCGACCATTTGCTTGGCCAGCGGATCGCGCACCGTGATCGGGTGCTTGGACAGGGAGAAAAAGCCGGTCACCTTGTTGGTGTAGATATCGGCGAATTCCTGCGAGCCGATCCAGGTCAGGAAAGCATACGCGTCGGCCTTGTTCTTGGACTTGGTGTTGACCCCCATGCCGATATCCATATGGTCCGAGATATAGCATTTGTCGCCGCTGTTGCGCACCGGCGGCGGGAAGGCGCCCAACTCCAGGCCCTTGGTTTGATTGAAGTACGAGATATCCCAGGAGCCGGTCGGATAGATGGCGGCGCGGCCCAGCGCGAACAGGTTTTGGCTGTCGCCGTAGGTTTGCGAACTGGCGCCCTTGCTCAGGTAATTACCCAGTTTGGCCTCGTATTCGAGCGCGCCGACATACGGCGCGTCGGTGAATTTGGCCTTGCCGTCGATCAGCGCCTTGCGCCCTTCCTCGCCATGCCAGTAATTCGGGCCGATATTGGTGAACACGATCTGGTTCGCTTCCCATTGGTCGGCCGTACCCAAGGCCAGCGGTGTGATGGTGCCGGTTTTCTTCACCGCCTCGAGCACGCTGAAAAACTCTGCTTCCGTCTTAGGCGGCTGCAGATTGAGTTTTTTGAAGATGGCTTTGTTGTACAGGAAACCGTGGATCACCGAGGCGATCGGCATGCAAAACGTTTCCTTGCCGTCGTCGGTCTGCCACGCCACCTGGGCCGTAGGCGGGAAATTCTGCATGCCGGGCTTGCCGTCCAGCTTATCCAAATGACCCTTGCGGTACAACGACAGCGACACGTCGAACGGGCGGCAGGCGATCAAGTCGCCGGCGGTGCCGCCGGCCAGGCGCGCGGCCAGGCTGGAATCGTATTCGGTCGGCGCGGTCGGGGTGAATTTGACCTCGACCCCGGGATGGCTTTTCTGGAACGCGGGGATCAACACCGTTTCCCACAGCGCCTTGTCGTCCACGCGCCAGCTTTCGATGACCACGGTGCCGGCCTGCGCCGCGCCGGCGCACAGCAAGGACAACAGCACCGCTTGGCGCATGATTTGATTCAATTTCATTCTTGTCTCCTAATGGGATCGCATCGCCCTCGCGGGCCGCTGAGTACTGGGATTTGGTTATTTCGTGTTGGTAATATTTATGTTAACACTGAACAATAGTCTAGATGACTATTTTTTCAATAAATTTTCATCGCCGGCGGCGCGCGCCAGCCGTTTCGCCATGCTGGTGTAGGAAAACAGTTGGCCGTCGATCTTGAACATGTCGGCGATTTCGCCCACTTGCGTGAACCCGGCCGCGCGATACAGCGCCAAGGCCGGCGCGTTGCTCGACAGTACGTTCAGGTCGATCCATTCCAACGCCGTCTTGGCCTCGGCCCAGCGCTGGGCGTGCGCCATCAGGCGGGCACCCAGCCCGGCCCGGCGAAAATCGCGCCCCACTCCCATGCCCAGCAGGCAGCGGTGCGCGGCGTAGCGTTCGCCGTGCGCGCGCAGATCGACATGGCCGGCGACGCGGCCGTCCGGCGCGCGCGCAAGCCAGGCCCTGCGCCAGCCGGGTTGGCCCACCGGGATGCTGAGCGCGTTGCGAAAATGCTCGGCGCGCTCGCGCGGAAAACCCGATTGCGCGCGCGCGAGCGGCTGAAAATACGGCGTGCCGGGCGCGCCGTTGTCGGACAGGTGGTCGTCCAGATAGGCGATGAATTCATCGAAACGGGCCAGATCGAGGACGTGCATGGTCGATTGTTTGCTGGGCATGCGTGGAAAGTCTCCGGAAAACGATGGCCTTGGCGGTCCCACCTCGGCGGCCCCCATTGTCGCGGCAAGCGGGCGATATTGGCAAGGCCGGCCGATCGCGCCCGCCCCCGCGATATGGGTTTCGGCCCGCGGTCCTGGCGCCACCGCGCCGCTGGCGCTAAAATAGCCGCCTCCCCCAGACTTGGCGAACGCACGCATGTTGAAGAATTTGATGTCCCGGACCAACTCCACCGATCTCGCCGACCCGCACCCGGCTGGCGCCGCGCGCAAGAAAAAGCGCCAAGACCCGTGGGACGACATCCAGTCCTATCTGCGCGGCTTGAAGGCCGAACAGCTGGCCGCCATCATTCTCGGCGTCGCCAAACACGACGATGAACTGTACCGCTCCTTGCTGATCAAGGCCGATCGCAGCGCCGACGGGCGCAACGTGGCCACCACGCTGCGCCAAGCCATCGAACACGCGGTCTTCATCGACCACTCGGCCGACTGGCGCGAAGCCGGCGCGGTGGCCGACAAGTTACACCGCATCGTCGATTCGCTAGACCAGCTGATGCAGCCGCCTAGCGCCGCCATGCTGGTCGAGCTGACCGAGTTCGCCGTCAAGCGCATCGAGCACGCGCTGGAGCACCTGGACGATTCCGACGGCGAGATCGCGCCCATCATCGCGCAATTGGGCGAGCTGCATCTGGACGCATGCCGCATGGCGCGTCCAGATGCGCTCGACCTGGCCGAACGCTTGTTCGACCTGGCCACCACGCTGCCGTTCCGGATCTGCGACTTCGATATCGGCGCTTATGCCGACTGCCTGGGAGAGGCCGGCCTGGAGCGCTATCGGAACTTGGCGCGCGGCGCCTGGAACGCGCTCGCCCCGCTCAAGCCGGACAGTTATGATGTGCGCCGTTTTTACATCACCCGCATCATGGAACGCCTGGCGACATTGAGCGGCGATGTCGACCAGCTGGTGGCGATCAAGCTGGCCGACCTGTCCTCGCCCTACCGGTATCTGGAATTGGCCACCATGCTGGCCGAGCATGGACGCCATGCCGACGCGCTGCAATGGGCCGAGCGCGGCATGGGCGCGCATCCGGACCGGCCGGACAATCGCCTGCGCGATTTTCTGGCCGAGGCCTACATGGCGTGCGGCCGTGGCGCCGAGGCGCTGCCGCTGGTCTGGTCCCAATTCGAGGAGCGGGCCACGCTGGAGCACTACCAAAAGCTGCATCGAACGGCCGACCGGCTTGGGATGTGGCCGGCGCAGCGCGAACGCGCGCTGAGCGCCCTGGAGGCGGCGATCGCGGTGGAGGCGCAAGGCAGCACGCGCTGGACGCGCCAGCCGAGCGTGCCCAATTATTCGCTGCGGGTGGCGATCGCGCTGTGGGAGGACGACCTGGATGCGGCGCTGGCGTTCGTCGCGCAAGGCCAGTGCGACAGTGGCCAGTTGCTCACTTTGGCGGGACGGCTGGCCCAGACCCGGCCGGTCGAGGCGATCGCGCTGTACCGGCGGGTGATACCGGACTTGGTGGAGCAGACCAGCAATCACGCGTACCAGGAAGCGATCAAGCTGATACGCGTGGTGGGCATGCTGATGCGTAAGACCGAAGCGGGCGCCTATCCGCGTTACATGACCGAACTGCGCGCGGCCTATAAGCAGAAACGCAATTTCATCAAACTGCTCGATCCCTTGATCCAGCAAGCCGGCTAAGCGGCGGCCGGCCGGGCCGAGGGTTTTCGCCGGTCCGGCCACCCGCGCTCGTGCTGAGATACCGAAATCGATATATATCAAGCGCTAAATTTCATTATACAAAGCAACTTTCTTAGGTTAAATTCCCCGGCGCATTAATCAAAAGATAAAAGGGAAGAAGATGACAGCAACGCCAGTGGTGTCCCCAGAGCAACGCCTACGCGAGCTGGGCCTCCAACTCCCCGCGGCGGCTGCGGCGCACGACCAGCCCTGGGCCGTCGTCGGCCACACTTTCATGACCACCGGTCAAACGCCCCGTCTGGAGGGCGAGCTGAAATATACCGGACGCATCGGCCGGGACTTGACTGCGGAACAAGGTTACGCCGCTTGCCGGCTGGCCGCGCTCAACGGCATCGCGCAAATGCGGCAGGCGCTGGGCGGCTTCGACCGGCTCAAACAGATCCATCGGCTCGAATGCGTGCTCAATGTGGCGCCCGGATTCGGCGAGCAGCAGCAAGTGCTGGACGGCGCGTCCGACTTGTTGACGGCGGTGTTCGGCGAGCGCGGCCGGCATACCCGCATGATCTCGACCAATCCCGTGATGCCATTCGATAGCGCCTGCCTGATTTCGATCTATGCCGACGTGACGCCGCCAACGGTTCCCAGCGAAACGGTGGGTCAAACTTATCTGGACTGGATCGACAGCTACGATTGATCGCCGCGACGCGCGCGCGCGACCCGCCGAGGGTGCGCGCGGTCGGTTCGCAAGTCACACCACCGAAGCCGGCGCCATGCCGGCTTTTTACCGTCCCGGCCGGGCGCCGCGGGACCAACCGCACCAGCCGGCCCGAACGCGCGCCATCCGGCACGCCACGCCGCTTTCGCCCGGGTACGTCATGGGCTTGTCACACAAGATTGTTATTATGATAGCGCTGGCGCCGCCGCTGCGCGCCCCGCAATCCATCAGGCCTCTTCGCGTGCCGCTGACGCCGGGGCCTTGACCAATCTCGATCAGAAAGTCACACCGCTTATGAGCAACCTGAAATCGTCCCTCGCCGTGATCGTCGCGGCCAACCTGGCGCTGAGCGCCTGCGGTGGCGGCGGCGACGCGAGCACCCCCGTGCTGCCATTCACCACCCTGGACGGCGCCGCGCCGCAGGTGATCGCCCATCGCGGCTTGCCCGGCCTCTACCCCGAAGAAACCCGG
>JAYVUV010000158.1:0-7479 GCA_043787615.1 Janthinobacterium sp. | reverse complement strand
GGCCAGCAGTTGCGCATCACGCTGGACGATGGCAGCTCGCCGCCTTTGGACAAGCCGTTGAGCAAACCGTTGGGCAAGAAGCCGGCCTTTACATCGAAGAGCGACTTCGTCAACCGTGGCGACGCCGGCAAATCCAAGGCTAAACCGCCCCGCAAGGTCTAAGGCAAGCAAGCCGCGCCGGGTCTGACCGGACCGGGACCGATCGGTCCCGGCGACCCTAGCGGCGGACGGCCGCGCTCGCCGCTAGGGCGCGGTCTTGGCCGCCGCCAACCTGCGGCGGGTCTTCTGAACCACGCCCCGGGCGTCGAACAGGATGACAAATTCCGAGCCGTCCTCGTTCGATTCCCCGTAACGCCACACTTCATAACCGCTGTCGAAGCGCACGATCAGGGCCGGCCCCATCGCCTGGTAGATCTGGGTGGTGGTGCTCACGCCCGGAACGATGGTTTGCGTGAACTGTTTTTTCGCCGCCGCCCGCGCCGGATCGACCTGGGTCGCGCAACCGGCCAGCGCGCACGCGGCGCCCAGACAGCACGCGACGGAGCGCAAGATTCGGCCCATGCTCATGGCGCCCCCTGCTGGTCCATGTACTCGAATTCGAGCACGGTGTCGTCCGGCCAGCTTTGGTCCCACAGGGGCGCGTAATAGCTGCGGTCGAGCAACACCTGACAATCGCAATATTCCAGCGCCGAAGCCGACAACTGGCCGCCCGCGTACAGCATATAAAACGGCAGCACCTCGCTGCGCGCGCCGGCGCGCAGGGTCACGCTGAACAGCGGCCGCTCGGTGAAGAACAAATATTCGCCGTTCGGAATCGAGCACACCCGGTCCGGGTCGTGCAGCATGCTGGTCAGCCAGGCGATCAGGGCCGGGTCGTTCGAGATCAATCCGGCCTCCACGCCGACCCGGCATTCCAGGCGCAGGTCGCCCAGGCGGCGCGTGTCCGGCGCCAGACCGGGGCTGCGCACCATGGCGCGCCAAGTCATGCTGGTGGTCTTGCGGTTGGCGATCAGCGAAGCGTCCTCGCGCAGCGCCTGGGCGTTGCGCGGCAGGGTGAAACTTTGGTCGGCCGCCAGCGGCACCGGCAAGCTCAGTTTGTCGCCCACGATTTTCAAGCTCACGCTGCGCATATCGAGTTCTTTCTGGCGCGGCAGCAGCCGAAAGCGCAGGCTGGCGTCGGGCGCCAAGGCGTGATCGCGCTGGAAGCGGTTCATGCCCTTGATCATTTTGCGGTAAGACTTGTCGACCGGATCGCGGGTGCCGGGAACGGTCACGGTGGGAACGGCTTGCTGCGCCGTTTTTTGCGCGTGCGCGACCGGCCACACGGCGCAGGCCGCGCACGCGACGCCGGCCAATATCCGCCGGCGCCAGCCCGTTTGAGGCGGGGGCGCGAAGGGCGGACGGCGGTGAACGCGGATTGGCATGCTGCGATGATACCTGAATGTCGATTCCGGCAAAGCACGCTTGCGATACTAGCCGCGCGCGCCGCCGTCGGCCGCCGGGAGCGGATATTTTTGCGCGTTCAACACCATTTTATCGAGCACGGCGTCGCGCAGGTCGACCCCGGTTTGATCGGCCAGCTGAATCAAATAGACCAGCACGTCGGCCAGTTCATGACGGATGCCTTCGCGCTTGCGCTCGTCCAGCTCGGCGTCGGCGCCGGTCGGCAGCCATTGAAAATGCTCCAGCAATTCCGCCACCTCGACCGAGAGCGCCATGGCCAGATTTTTGGGCGTGTGGAAGCGTTGCCAATCGCGGGCGGCGCTAAATTGCCGGATCAGGTCGCGCAATTCAATCAAGCTGTCGAGCTTGGGCGCGGCCGGTTTATGCATGAAGATGCTGTATGGATCGTCCGGGTAGTCGCCGAAGCGGCCGCAACGCTCGTAGCCGAGGCCTTGATACAGCGCCAGCGCGGCCGGCATGGCGGTGCCGGTCTCCAGGCGAAACCGACGGCAGCCCCTGGCCTGGGCCGCGTTTTCCAGCGCCGCCAACAAACGCCGCGCCACGCCCAGGCCGCGCCGCTCGGGCCGCACATACATGCGCTTGATTTCGCCGGCCTCGGCGTCGAGGACCAGGGCGCAGCAGCCGAGCGCCGACCCGGCCGCGTCGCGCGCCACCGCGAACAGCACGTTCGGTCGCGCCAGCGCGCTCGCATCGAGCGCGTACACCACCTCCGCCGGGAACAGCGCATACAGATACGCGTCCAGCGCCGCCAGCAGGGCAAGCACGTCGGGTTGGTCGGGCGATTCGAAGGCGATGGCGATCATGACGGAAGGCGGCGGCGGGAAAAGCCGATCTTAACAGGTGTTGAATCAGTCGCCACGCCTGTCAAGCGCTGCGGACCGATAAACAAGGGCTACGATGCGTCCGAGTTCGTCAAGCGCCTGCGTGCCTTGCGTGTAACGCCACACATGCCCAGTAAAACACAGCGCCATCGCGCACACAGTACGCGCCACCACGGTTACGCCTTGAGCATCAGGAAACGCAGCTGGTCGAGGAGACCTTCGGCGGGTTGCGCAAGGCGCGCTTCGTCGTCTGGCTAGCTGCGCGCCGAAACGACGTTCACCTTCGCGGCCTACTGTCGACAAAATCCGAAGGACTGCATGCTTTTTCAACGCCCTGTTAAGCGCCAATTGGCCAAGAATGCGCTTCACGGACTATCTTGCACGGTTTGGGGGGAAACCGCGCAAGCCCCCATTTACACCTCTCGAGGGTTTGACGCAGAAGCCATGGTGACTGCAGACGCGATCCTTAACCTGGTTGGATTTGCCCGGTGCCCAGATGGAGGTGGCGCCGGCCGCACGGATGCTTGGCCGCCGTCGGAACGCGCTTGTGCCTGCACCACAAAGACGCTGACCAGCTCGGCCAATGAGTTAGCTTGCTGATTAAGGGCATTTGACGCAGCCGCTGCCTCTTCCACCAAGGCGGCATTCTGTTGGGTTGCCTGATCCATTTGTATGATGGCCTCGTTAATCTGTGCCACGCCTATTGCCTGCTCCCCACTGGTATTGGTGATCTCGCCGATAATATTCAGCACGTGTTGCACACTTTGCACTAGCTCGCGCATCGTCGAACCTGCCTTGTCAACCATTTTTGAGCCGCTGTCGACCTTGTCTACCGAGTCACCGATCAGGATCTTGATTTCCTTGGCTGCGGTGGCGCTGCGCTGGGCAAGGTTACGTACTTCGGTAGCCACTACGGCAAACCCACGGCCATGCTCGCCTGCCCGTGCCGCCTCCACCGCCGCGTTGAGCGCAAGAATATTTGTCTGAAAAGCGATCCCATCGATGACGCTGATGATGTCAACGATTTTCTTTGCCGAATCGTTGATCGAGTCCATCGTGGCTACGACCTCG
Source organism: Janthinobacterium sp. (assembly GCA_043787615.1). GTDB lineage: Bacteria > Pseudomonadota > Gammaproteobacteria > Burkholderiales > Burkholderiaceae_D > Janthinobacterium. Next base: position 4,123 of record JAYVUV010000158.1, on the reverse strand, counting down.
GACATGACTGCTCCACCTCGACTTGCCACGTCGGATGCAGACCGTGCTAATTCATTGGCCTGCTGCGCATTTTCGGCATTGAGCCTGAGCGTGGATGTCAGCTCTTCGATCGAGGCGGCAGTCTCCTCGAGCGCGCCGGCCTGCTGCTCGGTACGCGAAGAGAGGTCGTGGTTGCCTGCGGATATTTGCGATGATGTGGATGCAATGTTTTCACTGCCGCTACGAACCGCCGTCACGATCTTTGAAAGTTCTTGCTGCATCTGGTGCATTGCAGCCATTACACTTTGATCGGCACCGTTGTCGATCTTAATGACGAAGTCGAGTTGGCCAGAACCGATCTGCTGGGCTACCTGAGCGGCATAGGAGGGTTCGCCGCCCAAAGCCTTCCTGATCCAACGAATCAGCCATACAGAGGTGACTATCCCGATCAGCAGAGCAACGCCGATGAGCCCGATAAGAATCATCAATCCGGTGTGGTAGGCAGCGCGAGAGTCGGCAGCGTAACTTTTCGACAGGGTTTGATTATAAGCCCACCATTTATCGGCCGCCGCTGAGAACTGCGTGTAGGCCTGTTGACTCGCTTCAGACACGATTGGCGTCGCGGCATTAAGGGCCGTCCGAGCCGCAGAGAGATACTTCGCAGCGGAGGTTTTTACGCTATCGAAATTGCTACGATCCTGGTCATCGGCAATCAGGTTCGCGTAGGCCTTCAGGGCAGTATCAATGTCGTTCTCCAGCATTGCCACCTTGCCTATACCCTCTGCGGGATTTGCCCTTCGCTCGCCTTCGATGTGCCGAATTTCCGCCAAAGATTGGATGACCTTGTGCATCGCTTCGTAGGCGGGTATGATGTTCCAGTCGTAGAAATCACCGTTATCAAACAGTTTTTTGGCATGGATTCCTCCGCTGATGGCTACGACGACTGTTAGCGACAGTAAGAGGCCGAATGCGCCAATAAGTCGTTGGCGTAGTGAAAAGCTTTTCATTATTATCCTTAATTTCTCTAGACTAAACGGCAGCCTTGCCGCAGCCGTTGAGCGCGTCTTGATCTTCTCTTCCGCCAGAATAAACCGACGGTGACGTGCTGTAGAACGGACCACCTTACTATACGGGTATACATGGTCCGCCAGATAAAAAAGCGTGTCCGGTTCGGTTTTAGTCGTTTATGTACGACAAAATCAGGTTCGCGAGCGCAAACAAGGAAAGGCCGGATTCCATCTCTGCCGAGTTCTCCCTTTGCTCAAAGAAGCTAGTCGAAAAATAATTTTTTGTTGCACTCCCGTGCCAGGCCAGCGAGCTGTTATTCCTATGCCATAAATCCGCCTGGGTTTTGGGGTTATTACGCGCTCAGTCTATTTGTGCAACAAAGCCGTAGGCGAATATCGGAGCCAATATTGTGCCAGCGCGGCCGAAGTCTGTGGGGGGGCGGATAAATAAATCAGCGTTTCTTAACATCGCCGGGCATTGGGGGCTTGTGCTGCGGGCCGCACAGCGCGGCGATGGCGTGCCGGCTTGCCGGCCGGGTTGCGATGTGGATCGGCGCGCCGTCCCGCGCGGGTGGCCGGCCTCGGCGACGCGCTCAATCGCGCGCGCCGTCGGTCTCGCGCAGCAAGGCGCTCACCTCGTCGAACAGGGCCGGATAGCGCCGTTGACACGCGCTGCGTTCGGCCGCGATGCGTCGGCGGTTCTGTTCCAGATTGGCGCGCGTGAGGGTGACGCCGAAGCCCTCGTCGCCGGGCGCCGGGGTGGCCAGCAAGCGGGCCATAATTTTCTCGCCCAGGGCCGGCTTGAAATGGCCGGCTTCCCAATACCAGCGCGTGCTGGCGCGCAGATCGCCCCGGGCCGGGATGGTTTCGCACTGAAGCGGCGAGAAGCCGCTGAAGTCCCACAGGGTGATGCGCGCGCCCGGATGGGTCGCGCGGGCGGCGTCCACTTCGCGCGCCAGCAGACTTTTCCACTGCTCGAACTGGGGCCAGAAACCGAGCTGCTCGAACATGGCCAAAATCTGCGCGTGATACGGATAAATCAGCAGGTGCACTTCGGCCGGCGCGGCCAGCGCGCCGTCCATGAACGCGCGCAGCTCGTCGAAGTCGATCGAGCGGCCGCCGTCGGCCAGTAGCAGGCCGTGCGGCTTGCGCCGATACAGTTTGCCGTTTTCCAGCGCGCGCTGCTGGAACAGGGCGCGGTAGCCGCTTTGGTCGGCGTGGCGCCGGTAATCCTCCAGCGGGGTGAAGCCGCGCGCGCTGATGGTTTGCATGCCGGGCCGGTGCTGGATGCCCAGGGTTTCGATCGCGTCCAGCACCGAGGTGAGCGAAAACAGGGCTTCGGCCTGCCATTGCAGGCGGTCGGCCGCATGCCCGTCGCGCGGGGCGCGCGCGGCCTCGAAACGCGGCTGGGGCAGCGCCGGGTCCAGCAAAAAATCCAGAAACTCGAGACCCAGCACCACCATGCCCGGTTGGCGCCCGCGCGCGCGCAGGTAATCGAGTTCGGCGCGCGCGGTGCCGACCGGGGTGCCGGCGATGGCCAGGTTGTAGGCGGCGCGGCCGGGCGCGGCCAGCGGCGGCCGCTCCGGGTCGAAACCCACTTCGACCCGCGAATTACCCATCAAGAAAACGTTGGCGCGCAGCGCACGCGCGCCGCGCAATTTGATCTCTTGCCGGAAGCGCTCGGGGCGCGGCTTAATCCGATTGAAGTCGCCCTCGACCAGCCCGTACAAGCGGTAGGGATCGACCACCAGCACCAACAACGTCGCCAGCAGGACGACGCCGGCCGCGCTGGCGGCGGTCCAGCTCAGGAAGCGGACGAAGACGGGGTCGCTGGCCATGGCGTCTTAAAATTGAAAATACAGGAATTCGGCTGGCCGGTTCAGCGAGAGCGCGCCGGCCGCGAGCAGCGCGCCGATCCAGGCCGCCCAACGCCGGCTCGGCCGCCAGCGCGGGATCGCCATCGCCATCGGCATCGACGCGCGCGTGGCCGGCGCGGGACGGTGATCGAGCGCCGGCGCCGGCGCGTAATGCGCCATGATTTGCTGGGTGTTGGGCATGCCGAAGGCCAGCAGCGCCGCCAGCGCGACCCAACCCCAGGTATGCAAAAAACGGCCGCCGCCGCCCGGGTAAAAGCCGACCCCGGCCCGCTCCAGCCACGCGCGCGCGCCGCCCAGCGCCAAGCCCAGCGAATCGGGCAGGGCCAGGCCGAAGCCGCCCGCCATGCCGCGCGCGATGACGAGCCCGCGCGCCAGGTCGGGCGCGCGGAAAAAGACCCAGGCGAAGCACACCGCGCCGAAGGTGAGCACCACCCCGGCGGCGCGCCAGGCCGGCGCCGCGCGCGGAAAACCCAGCCGCGCGGCGACGGCGATCCAGGCGTGGTTGATCAGCAGGTAGCCGCCGTGCAGGGCGCCCCAGACGATGAAATTCCAGCCGGCGCCGTGCCACAGCCCGCCCAGCAGCATGGTGGCCATCAGGTTGGCGTAGCGCCGCGCCGGGCCGCGCCGGTTGCCGCCCAGCGGCAGGTACAGGTAATCGCGCAGAAAACGCGACAGGCTCATATGCCAGCGGCGCCAGAAGTCGATCACGCTGGCCGCCTTGTACGGCGAGTCGAAGTTGAGCGGCAAGCCGATGCCGAACAGGCGCGAGATGCCGATCGCCATGTCGGAGTAGGCGGAAAAATCGAAGTACAGTTGAAACGCGTACGCCATCACGCCGCCCCAGGCCACCAGCAGGGTGGGCGGCGCGCTCTGGCTGAAAAAGAAGCTGGCGTGGGGCGCCAGGTTGTCGGCGATGAACAGTTTTTTAGCCAGGCCGATGGCGACGATGCTCAAGCCCACCGCGAAATGGGACGCGGCCGGCCGGTAGGTGGCGGCGCGCGCGAACTGGGGCATCATTTCGGCGTGGTGCAGCACCGGGCCGGCGATCAGGTGCGGGAAGTAGGTGACGAACAGGCCGTAGCGCACCGGGTCGAAGTCACTGGCCTTGCGCTGGTGCACATCGACCAGAAAAGCGATCTGCGTGAAGGTGAAAAACGAGATGCCGAGTGGCAGCTCGAATCCTTTCCATGCGAAGGATGTGCCGCTCAGCGCGGCCGCGCTGTCGACCAGGAACGCCGCGTACTTGAAAACCACCAGCAG
>JAYVUV010000157.1:0-8316 GCA_043787615.1 Janthinobacterium sp. | reverse complement strand
AATGAGCTGGACGAGGCCAGATTTTGACGATTTCGCAGTGCCAATAGCGAGCTATTGGCCGAGAAAGCGGCGAAATATGGACCGTCCCAGCGCATTTTGTAGCTGACGATCCCAAGTCCGACAGGCTGCTAGCGCACCGCGCGATTCCCAAGGAAAGTCCGGTCACACTATAATAGGCGTATCGGTGAGGGCATCGGTGTCCGCGCCGCCCCCGCACCACACTTTTCGCCTTAGCCAACTGGATCGCCCAATTTTATGCTTTACCTGTCTACCCGCGCCGCCTCGTCCTCTCCGCAACAGTTCTCCGACATTTTGCTGGGCGGCCTGGCCCCCGACGGCGGCCTGTATCTGCCGGCCAGTTATCCGCAGGTGACCGGCGCCGAGCTCGATGCCTGGCGCGGCCTGTCCTACGACGCGCTGGCGTACCAGATCCTGCGCAAGTTCGCCACCGACATCCCGGACGCGGACCTGCAGGCGATGACGGCCAAGACCTACACCGCCGACGTCTACCGCAACGCGCGCGCAGGCGACAACGCGGCCGAGATCACGCCGCTGCGGGTGCTGGAACGGGTCGACGTCGAGGGCGGCCAGACTACCTTGCTGCTGCAAAGCCTGTCGAACGGGCCGACCCTGGCCTTCAAGGACATGGCCATGCAATTGCTGGGCAACCTGTTCGAATACGCGCTGGCGCGCGACGGCGCCGAACTCAATATTTTCGGCGCGACCTCCGGCGACACCGGCAGCGCGGCCGAATACGCCATGCGCGGCAAGCGCGGCATCCGCGTCTTCATGCTTTCGCCGCACCAAAAAATGAGCGCCTTCCAGAGCGCCCAGATGTTCAGCCTACAAGACCCGAACGTGTTCAATATCGCCGTCGAAGGCGTGTTCGACGATTGCCAGGACATGGTCAAGGCGGTCTCGAACGACCTGGCGTTCAAGGCCGGGCAAAAAATCGGCACCGTCAATTCGATCAACTGGGCGCGCGTGGTGGCGCAGGTGGTGTACTACTTCCGCGGCTACCTGGCCGCCACTACCGACAATGGTCAAAAAGTGTCCTTCACCGTCCCTTCCGGGAACTTCGGCAATATCTGCGCCGGCCATATCGCCCGCATGATGGGACTGCCGATCGACAAACTGGTGGCCGCCACCAATGAAAACGACGTGCTCGACGAATTTTTCCGTACCGGCGTGTACCGTGTGCGCAAGTCGGCCGAAACCTATCACACCAGCAGCCCGTCGATGGACATCTCCAAGGCGTCCAACTTCGAGCGCTTCATTTACGACCTGGTCGGCCGCGACGGCGGGCGGGTACGCGCGCTGTTCGAGAAGGTCGAGCGCGAGGGCGGCTTCGATTTGTCGGGCAAGCCGGGCAGCGATGGCGACGAATTCAAGCTGGTGGCCAAATTCGGTTTCCAGTCAGGCAAATCGACCCATCAGGACCGGCTCGACACCATCCGCGACGTGGCCGACGATTACGACATCACCATCGACACCCACACCGCCGACGGCATCAAGGTCGCGCGCCAGCACCTGCAGGCGGGGGTGCCGATGATCGTGCTCGAAACCGCGCTGGCGGCCAAGTTCAACGAAACCATCCTGGAAGCGCTGGGCGTCGACGCGGAACGGCCGGCCGGCTTCGACGATATCGAAGCGCTGCCGCAAAAATTTGTCGTGATGCCGGCCGATGTGGCGCGCATCAAGGCTTACATCGCGGCCAACACCGGGCTGTAAATCATGAGCGCGCATCCGGTCGATTCCAACGTTCAACCCGAACCCCGAGCCGAGCGCAAGCCGATGCTGGCCGTGCGCGAGGCGCTCGCGCTGCTGTTGGCCGCGGCGCGTCCGGTGGTGGCGGTCGAGCAGGTCGCCACGCTGGAGGCCAACGGCCGCGTGCTGGCGCGGCCGCAGCGCGCCAGCATGAACGTGCCGTGCGCCGATAACACGCAAATGGACGGTTACGCCGTGCGCGCCGCCGACTGCGCCGGTGGCGCGGCGGTGCTGCCGGTGTCGCAGCGTATTCCGGCTGGCCAGGTCGGCTTCCCCCTGGCGCCGGGCAGCGCGGCGCGCATCTTCACCGGCGCCCAGATTCCGCCGGGCGCCGACGCCGTCGTGATGCAGGAACAGTGCGAGCTGGCCGATGGCGCGGTGACGGTGCGCCACCAGCCCAAGGCCGGCGAATGGATACGCCGCGCCGGCGAGGACATCGCCGATGGCAGCGTGATCCTGCCGGCCGGCACCCGCCTGGGCGGCGCCGAGCTGGGTTTGGCGGCCTCGATCGGCCTGGCCCAGTTACCGGTCTGGCGCAAGCTGCGCGTGGCCGTCTTTTTCACCGGCGACGAACTGACCATGCCGGGCGAGCCGTTGGCGCCGGGTGCGATCTATAATTCGAACCGCTTCGTGCTGCGCGCGCTGCTGGAGAATCTGGGGTGCCGCATCAGCGATTACGGCATCGTTCCCGACGCGCTCGACGCCACCCGCGCCATGCTGCGCGAGGCGGCGCGCGAACACGATTTGATCATCACCTCGGGCGGCGTCTCGGTCGGCGAGGAAGATCACGTCAAGCCGGCGGTAGAGGCCGAAGGGCGCTTGACCATGTGGCAGATCGCCGTCAAGCCGGGCAAGCCGCTCGCGTTCGGCGAAGTCGGGCAAGCGTTTTTTCTCGGCTTGCCGGGAAATCCGGTGGCCAGCTTCCTCACCTTCCTGCTGTTCGTGCGGCCGTTCATTTTGCGCCTGCAAGGTGTCGAAGGCGGCACGGCGGCGCCGCAAGCCTACGCCATGCGCGCCGATTTCGACTGGCCGAAAGCGGATCGCCGCAACGAGTTCCTGCGCGTGAAAATCAACCCGGCGGGCGGGCTGGAGTTGTTCGCCAACCAAAGCTCGGGCGTGCTGACCTCCACCGTGTGGGGCGACGGCGTGGTCGACAATCCGCCCGGGCGGACCATCGCGGCGGGCGACCTGGTGCGCTTCATTCCGTTCAGCGCCGTGTCGCACTGAAGGGCTTATCCATTGAACATGGCAGGACAACGATGAATATAACGCTGCGTTTTTTCGCCAGCGTGCGCGAGGCGTTGGGCACATCGCTCGAAACGCTGAGCGTGCCGGCCGGGGTGGACAACGTCGGCCGGTTGCGCGGCCATTTGATCGCGCGCGGCGCGCCCTGGAGCGAGGCGCTGGGCGAACAGCGCGCGCTGCGCATGGCTTGTAACCAGATCATGTGCCAGGCCGAGACGGCACTGAGCGAAGGCTGCGAAGTGGCGTTTTTCCCGCCCGTGACGGGCGGCTAGCGTTTAGTCGGACTTGGCCGGGTCGGTTGACATGGCGAGCCACGGTCCGACCGAATGCTAGGGCTGGCGCCTTGGCCGGTCGCCGCTACAGGCGCCGCAGGAAGCCGCTTTACGCGCGCGCCAATACTGCGAGCCGATGAATAGCGCCGCCGACACCAGCGACCAGGCCAGCGCCCCGAGCAGATCGCCCGCGCCGGGGTGGCCCTTGCCGAATTCGACCACGCTCAGGATGACGAACAACACGCCGCTGGCGGCCAGATACTTGAAGATCCACATCCTGGTTTGCATTCTCTGATCCCTGAAGTATGCTCGGCGCCGCCGATGAAGTAGTCCAGTATGCACCAGAACCATGTAACGAGTCACGAGCGACCGATTAACCCGCGTTTTTAACCGTCCAGAAAACGATCTTATGGCATCCCATTCTAACGCGACCCGCGTGGCCGTCATCGGCGGCGGCCCGGCCGGCCTGATGGCGGCCCAGGTGCTGGCCCAGGGCGGCGTCCAAGTCGATCTGTATGACGCGATGCCCTCGGTCGGACGCAAATTCCTGCTGGCCGGTCGCGGCGGCATGAACATCACCCACGCCGAAGCGTATGCCGATTTTGTGAGCCGCTACGGCGCGGCGCGCGCGGCGCTCGAGCCGATGCTCGACGCTTTCGGCCCCGCGCAGGTGCGCGATTGGGTACACGCGCTGGGGGTGGAGACCTTCGTCGGCAGCTCAAACCGCGTGTTCCCGACCGATATGAAGGCGGCGCCGCTGCTGCGCGCCTGGTTGCACCAGTTGCGCGAACTGGGTGTGCAATTTCATATGCGCCGGCGCTGGCAAGGCTGGCGCGACGGCCAACTGCTGTTCGCCGCACCCGAAGGCGAACAGCTCGAAGCGCCCGCCGCCACCGTGTTGGCGCTCGGCGGCGGCAGCTGGGCCAGGCTCGGTTCGGACGGCGCCTGGGTGCCGCTGCTGGCCGCGCGCGGTGTGCCGGTGGCGCCGCTGGTGCCGGCCAACTGCGGTTTCGACGTCGATTGGAGCGCGCATTTCAGCGCCCGCCACGCCGGTCAGCCGCTGACCACGGTGTCCGTCCTGTGGCGTGACGCCGAAGGCCAGGGCGCGCGCCGCCAGGGGCAGTTCGTGGTCACCGCCGGCGGCGTGGAGGGCAGTTTGATCTATGCCGTGTCGGCCGCCTTGCGCGACCAAATCGCCGCCGATGGCAGCGCCTTGATTCATCTCGATCTGGCGCCCGATTGGAGCGCGCAGCGCGTGCTGGACGAAGTGAGCCGGCCGCGCGGCGCGCGCTCGATGGCCAGCCATTTGCAGAGCCGGCTGGGCATCAAAGGCGTCAAATCCGGCCTGCTGCGCGAATGTCTGGGCGCCGAGGCGTTCGCCGATCCGGACCGGCTGGCCCAAGGCATCAAGCTGCTGCCGCTGCGGCTGCGCCGCGCGCGCCCCATCGATGAAGCCATCAGCAGCGCGGGCGGGGTGGCGTTTTCCGGTCTGCGCGGCGCCATGCTGGAGGCGGCGCCCGGCGTGTTCGTGGCCGGGGAAATGCTGGACTGGGAAGCGCCCACCGGCGGTTATCTGTTGACCGCCTGCCTGGCGAGCGGCCGCGCCGCCGGCCACGACGCGCTGGCCTGGCTGGCGAGCCGGCCAGGCGCCGCGTCGCCGCGCCCGGACCTTGCCGTGTGAGATCGTGTGACACGGCAATGGTTTTTCAAGGGCGGAAGTCTGTGCGCGTTCGGCATTATTTTTTCGATATACTCGACGATAGGGATGAGGTTGGCCAGCGCGGTCCTACGCTGGTTGCTTCGATGAAGACCGGATCACCTCATTTGGCCGCAGCGCCAACACCCAGGCCGATGGGGTGCCCGTTCCACGCACGTCCACCTTGGAAGCGCTCGATCAGGAAGTCCACGAACAGACGTATCTTGGTCGACAAGCGCCTGGTGCCGAGATACACAACATGAATGTCGAGCGCTCGTCCCTCGAAATTTTCTAATACTGGAATCAGACGCTCGGCTGCGATCAGCGGCTGAAGTGCGAACGCCGGTCCGAAAACGATACCCAAGCCCCGCACGGCGGCTTCGCGCGCCAACGTCATCGAATTTGCGCGCAGCGGTCCCTCCACGTCGATCTTCAGCTCACGCCCGTCCTCTTGGTACCACCACTGGCCCGGTGTTGTCGCGGTGTTCAGGCACAGGCAACGGTGCCGCGTCAGCTCGGCTGGATGAGCCGGCGTGTTGTGTGCCTTGAGGTATGCCGGCGAAGCACACGTCAGCATGCGGGTCACGCCGATTGAACGCGCGACCAATGAGGAATCAGGCAGTCGCCCGATACGAACAGCCAAATCAAAGCCTTTATCGGCCAAATCGGCAAAGTGGTCACTAAAATCGACCTCTAGCACAATATCTGGATACCGATCTAGAAAGGCCGCGATCTCCGATGCCAGATGCATTTCGCCGAATGCCAAGGGCGCCGCCAGCCGTAACAGGCCTTTGGGCACCGTCTGCAACTGCATGACTTCGGCGCCGGCGTCCTTGACGTCATCTAAAATCTGCACGCAGCGCTGGTAGTATGCAGCGCCGGCCTCAGTGAGCGTGAGTTTACGCGTTGTGAGGTTCATCAGCCGAACACCAAGTTCCTCTTCCAGGCTGCGGATGTGCTTACTGACCATCGCTTGCGACAAGCCGGCTTGGCGTGCGGCTGCCGAAAGACTGCCGGTGTCCACGCTTGCAACAAAAACAGCCATGCTAGTCAGTCGGTCCACAGCATCATCTCCTACCTGAAGTTATAAATCCTCGCGCAATTCGAGATATTATCATTTAAATAGAGCACGATTATAGTAACGAAACTCCCGCGACCGCGGGATATTTCGAAAGGTATATCGTGGCTTTGATTCAAATTACGACCAGCGCAGGGGTACTCGACACGGTACAACGACAGGCGCTCGCACGTCAGACCGGCGCCTTTGTGTTCACGGCGGAAGGGTTTGGTGCGAGTCGGCTTGCACCAAATCTGACTTGGGCGGTCTTTCACGAACTGCCCGGCCATGCCATATTGCTTGGAACGGGCGAGCGGCTGGCATCTTTGTATCATGTCGAAGTCACGACGCTCAGAGGTGCCTTGGATGGGGACGCAAAGGCACACGTTGGTGCCCAAATCACAGAGGCTCTGCTGATTGCCGAGGGTGTAGGGCACACGCCGGAAAACGCAATGCGTGTTTGGGTGCGCTTCATTGACGTGGCGGACGGCGACCTCATAGTTGGCGGCCAACCCGCTTCTTTGGCAGGTCTGCGCGAACTTGTCGCCCAGGCCGGTTGATGGAGGACGCGAGAATGTTTCCTGTTCCTATCCCCGATGAGTTCCCTGCTGCCTTCGAGCGCTTCCTCAACGCCGGTGATCTGGCCGCTGTCGTGGCACTTTACGACGACCAGGCAAGCATACGCATGCCTGGCAAGGGCAAAGCCTCGGGTCACGCTGCCGTGTATGAAGAGATGCGTCAGCTGATCGGCGCGAACGCGTCGATTGCCAACCGCCTACGCGACGTGATTGTTCACGGCGACACGGCGCTCATCATCGTGGACTGGACGCTGGACCTATCGCTACCCGATGGTCAGATTGTGCGTGATACCGGTACGGCGACCAACGTCCTGCGCTCAGATGGCAGTGGCTGGAAGATGATTGTCGCGAATCCTTACGGTACCGTATGATGGATCATCAAGTCATTGTCGATGGCATTCGGCTGCGTGTGACGGATCGCGGCCAAGGCGCACCAGCCCTCATTTTCTTGCACTACTGGGGCGGCTCATCCCGAACCTGGGAACCGGTTATTGCAGCCCTTCCGGCTGGCTACCGCTGCATCGCGCCGGATTTGCGCGGCTGGGGCGCTTCCGGCGCTCCAGCGGACGACGCTTACGCACTGGCCGATTTTGCCGACGACATCGCAGCCCTTGTCGTAAGTTTTGGTCTGCATGACTATGTGCTGGTCGGGCATTCCATGGGCGGAAAGATCGCCCAGTCGCTGGCTACTCGTCGGCCGCCAGGCTTGATCGGCCTTGTGCTAGTAGCGCCCGCGCCGCCAGGCCCGTTAACGATGCTACCTGAAGCGATGGCAGCGATGCGCACGGCATATACGTCACCAGAAACGGTATGCACGGTTCTGGATCATGTCCTCACGGCCAAACCCTTGCCTGGCAGGCTGCGTGAGCAAGTGGTGGTGGACAGTCTACGCGGTGCGCCTGCGGCGAAAGCGGCCTGGCCAGACAGCACGAGCCAGGAAGACATCCGCACTGCGCTGTCCGCCATCAATGTGCCGGTTCTCGTGATTGGCGGCGAATCCGACCGCGTCGACGCCGTGACCACGCTCGAGACCGAGCTGTTACCGCGCCTCGCACATGCGCGCCTTCGGGTCTTAGCGCGAACCGGACACTTATCGCCGCTTGAGGCTTCAGTTGAGGTGGCAACATGCATTGCCGACTTCGTGGCAGAACTTAAGGCGCTCACTGCCGCGCCAAACATCTGATGCCTATTCCCAGGTCACGTCGCCCGAGCCGTCGCGGCTGATATGGCGTTGCTGCGGCGCGCCGCGCACGTGGATGTCGCCGCTGCCCCGCAGGGTCAAATCGGCCGCGTCGCTGGCGAACACGGTGGCGCTGCCGGACCCCAGCAGCGTGACCGTGGCCTCGGCGACGGCCAGATGCTCGGCGTCGAGGTCGCCCGAGCCGGTCAGTTGGGCGCGCACCACGCGGCCGCTGCCGCGCACGCTCATCCGGCCGGAACCGACCATGTCCAACGCCACGCCGTGGCACTTGCCGGCGTTCAGGTCGACGTCGCCGCTGCCGTTGAGCGTGGCGCTCATCTCGTTGTAGCGGCCGTTGAACGACAGATTGCCGGACCCGTTCATGGTCAGCTTGATTTCCGGTCCGCTGAAGCCGTCGACCCTGGTCTGGCCGCTGCTGCGCACGTCGAGCTGTCCCAGTGTCGGCAGCACCAGTTCCACCTGTAATGGATTGCGATGATGAAATAGCATGCCTTTGGTGC
>JAYVUV010000156.1:0-12242 GCA_043787615.1 Janthinobacterium sp. | reverse complement strand
CAACGATCTGGAAACGGCGCGCCGCAACGCCTCGCTGGGCGCGCGCCAGGCTTTCCTGGGCGTCAACAGCGGCCTGGCCCAGGTCAAGGCGCTGGAAGCGGCCGAGGTGTCGAGCAAGTCGGCGCTCGATTCGAACAAGCTCGGCTATCAAGTCGGGGTGCGCATCAATATCGATGTGCTGAACGCCCAGAAGCAATTGTTCTCGACCCAGAAAGACTTGTCCAAGGCCCGTTACGACACCATCATGAACGGCTTGCGCCTGAAGGCGGCGGCCGGCACCTTGAAGGAAGCCGATCTGGTGCCGGTCAACGATTTACTGCAAAAGTAACAGCCGGCGACGACGTTTAAAAAAAGCCGGCCATATAGGCGAAGCGTCCCGCTTCGTCGAGGTTGACGAAGTTATAGCCGGTCGCGACCTTGGTATGGTCGGCTTTGTACATCGACCAGACCGCCAACAGCGTTTTTGATTGCGGATACACTTTGTCGGTGCGGAAATACATGCCGGGCATCTTGTGCTGAAAATCCGCGATATGGGCGGCCAAGGCGAGGCGCGTTTCGCCCTTGCCGCCCGGGTTGGTGAAGACGACGGCGTCGGAGACGCAGCGCGCCAGTAGCCGGTCCCGTTCGGCCGGCTCGACCGAACCGAAGGCGGCCATGTAGTCGTTCCATTGTGTTTCAAGTGCGTGCGTGGTCATCTGTGATCCTTCAACGTTGGGTGCGAGTGGAGGAATATAATCCGGCCCGCCGATACGGTAAATAATCGAGACCCCGTGTTTCTTTACTTCGCGTCCAATTCGCCATCGACCCCTTTCTCGATCTGATTCAGCTGCTCAAGCCGCGAGCCAGCCTGTTGGGCGCAGGCCTGGATGCGTTCGGCCGCTGGGGCCTGTCGTTCCGCAAGCGGGACGATCTCTTGTTTTGCTGGATAGAGCGCGGCGCTTGTCAGTTGACCCGTCCGCTCTGCGCGCCGGTGCAAGTGCGAACGGGCGACTTTGTCTTGATACGCACCTCGACCCCGTTCACGTTGACCTCCGATCCGTCGATCGCGCCGATCGATAGCGAAAACGCGGTCGCCGCGACCAAAGGGAAACGGCTCAGCCTGGGAAGCGGGACCGAGGCACCGGTGACTCTGCACGCGGGCAAGTTTTTATTCGACAGCGCCAATCAGGCTTTGCTGATGGGCTTACTTCCCCAACTGGTGCACATCGCGCACGGCGACGCTTGCTCGGAGCGCGTGCGCACGCTGCTGGAGATGAACCGGGTGGAGGCGCGCTCGCCGGGGCCGGGCAGCGCCTTCGTCATCGTCCGATTGCTTGAATTGTTGCTGGTGGAAATACTACGCTCCCATCGAGCGCAACCGGGCTCGGCGTCCTCCGGCTTGCTGGCCGGTCTGGCCGACCCGATCGCGGCGCGCGCCTTGGCGGCCATGCATCAAGACGTGGCCCGTGCCTGGACGGTGGGCGACCTGGCGACACTGTGCGCCGTGTCGCGCTCCACCTTCGCTTCCCGTTTTCGCTCGGTGGTGGGAACCGGGCCGATCGAATATTTACAGCATTGGCGCATGGCGCTGGCCAAGGACCAGTTGCGGTTGGGGCGGCGCGGCGTCGGCGAGATCGCCCTGGCGATCGGTTTTCAATCGGCGAGCGCGTTCAGCACGGCCTTCACGCGCGCGGTCGGATGCTCGCCGAAACAATTCGCCGGAGTTCCTGACAAGTGAACGGCCTGCGGCGCATGACGCCCGGCGCGTGCTGGCGCGGCTTACAGCCCCGCGCCTTCGCCTTGAAACTGACGCTCGATCAGTTCGATCTTGTAGCCGTCCGGATCGGTCACGAAGGCGATCACGGTCTCGCCGCCCATGACGGGACCGGGTTCGCGCGTGACATTGCCGCCGTTGGCGCGCACCGCGTCGCAGGCTAGGCGGATATTCTCGGCTGAAATGGCGATGTGGCCGTAGGCGTTGCCCAGGTCATAATGGTCGACTCCGTGGTTGTAGGTCAATTCCAGTTCGGCGTGCTCGGGGTTGCTGCCGTAGCCCAGGAAAGCCAGGGTGTAGCGGTACTGCGCGTTCTCGCTGGTGCGCAGCAAGGTCATGCCCAGCACCTTGGTGTAAAAATCGATCGAGCGTTGCAGGTCGCCGACCCGCAACATGGTGTGCAAAATACGCATCGTTATCCTTGATATGAAATCGGGCGGTCGCCCGAGCGCCCGATTTTATGCGTTGCGCCCGATTCGCGCCGGGCCGGCCGATTTATTTCGCGGCCGGCGCGACCCGCCACACCACGTTACCCACGTCGTCGGCCACCAGCACGGCGCCGGCCTTGTCGACCGCCACGCCGACCGGGCGGCCGTGCGCCACGCCGTCCTGATCGAGAAAACCGGTCAGGAAATCTTGCGGCGCGCCCGCCGGCTGGCCGTTGGCGAACGGCACGAACACCACCTTGTAGCCACTGAACGGCTTGCGGTTCCAGGAACCGTGCTGGCCGACCAGCGCGCCGCCCTGGTAGCTCGCCGGCAGCAAGGCGCCTTCGTAAAAGGCCAAGCCGAGCGAGGCGGTGTGGGCGCCCAGGGCGTAATCGGGCGCCAAGGCCTTGGCCACCAGATCGGGGCGCGGCGTTTTGACGCGCGCATCCACGTGCTGACCGTAGTAGCTGTAGGGCCAGCCGTAGAAACCGCCGTCTTTCACCGAAGTCATATAGTCCGGCACCAGATCGTTACCCAACTCGTCACGCTCGTTGACGGCGGTCCACAAGGCATGACTTTGCGGTTGCCAAGCCATGCCGTTTGGATTGCGCAAGCCGCTGGCGAAGACGCGCGCTTTGCCGGTGGCGCGGTCCATTTCCCAGATCGCGGCGCGGCCTTTTTCGGCCTCGATGCCGTTTTCGCCGACGTTGCTGTTGGAGCCGACCGTGACGTAGAGGAATTTGCCATCGGGGCTGGCGACGATGTTCTTGGTCCAGTGGTGATTGATCGGGCCGGCCGGCAAATCCATCACCTTGCTGCCCTTGGCGGTGATGCTGGTGGCGCCCTCTTCATACGGGAAACGCAGCACGGCGTCGCTGTTGGCGATGAACAAGTCCTTGCCCACCAGCGCCATGCCGAACGGCGAATTCAAGCCTTGCAGAAACACGGTGCGCAGCTTGGCCACCCCGTTGGCGTCTATATCGCGCAGCAAGGTGATGCGGTTGGCGGTGGCGGTGACGGCGCCCGCCTTTTTCATTTGGTGCGTCATGACGGCGCCCTTGATGCCTTTTGAATCGTCCGGTTTGGGCGGGGCGTTGGTTTCGGCCACCAGCACGTCGCCGTTCGGCAGCACGTACAGCCAGCGCGGATGTTCCAGTCCGCGCGCGTACGCGCTGACCGCCAGGCCGGCGGCGGCGACCGGCTTGGCGTCGCCCTTCCAGGCTTCGGCCGGGGCCACGTTCACGGTCGGTATCAATTTTTTCTCGGGCGCCGGCAAAACCGGGTTGGGGCCGAAGCCGACCGGCATCGACCCGGTATCCTGGGCCAGGGCGGCCCCGCCCTGCGCGGCGGCCAGCGCCAACAGGGTGGCGGGGAAAAGCTTGGGGAGGCTGTGTCGCATGGTATGGCTTTCAAAAAAACGCGCGGAGGCGGCGCGCAAACAATGCGCGTTAAAAGGGAAATCGTTGGATGATGCCGTTTAGGGCGCGGGTTTTTTGCCGTCTTTGGACACCGGCGCGGCTTGTTGCGGCGCGCCGGGCTTGACCTTTTCCACGCCGCGTTCGCCATGCAGATCGGTGTCGACCAGCCCGCGCTCCAAGTCGCTGGCGGCCTGTTTCATCACATCCGTGGGAGCGGCGTTGTGTCCTTGAGGCGATTCGTCGCGTTCGTTGGGCAGGCGTTGCTGTTGATCGTTTTTCACCGGCTGTTCGGTGCTGATCTTGCGGTCGTTCGATACATTGCTCATGGTGTGCTTTCTGTTTCGGGGCGGTGGACGCGATAAAATGTATAAATGTCATTATTTAACATCATCATAACGCTTTGATGTAATCGCGGTCGCGCAATTGGCCGCTGCGCGCCCGTGTCGGCGCTGCCGGATAAAATCGCCCGGACGGCCGACCACTTTGCCATGCGACCGGGAGCGATTCCTGGTAAGTTAACAGCGCAGCGCAGCGCCGCGCGGCGCGCGCGCGACAGTCCGCTTGCACTGCTGCCCGCCGGACACTATACTGTGCATCCATACAGTATGGCGGCGCGGCGAACGATGCGACATTCCCACCCATACAGATAGAGACTTTTATGCCCGTCAAACCGCTTGCCTACAAAACCATTGCTTTGGTGGTGCGCCAACATACCGTGGGGATCGAGGAGCCGGTGCGCCGCCTGCTCGATTTTTTGCGCGGCGCCGGCCACAAGGTGGTGCTGGAGGCGGGGACGGCGGCCCATCTGCCGCTGCCCGGTATCGACGTGATGGGCGCGAGCGAACTAGGCGAAGCGGCCGACGCCGCCATCGTGATGGGCGGCGACGGCACCATGCTGGGCATCGCGCGGCAGTTGGCGCCCTACGACGTGCCGCTGATCGGCATCAACCAGGGCCGGCTCGGTTTCATGACCGATATCGCCTACGAGCAGATGCTGCCGGTGCTGGGCGAAATCCTGGCCGGCAAGTTCAAGGCCGAGCGCCGCACCCTGCTCGAAGGTTGCGTGCTGCGCGACGGCGAAGTGATCCATGTCGGCATGGCCGTCAACGATGTGGTGGTTTCGCGCGGGGCGGGCGCCGGCATGGCCGAATTGAAGGTCGAGGTGGACGATCATTTCATGTACAACCAGCGCTCGGACGGTTTGATCATCGCCACCCCGACCGGTTCCACCGCCTACGCGCTGTCGGCCGGCGGCCCCTTGCTGCACCCTAGCCTGGGCGGCATCGTGCTGGTGCCGATCGCGCCGCACGCGCTGTCGAACCGGCCCATCGTGCTGCCCGATTCGAGCCGGATCGTGATTGAAATCATGGGCGGGCGTAACAATAGCGTCAATTTCGACATGCAGACCTTCGCCAGCCTGGTGGTGCGCGACCGCATCGTGATCACCCGTTCGCCGCACTGCATCACCTTCCTGCACCCGGAGGGCTGGAGTTATTACAACACCCTGCGCGAGAAATTGCATTGGAACGAATATCCCTCGGGAGAGGGCAAGCTGTAGTCGCACGACGGCGCGCCGCCGGTCACCTTTCACACAGATAGAATGCTTATGCTCCGTACCCTGTCCATCCGCGATTTTGTGATTGTCGAGTCCATCGAGCTGGAATTTTCGGCCGGTTTCAGCGTGTTGACCGGCGAGACCGGGGCCGGCAAATCGATCTTGATCGACGCGCTGACCCTGGCGCTGGGCGGTCGCGGCGACGCCAGCGTGGTGCGCGAGGGCGCGGCCAAGGCCGACATCACGGCCGACTTCGGCGTCACCGAGCAGGCGGCGGCCTGGTTGACGGCGCATGCCTACGCCAGCGACGAGGGCGGCGCCCTGTTGCGGCGCGTGATAGACAACGCCGGCCGCTCCAAGGCGTATATCAACGGCATCGCCGCCACCGCCGCCCAGTTGCGCGAGCTGGGCGACATGCTGGTCGACATCCACGGCCAGCACGCGCACCAGTCGCTGCTCAAGACCGAGGCGCAGCGCGCCTTGCTCGACAGCCAGGCCGGCGCCAAGGATGGCGGCGCCGAGGCCCAGGCCAAGGCGGTGGCCGCCAGTTACCGGGCTTGGCGCGCGCTGGCCAAGCAGCGCGAGCAATTCGAGACCAACGCCGCCAATGTGTTGTACGAGCGCGAGCGGCTGGAATGGCAGGTGAGCGAGTTGGCCAAGCTGGCCGTGAAGCCGGGCGAGTGGCCCGAGATCACAAACGAGCACAGCCGCCTGTCGCACGCGGCCGGCTTGCTGGAAGGCGCGCAGGAGGCGCTGGTGGTCATTTCCGAGGCGGAAGAGCAGCCGATTCTGTCGCAATTGTCGGCGCTCAATCAAAAGCTGGCCAAGCTGGCCGCCATCGATGTCGAGCTGCAACCGATCATCGATTTGATCGAGCCGGCGCGCATCCAGTTGCAAGAAGCGGTGTATGCCTTGAACACCTATCTGGACCGGGTCGAGCTCGATCCCGAGCGCCTGCGCCAGGTCGACGCGCGCATGGAGGCGATCCACACCACGGCGCGTAAGTTCCGCGTCAGTCCGGATGAATTGCCGCAGGAACAAGCGCGCTTGACGGAAAAATTGCAGCAATTGGCGGACGCCAGCGACCTCGAGGGCCTGCGCAAGCAGGAAGAGAAGATCAAGGCCGAGTATCTGGCCGTCGCCGCCAGCTTGTCGGCGCTGCGCCGGGCGGCCGCGCATCATCTGGGCGGGGCCGTGACCCAGGCCATGCAAGAGTTGAGCATGAGCGGCGGCAGTTTCGAAGTCGCCTTGCATGCCTGCGAGCCATCGGCCAGCGGCCTGGAGCAGATCGAGTTCCTGGTCGCCGGCCACGCTGGCAGCGCGCCGCGGCCGCTGGCCAAGGTGGCTTCGGGCGGCGAGTTGGCCCGCATCGCGCTGGCCATTTCCGTCATCACCTCCAACGCCACCACCACCCCGACCCTGATCTTCGACGAGGTCGACAGCGGCATCGGCGGCGCCGTGGCCGAAGTGGTGGGGCGCTTGCTCAAGCGCCTCGGTCAGCAGCGCCAGGTGCTGTGCGTGACGCATTTGCCGCAGGTGGCCAGCCAGGCCAACCAGCATTTCCAGGTCGCCAAAAACACCCTGGACAACGGCAAGACCGCGTCCCGCATCGACATGCTCGATCCCAAGGCCCGCATCGAGGAAGTGGCGCGCATGCTGGGCGGGCTGGAAATCACGGCCACCACGCGCAAGCACGCGCGCGAGTTGCTGGCTTCGTAGCTTTGACGGGGCATTATAATGGCGGCTTATTTCCTTTCGGTGCGCCCCCATGCCCTTCTTAAAAGAACCTCCCCATCATCACGGCGCGCCCGGCCGCAGCGCCGTGGTGCTGGTCAACCTGGGCACCCCCGATGAGCCGACCGCGCCCGCCGTGCGGCGTTATTTGAAGCAGTTTTTGTCCGACCAGCGCGTGGTCGAGATACCCAGGCTGGTGTGGTGGTGCATCTTGCATCTGATCATTTTGCCGTTCCGCTCGGCCCAATCGGCCAAAAAATACGCATCGATCTGGACCAGCGAAGGCTCGCCCCTGCGCGTGCACACCCAGAAACAGGCGCTGCTGCTGCGCGGGGCGTTGGGCGAGCGCGGCCATGACGCCAAGGTGGTCATGGCCATGCGCTACGGCACGCCGTCCCTGCCGGAGGTGCTGGCGCAATTGAAGACCGAGGGTTGCGAGCGCATCGTGGTGCTACCGGCCTATCCCCAGTATTCGGGCACCACCACCGGCTCCATCTACGACGCCGTGTTCGCCCACTATGCCCGGGTGCGCAATGTGCCGGCCTTGCGTTTCGTGCGCAATTATCACGACGATCCCGACTATATCGATGCCTTGAAGCAATCGGTGCTGAAGCATTGGCAAGCCCACGGCCGGCCGCAAAAGCTGGTGATGAGTTTTCATGGCGTACCGAAACGCACCTTGATGCTGGGCGACCCTTACCACTGCGAATGCCTGAAGACGGCGCGCCTGCTGGCAACGCAACTGGGTTTGACGGCCGATCAATATATAGTCACTTTCCAATCGCGCTTCGGCAAGGCCGAGTGGTTGCAGCCCTACACCGCGCCCACCTTGCAAAAGTTGGCCGCCGAGGGCGTGACCCATGTCGATCTGCTGTGCCCTGGCTTCACCAGCGATTGCCTGGAAACGCTGGAAGAAATCGCCATCGAAGCGCGCCACGATTTCCTGGCCGCCGGCGGCAAGCAATTTCAATACATCGCTTGCTTGAACGAATCGCCGGCCTGGATCGCGGCCCTGGCCTGTATCGCCGAGCAACACATGGCGGGCTGGCCCACCCAGGCCACCCCGGCCCAGCGCACCGCGCGCGCGGCCGACGCCGCCGTGGGCCGGGCCGCCGCGCTGGCCCGGGGCGCGAGCGACTGAGCGCCGCCGGGAAATCGCCGGCGCGCGCCGCCGGACTGGTAAAATAGCGCGCCGCCGGCCCGGGTGATTTAGGGAATATTCAATTCGGAATAGCAGATCCATGCCGTCAGCAGGACGGCATAGGCGATGATCGATGCGGTGATGATCGGTAATTTCACAATGGCTCCCCTGACCTCGGTCTGCTGCCTTTTCAACAGCCTGGTCCGAAGTTCATATTAGCCGCTTCCCGCGAAAAGAAAACATCCCCGACGGGTAAGTTTTGTAACGGCTGTTACATGAGCAACAGCAACGCAACAGCGACGCAACAGCAACGCACGGGCGCCGCCAAGGCGGGCCGCACGGGGTTGTTGAAATGAATACAAGAATACCCCTTGAAAAGATAGGATATCGCCCCACTTGTGGCCCGTGCAGTAAGAAACTTCATCCTAACTAACGTTAAGTCATTGATTTGTAGGAGCCTTTAATGCACGACCAAGAAAATCAAGCCGTCCCCAACCCGGCCGACGAGCAAGCCGCCCACGCCGCCGCGAGCGCCGAGGCGAGTCTGGAAGAACAGCTGGCCAGCACCGAAGCCCGTCTGGCCGAGATGCACGACGCCTTCATGCGCGCCAAGGCCGACGGTGAAAACATCCGTCGCCGCGCCCAGGAAGATGTCGCCAAGGCCCATAAATTTGCCGTGGAAAGTTTTGCCGAAGCCATGGTGCCGGTCAAGGATAGCCTGGAGATGGCGCTGACGGTGGAAACCCCGTCGATCGAGTCGCTCAAGGAAGGGGTCGAAATGACCTTGAAGCAACTCACTTCCGCCTTCGAGAAAAACCGCTTGCTCGAAATCCTGCCGGCCAAGGGCGACAAGCTCGATCCGATGAAGCATCAAGCCGTGGCCGTGGTGCCGGCCGAGCAGGAAGCCAATACGGTGGTGACAGTGTTGCAAAAGGGATATATGATCGCCGACCGGCTGTTGCGTCCGGCCATCGTGACCGCCGCGCAGCCAAAATAATCCGCCGCGCGCTTCAAGATCCACTTGAAAGCGCACCGTTTTCCCACATATAAGAACCATCTGAACTTTAGCAAACAAGGAAGAAAAATCATGGGTAGAATTATCGGTATCGATCTGGGAACCACAAATTCCTGCGTTTCCATCATGGAAAATGGTCAGCCAAAGGTAATCGAAAACGCCGAAGGCGCACGCACGACGCCGTCGATCATTGCTTACCAAGAAGATGGCGAAATCCTGGTCGGCGCGCCGGCCAAGCGGCAAGCGGTCACCAATCCAAAAAACACCCTGTTCGCCGTCAAGCGCCTGATCGGTCGCAAATTCGACGAAAAAGAAGTGCAAAAAGACATAGGGCTGATGCCTTACCAAATCATGAAGGCCGACAACGGCGACGCCTGGATCGGCGTGCGCGACAAGAAATTGGCGCCGCCGCAGATTTCGGCCGAAGTGTTGCGAAAGATGAAAAAAACCGCCGAGGATTACCTTGGCGAAGAAGTGACGGAGGCCGTCATCACGGTGCCGGCTTACTTCAACGATTCGCAGCGTCAAGCCACCAAGGACGCCGGCCGCATCGCCGGTCTGGATGTCAAGCGCATCATCAATGAGCCGACCGCGGCCGCGCTGGCTTTCGGCCTGGACAAAACCGAAAAAGGCGACCGCAAAATCGCCGTCTACGACTTGGGCGGCGGCACCTTCGACGTGTCCATCATCGAGATCGCCGACGTCGATGGCGAAAAACAATTCGAAGTGCTGTCGACCAATGGCGACACCTTCCTGGGCGGCGAAGACTTCGACCAGCGCATCATCGATTACATCATCGAGGAATTCAAGAAAATCAACGGCCTGGACCTGAAAAAAGATCCGATCGCCCTGCAACGCATCAAGGCTTCGGCCGAACGCGCCAAGATCGAATTGTCGTCCTCGCAGCAAACCGAGATCAACGAGCCTTACATCGCCATGGCCAACGGCGCGCCGGTCCATTTGACCTTGAAGATGACGCGCGCCAAGCTCGAGTCGCTGGTCGAAGAGTTGATCAACGCCACCATGGAACCATGCCGCATCGCCATCAAGGATGCCGGCGTGAAAGTGTCCGACATCGACGACATCATCCTGGTCGGCGGCATGACCCGCATGCCCAAAGTGCAGGAAAAGGTCAAGGAATTCTTCGGCAAAGACCCGCGCAAGGATGTCAATCCGGACGAGGCGGTGGCCGTCGGTGCGGCGATCCAGGGTTCGGTCCTGTCGGGCGAGCGCAAGGATTTGCTGTTGCTGGACGTCACGCCTTTGTCCCTGGGTATCGAAACCCTGGGCGGCGTGATGACCAAGATGATTCACAAGAACACCACGATTCCAACCAAGTTCAGCCAGGTGTTTTCCACCGCGGACGACAATCAGCCGGCCGTGACCATCAAGGTGTTCCAGGGCGAGCGTGAAATCGCGGCCGGCAACAAGGGCTTGGGCGAATTCAATCTGGAAGGCATTCCACCGGCCTCGCGCGGCACGCCGCAGATCGAAGTGACCTTCGACATCGACGCCAACGGTATCTTGCACGTGGGCGCCAAGGACAAGGCCACCGGTAAGGAAAACAAGATCACCATCAAAGCCAACTCCGGTTTGACGGAAGCCGAGATCCAGAAGATGGTGAAAGACGCCGAGGTCAACGCCGAGGAAGACAAGAAGGTCAAGGAATTGGCCGAGTCGCGCAACCAGGCCGACGCGCTGGTCCATTCGACCCGCAAATCGCTGACCGAATACGGCGACAAGCTCGAGGCGGGCGAGAAAGACAAGATCGACAGCGCCATCGCCGATCTGGAAAGCTCGATCAAGGGCGGCGACAAGGCCGAGATCGACGCCAAGGTGGCCGCCTTGTCGAGCGCTTCGCAAAAGCTGGGCGAGAAGATGTATGCCGATATGCAAGCCCAGCAAGCGGCCGGCGGCGCCGAGGGCGGTCAGCAGGCGACGGGCGCGGCCGAAGCGGGCGGCGCCAAGCAGGACGATGTGGTCGACGCGGACTTCAAGGAAGTCAAAGACAGCAAGTAATCGCTCCGTGTCGTGCGCGCCGCGGGCGGCCTGAAACGGGCCGCCGGCGTCGCGGTCACAAGCTGCGAAGATGCGCCGAGCCGAACACCGTTCGACTCGGCTTTTTCGTGTAATAGTACTCAGTAGATAGACTGCAAGGTGCCGACAACATGGCAAAGCGTGATTTTTACGAGACACTTGGTGTCGCAAAAAATGCTTCGGAAGAAGAGATCAAGAAGTCCTACCGTAAACTGGCGATGAAATACCATCCGGACCGCAATCCGGATAGTAAGGAATCGGAAGAAAAGTTTAAGGAAGTCAAAGAAGCCTACGAAATGCTGACCAATCCGGAGAAGCGCGAAGCGTACGACCGTTACGGTCACGCGGGCGTGGACCCGAACATGGGCGGCGGCGGCGGTTTCGGCGGCGCGGGCGCCGGCGGTTTCGCCGACAGCTTCGGCGACATCTTCGGCGACATTTTCGGTGGTGGTGGCGGCGGCCGCAGCCGCAACGCCGGCCCGCAGGTGTATCGCGGCGCCGACTTGCGCTACAACCTGGAAATCACGCTGGAGCAGGCGGCCCACGGTTTCGACACCACCATCCGGGTGCCGTCCTGGGACAAGTGCGACACCTGCCACGGTTCGGGCGCTAAGCCCGGCACCGCGCCGACCACCTGCACCACCTGCGCCGGTCACGGCCAGGTGCGCATGCAACAAGGCTTTTTCAGCATCCAGCAGACTTGTCCCAAGTGCCACGGCACCGGCAAGATCATTCCGGAGCCATGCCCGACTTGCGCCGGCGCCGGACGCATCAAGCGCAACAAGACGCTGGAAGTGAAAATTCCGGTCGGTATCGATAACGGCATGCGTATCCGTTCCTCGGGCAACGGCGAGCCCGGCACCAATGGCGGGCCGGCCGGCGACTTGTATGTGGAAATTCATATCAAGGCGCACAGCGTGTTCCAGCGCGAAGGCGACGATTTGCATTGCGAAATGCCGATCTCGTTCAGCAAGGCGGCCCTGGGCGGCGAGATCGAAGTGCCCACCCTGAGCGGCAAGGTGTCGTTCACGATTCCCGAAGGCACCCAGTCGGGCAAGACCTTCCGCCTCAAGGCCAAGGGCATCAAGGGCGTGCGTTCCGGTTACGCCGGCGACCTGTTCTGCCACGTGGTGGTGGAGACGCCGGTCAAGCTGACCGACA
>JAYVUV010000155.1:0-8010 GCA_043787615.1 Janthinobacterium sp. | reverse complement strand
GTGCGATTCTAGCATTCGTTTTAATATGTCATAAACTGACATTTAAAAGGAGTACTACTATGCGGGTTTTTATTACAGGTGGAACAGGTTTGGTTGGATCCGCCGTTGTCGCCGAACTGATTGCGCACGGCCATGCTGTACTGGCCCTGGCCAGATCCGACGCTTCGGCGCAATCGGCGCAGGCGGCAGGGGCGACGGCGCTCCGAGGCGAGTTGACCGATTTGGTGATACTACGTGCCGGAGCGGCGGAAACGGACGGTGTCATCCATTTAGCGTTTTCCAACGACTTCAGCAGCCCGCAGGCGCTGGCGAAGGCGATTGCCGAGGAGAGCGCGGCATTGACGACGCTCGGCGAGGCGTTGACCGATAGCGGCCGTGCATTGGTAAGTGTCTCGGGAACGCCCTTCACGCCGGGCCGGCTCTCGACCGAATTCGACCCGGCGGCGACCGACGGCCCCGTGGGTGGCCGAGGCCGCGCCGTGAACGCCACTCTCGGTTTGGCCGCGCGCGGCGTGCGCAGCGCTGCGGTCAGGCTGCCCCGCACCGTACACAACAATGGATCGGGCGGTTTTGCTGGTGTGCTGACCAGTATTGCCCGTAAAAACGGCGTGGTGGGCTACCCGGGCGACGGCTTACAGCGCTGGCCGTCCGTGCATGCGCTCGACGCCGCAGTCTTGTTCCGGCTTGCACTGGAGCGGGCGGAGGCCGGAACCTCGTGGCATGCGGTGGCCAGCGAGGGCGATCGGGTGGGTGATATCGCGCACGTCATCGGCCGGCGCTTGGGCTTGCCGGTGACGGCGGTCGAGAGCGAAGCGTTTGGCATGTTTGCGCCGATTTTCCTTGTTGATCAACCTTCCTCCAGTATCCATACGCGGCAGGCGCTAGGCTGGACTCCCACGCGTCCAGGTTTGCTTGAAGACCTGGAGAACCTTCAGCCCTGAGTACACTTGGCTGCTGATTGGAAACAGGTTTGTGCTGAACGGATCGTATCGAGGAGCAAGCTGGTGGAACCGCAAGACATGCAAGCTGCAACAGCGACAACCGGTCTGGCCGGCGACGTCCGCATCTTGATTGGCGAAGCGCGGGCTGGACTAGCCGCCACGGTCAATTCGTCCTTGACCATGTTGTACTGGCGCATTGGCCGGCGCATCCGCGTCGACGTGCTCCTGGGGGAGCGGGCCGGCTACGGCGAACAGATTGTCGCTGCGCTGGCGCGACAATTGGAAACCGAACACGGGCGCGGCTTCGGCGCCAAGAACCTGCGCCACATGCTGCGCTTTGGCGAGGTGTTTGAAGCC
Source organism: Janthinobacterium sp. (assembly GCA_043787615.1). Lineage (GTDB taxonomy): Bacteria > Pseudomonadota > Gammaproteobacteria > Burkholderiales > Burkholderiaceae_D > Janthinobacterium. The sequence goes on along the minus strand of JAYVUV010000155.1, from coordinate 6,712 downwards.
GATGAAATTGTCTACGCGCTGAGTAGACAATTGAGCTGGACCCATTTGCGTAGCCTGATCTACATCGACGATCCCCTCAAGCGGGAGTTTTACCTGGAAATGTGCCGTAGCGAGGGCTGGAGCACCCGCACCTTGCAGGGACGACTCGATTCCATGTTGTTTGAGCGCACGGCGCTCTCGCGCAAGCCCGACGAATTACTCACGGGCGAACTGGCGACCTTGCGTGACCAAGGGGTGCTCGGCCCGAACCTCGTCCTGAAAGATCCTTACGTGCTGGACTTTCTGGGGCTGCGCGATCGCTACCTTGAAAAAGATCTCGAAGACGCCATCCTGCGCGAATTAGAAAATTTTTGTTGGAGCTGGGGGCCGGCTTCAGCTTTGTCGCCCGCCAAAAACGGCTGCAAATAGACAACAACGATTTTTACATTGACCTTCTGTTCTACAACCGCCGCCTGCGTCGCCTGGTCGCAATCGAACTTAAGCTCGGCGAATTCAAGGCGGCCGACAAGGGTCAGATGGAGCTCTACCTGCGCTGGCTGGCAAAACATGAACAAGAGCCGGGTGAAGCGCCGCCGCTGGGCATCATCCTTTGCACGGGTAAGAACCGTGAACAGATAGAACTGCTGGAACTTGACCAAAGCGGCATTCACGTCGCCGAGTACCTGACAGGCTTGCCGTCCCGGCAACTGCTGGAGCAAAGCTGCATGAGGCGGTGGCCCTGTGTCGAGGGCGCGCCTGGAGAATCGGTCCGATCCGGATCGGCTCGATCCGACCGTAACCGAAGTCAAGTAACAAAGGGCTGGCTCATGCGAATCGGTTATGCCCGCATCTCCACCCAGGATCAGGACAACGCGGCACAGATCGCCGCGTTGCATGCGGCGGGGTGCGGACGGATATTCGAAGAGAAGGCCTCTGCGGGCCGCTGGGACCGTCCCGAACTCGCCCGTCTGCTCGATCAGTTACGCCAGGACGATGTGCTGGTCGTCTGGAAGCTTGACCGCTTGTCACGGTCGCTCAAGGACGTGCTGACCCTCATGGAGACGGTGGAAAAGGCTGGCGCGGGTTTCCTCAGCCTGACGGAAGCCGTCGATACCACCTCGCCGGCCGGGCGCATGATGATGCAAATCGTGGGATCGTTCGCCGAGTTCGAACGTGCCATGCTGCGCGAGCGTACCCGGAGCGGCTTGTTATCCGCCCGCGGAGAAGGCCGCATCGGCGGCCGCCGCCCCAAACTGACACCCACGCAACAAAAGGAAATTGTCCACTTGGTCGATTCCGCTCAAAAAACGGCGGCCGATTCGGCACGCCTGTTCAATGTTCATCCGTCCACGGTGGCGCGACTGCTCGCCCGCAGCAGGCTAACAAAATAAGTGCATGGCTTAGCCGTGGACAGTGCGGCTGTCCTGCGGCACTTGCTCACGGTCCAGCAAGCCATAGTCGCGGACGACGGCCGCGATGCGCAGGCGATAATCGGCGAAGATTGCGGACCTGCCTTGTGATTGCGCCGCGCGATGCTGCCCGGTATTGCGCCAGCGTTGCACGGCCTCTTCGTCGCGCCAGAACGACAGCGACAAGATCTTTTCCGGCTGGTTCAGGCTCTGGAAGCGCTCGATCGAAATAAAACCGTCGATCTCGGCCAGCAAGGGCGCCAGACGCGCAGCCATGGCCAGGTACTCTTGCTTGGCGTGCGTGTGCGGAAAGACTTCAAAAATGACGGCAATCATGGCAGCTCCTTCGATGGCGAAGTGAAAAATTGTGGCAAGCGTCCGTTGGCTGACGGCCGATAGGTCCAGCCGAGCGTGGCCGGATCCAGAGCGAGCGGCAGCGCGAGCATGTGTTGTATTGCGCTCGTCGCAATAAGCATGGCTAACTCTTGTCCCGGGCACGCATGGCGCCCGTGCCCAAAGCCCAACAGCTTGCGTGCCGGGCGCTCCAGCAGAAAGACATCCGGTTGCGAATGGGCTTGCTCATCACGACCGGCGGCAGCCAGTAGCAACAAGATGGTGTCGTCCGGCTGCAGTGCCACGCCCGCCACGCTGGTCGCCTGCGCCACGAAGCGGCGCGTATTTTGTACCGGCGGATCAAAGCGTGCGACCTCATGCACCAACGCTGCAGCAAGTTGCGGATCAGCACCCAGGCGCACTTGCAACTGAGGCTGGCTTAGCAATGCGACGATGCTGTTGCCGATCAGGCCGGCGGTCGCTTCGTGGGTTTGCGACAGCAATCCGATCAGATTGGCGAGAATCGCGTCCTGGTCAGCCCAGCCGGCCCGCGCAGCCTGCCTGCACACATCGGCCAACAGGCCAGTGGGCGCTACGGTACTCGTTTGCACTAGTTGAGCAAAACGTTCGTGCAAGGCTTGCGCCGCCGTACTGGCATCGGCAAGCTCTTGCGTGGTCGACAGTGCCGACAAGCAGCGCACGAAATCCGCCATCCATAGCACTACTAGCGGCAATTCGGCTTGGGCAAGACCGAGCAAATCGGCCACGACATAGGTCGGCAGTTCAAATACCCAGCGGGTGATGGCCGCTCCGTCAGACAGACCGTGCGGCTCCCCCAGCATTATTGCGAACTGGCCCGTCTTCCTGACAATGGCGGCCAGATCCAGTGCAGCCAGCGCTTGCCCGATTGCGCGCCTGGGACTGGCATGACTGGTACCCTCGTTCATTCGGATGAGCCTGGCAAAGACGGCGCCGGCGCTGCTGCCGGCAATAGTTTTTGGGACTGCCTCCCCCGTGGGTCGTACCTGACAGTGCGGATTATCCAGCACCTGCTGTATCACGGCCGCCCGACTGGCAATCCACAGTCGCAAATCGGCATCGAAATACAGCTTTGGACCTGCCAGCAAGTGCTGGTAATAGGGATAGGGATTGGGATGACTGGCGGCGGCGACGGCGTTCAATGGAGGCATTGGCGTTTTGTGTTGATGAAAAAACACATTGTACGGATTGATCGCAGAGAACAATTCGCTTACCATCAAACTGTGGATGCATAGCACTGGGCCTTTTGTCCTTGCCGCGGAGTTCATCGCCACATGTATCGACGGGCGTTTCTGCGTGCGTGTCGCCGCAACCTTACATCGCTTGTGCGAACGGAGAGTACGATGTCCTATGATTTTGCCGATACCCGCATGGCCGGCGTGGCCGCAGCCATTGCGGAACCGGCACGCGCGCGCATGTTGTGCTGCCTGATGGATGGACACGCGCGCACCAATACGGAATTGGCCGTGGTGGCCGAGGTAAGCCCGTCGACCGCCAGTGTCCATCTGGCCAGACTCAAGGAGCAGCAGCTGGTGCATGTGCTGGCACAAGGCAAGCATCGCTACTACACTCTGGCCGGCAGTGACGTCGCCGCCGCGCTGGAAGCGCTGATGCGCGTGGCCGGCCTCCCGCGCCCGCTTTTTGTGCCCACGACCCCGGACCGTCTGCGCAGGGCGCGTACCTGCTACGATCACATGGCGGGCACCGTTGCTGTGGGCTTACACGAGTATATGGCGCAGCACCGTTGGCTGGAGCCGCTCGAGCAAGACGGCAGCGACTACCAACTGAGTACAGAAGGCGCCGCCGCGCTGGAGCGGCTCGGACTTGACGTGGAAAAGGCAGGCAGGGCACGCCGCCGATTCGCCTGCGACTGCGTGGACTGGAGCGAACGTCGCCCCCACTTGGGCGGCGCGCTCGGCGCCGCATTGCTTGCGCTATTGTTCAGACAAGGCTGGATCGAGCGCGATCTCGATAGCCGGGCGCTCGGTATCACACTAGAAGGCCGGCGCCGTTTCAAGCGCGTTTTTAACCTTGACGCCTAACAACTGCTGCGCCTGCCTCCAGCGTTCTCCATCCTTTCTGTCATATTTTCGGACGCCCGGCCAAACTTCCGTTTGAACAATCGCCGAAGCGAACTGGCCATGACCGCAACGTTCGCTGATCGTGCCGAGACCCACAGTGGCGGACCAGCATGCCGCTGTGCCACCAAGCCGTCAGTGCGAACAGGTTCCGGTGGACGAAAAATCCTTAACGTACTATTTCTTCCGTTTCCCCTGTTTTCTGCTGATAAGGCCATGGCTGCTTGTGCAGCGACATCGCCAGGCCCAGGCGTAGCAAGGCAAACAGCTGGCCGCCGCGCTCGCTCTCGATAACGCTTTGCGGAAAGGCCGAGGGTTTGTTCGATCATCCCGGCCTGGGCAAGCCTGGCCGGGTTGCCGGCAGTCGTGAGCGACCTAATGCGTGTGCTACGTTTGCTACATGCCGTCCGCGAGTGAAGTGTTGGTGGAAGTGTCTGGCTACCAAAGGCTTTTCATTCAGGCTTGCCGGTACCTTCAAAAGTAGTGCGCCAGGATTCAGCTTACCTATATGATTTTACATAATATAAGTTATGCGAAATTGTACGTAGGCCAAACACAGCCTTCGTCCCAGCCTGGCTTGTGTTGGGCGACGTGACCACACTCGCGCCGGTGAGCGTTATTATTTCATTTCCTCAGAAGCTTAATTAGCGGCATAGTGCTGTTGGCCGCTACGCCGCCGGAGCTAATACAGCCTTATCGCGATCTGGGCGTCGGGCTGACGTTGGCTGTTGGCTTAAATCGCGATAAGGTTCGGCGCGGAATTGTCGTCTAAGGCGAGCCGCGTGCCGCCTTTTTGCCGGCCCGGCCGGTGAGGCCGGAGAAGTTCAGCGCCACGGCGGCGACTATGAGCGCCTTCAACGCCGCTTCGTCGATCCGGTCGCCCTCGTGAAAATCGATGGCACGCCGGGTATTGCCGTCGAGGCTGGAATTGAACAAGGCGGACGGGTCGTCCAGGGACGCGCCCTTGGCGAACGTCATTTTCACTACGCTCTTATAAGATTCGCCAGTGCAAATGATGCCTGCATGCGACCAAACCGGCACGCCGCGCCATTTCCATTCTTCGACCACCTCGGGGTCGGCCGCCTTGACGACGGCGCATAGACTGGCCAGCAGCGCGCCGCGCCAATCGCCCAGTTCCCGGATACGCGCATCGATCAGCGCGGAAGGCGTGTCGCCGCCCTCGCCCGGCCCCCGCGCCGCCTCGGTTTGTTGTTTTGAGCTGTGTTCCTTTGTCATGCTGCTCGCCGCTTTCGTCGATTGTCGTGCGGACCCGCGCGCGCACGGCGGCGCGCGAAAACATTGCCCGGAATAGAAGACCTTTTTACCACAGTTTTCGGTGCGCGCGAAGTAAATTGCTCGAACGCAATACAAAAGCACACAAACACAATACAATTGGCCGTAGTCGACGGAATGCCAAACCATGGCGTTCTCGACTGTGATCAAGAGGGCAAACCCGTCGAAAGGCGGGGACGCAAAGCCACCGGCCTACAGCGCGCAAGCGCCATGGCAGCGGAGTTGCCAACGTGGGTAGCAAGCGGCTCATCCAGCTTGTCCGTGCCGCCATATCGCGTTGTCATCGCCAGGCCCTCGTCCTTACTGGAGCGTTGATGCCATGCAAATGAAAATGACCGGATTTAAACCGAACCAACGCGGCGCCTTGTTGCTCGCCGTTGGCGTGGCCGCCGTGCTCAGCGCTTGTGGCGGCAACACGCCCGAGTTGCAAAGCGGCCCGGCCGCCGGCGCGCAAGTGGCGCCGCCGCCCGGCGTCGGCGCCACCGTCACCACGCTCGCGCTGGACCCGGCCGCTCTGCCGGACGCCGCCGCCGACGCCGTGGTGCAACCCATGTTTCACGCCGCGCCCGCCTTGCTGGCCGCACCGGACGACGCCGACACGCTCAGCAACGATGCCTCGGCCCGCCACGCGCCGCACACCGAGCGCATGGCGCCCGAATTCGAAGGCATCTCAACCCGCCGCCTGACCCTGCAGGCGATGCAAGCGTCGCCCCAATTGCTGGCCACGATGAGCCGCCAGGGCGTGGACGACGAGACCGCCTCGCCGATGGCCGCCTCCAGCGTCATCGCTACTTATTCCCCGGCGCAAATCCGGGCCGCCTACGGTCTGCCTGCCCTGCCCGCCATCGGCGCCAATCTGAGCGCCGAGCAAGCGGCCAAATTGGGCGCCGGCCAGACCATCTATATCGTCGACGCAATGCACGACCCGAGCATCGTGGCCGAGCTGGCCGCCTTCAATCAAAAATTCGGCTTGCCGGCCTGCGTCACCAAGCCGATCGCCGTCGACGCCAGCCTGCCGCTGGCGCCCGCCGCCGCCGGCGCCTGCGAATTTTCCGTGGTCTACAATACCGCCAACAGCACCATGACCAGCGTGGCGCCCGGCTACAACGCCGGCTGGGCCACCGAGATCACGCTCGACGTGCAATGGGCGCACGCCACGGCGCCGCTGGCGCGCATCGTGCTGATCGAGTCGCCCGACGCCTCCGTCAACAGCTTGCTGGGCGCCATCAAGCTGGCCAATCTGATGGGGCCGGGCGTGGTGTCGATGAGCTTTGGCGCCAATGAAAGCACCTGGACCGGCTCGGTCGACGCCGCCTTCGGCGCGCCCAATATGACTTACCTGGCCGCCACCGGCGACTCCGGCGCCGCCGTGTCCTGGCCGGCCGTCTCGAGCAAGGTGGTGGCCGTCGGCGGCACCACCCTGCGCTATTCCGGCAGCGGTAGCCGCAGCGAAGTGGCCTGGTCCGGCACCGGCGGCGGCGTCAGCCTCTACACGCCCACCCCCGCCTACCAAACCAACGCCGTGCCCGGCATGGGCACCGCGCTGCGCCGCACCGTGGCCGACGTGGCCTTCAACGCCGA
>JAYVUV010000154.1:0-6712 GCA_043787615.1 Janthinobacterium sp. | reverse complement strand
CCGGCCGGCGCCGCCGTGGCCATCGCCTGCGCCCAGCGCGGCTTGACGGTGGCCTTGTTCGAGCGCGCGCCGGCCGGGCGCGACAGCCCGGGCGAGACGCTCCATCCGGGCGTCGAGCCGCTGCTCGGCCAGCTCGGTATCGACGCCGCCGCGCTGGCCGCCGTGACCGGCGCGCGCCATCCGGGGGTGTGGATCGAATGGGGCGGCGCGCGCCGTTTCGACGCCTTCGGCGCCGACGCCGCAGGGCCGTGGCGCGGCTTCCAGGTCGAGCGGGCCGGCTTCGACGCCATGCTGCTGGCGCGCGCGCGTCGGCTGGGCGTGACGGTCCATCACGAGATGGCGGTCGAAGCGGCGCTGGAGGACGACGGGGCGGTGTGCGGAGTGCGAGCCGGCGGACGCGATCGGCCGGCGCGCCTGGTGATCGACGCCAGCGGGCGGGCGCGCTGCTTGGGTCGCGCGCTCGACATCGCCAGCGTGGCCGGCTCGCCACCCTTGCACGCGCGTTACGGTTATGTACGGGGCAGTTGTCCGGGCCGCGACGGCGCGCCGCTGTTGCAGGGCGACGCGGCCGGCTGGACCTGGACCGCCATGGTCCGGCCGCAGGTCTACCAATGGACCCATGTGCGGCTCGACGGCACCCGGCCCGACCCGGCCTGGCTGCCGCCCGAACTGGACGCCATGGCGCCGCTGGGCCGCGCGCGCGGGGCCGACGTCACCTGGCGCATGAGCAGCGAGGCGGCCGGTCCCGGATGGTTCATGGTGGGCGACGCGGCGGCGCTGCTCGACCCCAGCTCCTCGCACGGGGTGTTGAAGGCCTTGATGTCGGGGATCGCGGCCGCTCACATGGCGGCGGCGGTGCTGGCCGGGCGGGCGCCGGCCGATGTCAGCGCCCAGGCTTACCACGCCTGGTTGCAGGGCTGGTTCGCCCACGACGCGCGGCGCCTGCAGGATTTTTACCGCGAGCTGGGCGCCACCGGTTTCGACCAAGTCCGGCCGGCCGCCGTCACCTCGTAGCTGTCACCTCATAGCCGTCACCTCATAGTTCGCCGGACACGGCGGCGATCAGCCCGCGCAACCAGCGCTGGGCCGGATTGCCGTCGTTGCGCTTGTGCCAGAGTAGATGCTGCATCACGCGCGGCATGGCCACCGGCGGCGCGAACACATCGAGCTCGCCGGCCACGGCGCAGCGCCCCACCACGCGCCGCATCAGCGTGGCCGTCATGTCGCTGTCGGCCACCACCGCCGGCACCGTGAACATATGCGGCACGGTGAGCGCCAGATGCCGCTCTTTGCCCATGCCCGACAAGACTTCATCGACATGGCCGTGACGGTCGCCCTCGGGCGAGGCGAGTATATGATCGAGCGAGAGGAAAGTGGCCAAGTCCATGGCGCCGCGCACGCGCGGGTGGTGGCGCCGCACGATGGTGACGAAATCGTCGTCGAACAGGGGGCGGCCGACGATGCGGCCGTGGGCCTGGGTCGGCGCCACGCCGATGGCCAGGTCGATGCGGCCGGCGTCCAGCAAGTCCACCGCTTGATCGCGCGAGACGAAGGCCTTCACATTGAGCACCGCGCGCGGCGCCGCCGAGGCCAGCGACTTCACCAGTTGCGGCAGCAGCACGTGGGAGGGATATTCGGCCAGTCCTACATTGAGGGTCAGCTTGACGTTCGAGGCGTCGAAGGTGGCGGGGCTGAGCAGCAGCGCCGTCTCGATCTGGCGCAGCGCCTGCGAGATCGGCTCGGCCAGGTCGCGCGCCTTGGCCGAGGGCAGCAAGCCTTCCGCGCTGCGCAGGAACAGCGCGTCGTCGAACAGGCGCCGCAGCCGCGCCAGCGCCGCGCTCATTGCCGGCTGGCTGACGCCGACCCGGGCGGCGGCCCGCGTGACGTGGCGCTCCGTCATCAGCGCGTCGAAGGCGGCCAGCAAGTTGAGATCGATGCCATGAAAATCCATGAAACGAATAATACCAAATACCGATCATTTATTGGAGTTATGAAAGCGTCGGTCCTATGATGATTTGCATACACGCGGCGCACCGCCAAGCGTGATGCAAAGGAAACGATATGAGCGACGAACACAGCACCATGCGCCTCGAACGCGAGGCGATGGCCACGTTTTACCGCGCCTTCAGCAAGGGCAATACCGGCTTGCTCGAACTAGCCGTCAGCGCCGATTGGGACGATATCCCGCTCGGCCCCGGTCAAGGTCCCGGCCCGGCCGGCTTCAAGCCGATGCTGGACGGCTTTCTGGCCGCCATACCGGACATGGAAATCGTTATGCTCGACTGTATCCATGTGGCGGGCCGCGCCGCCGTGCGCGCCGAACTGCGCGGCACCCATTTGGGCGAGTTGATGGGCGTGGCGGCGACCGGCCGTCCCATCGTGCTGGCCATCCACGAGTTTCACGCCTTCCGCGACGGCCGCATCGCCACCACGCGCCACATGGAAGATTGGTTGAGCGTGTTCCGCGCGCTGGGCAGCTTCCCTCCCGTTTCCGATTGATCGACCCACCAGGACATCGCGTATGACTTCCATCTCCATCGTTTATTTTTCCGGCTCCGGTTCCACCGCGCAGATGGCCGAGGCGGCGGCGCGCGGCGCGCGCGGCGTGCCGGGCGCCAGCGTGACGCTGCTGCCGATTCGCGGCGAGCATATCGAGGACGGGCGCTGGTCCGACCCGGCCACGCTCGCCATTCTGGACGCGGCCGACGCCATCCTGTTCGCCTCGCCCACCTACATGGGCGGGGCCGCCGCGCAATTCAAAGCCTTCGCCGACGCCACGGCCGGGGTTTGGTATCGGCAAGGCTGGCGCGACAAGCTGGCCGGCGGCATGACGGTCAGTAACAGCCCGAGCGGCGACAAGCTGCACACGCTGAGCTACTTCAGCGTGTTCGCCGCCCAGCATGGCATGCAGTGGCTCAGCGCCGGCCAGATGCCGATGCAGGCGGACGGCGTCAACCGCCTCGGCTCCATGCTGGGCGTGATGGGCCAAAACGTCGGCACCATGAGCGAGGGCCGCTTGCATGAGGACGACGCGAAAAGCGCCGAGCTTTACGGGCACAGGCTGGCCGACATGGCGCGGCGGCTGACGCGTCGGACCGCCGAAGCCTAAGCGACTGGAGGCTTGGGTGAGGGTCACAGGAATTTCAATTATTTATATTTTGACATGAATGTAAAAACTGCAAGTCATGTAAAATGACCTGGATGACTCTTGATCAAGAGTCGTGGCGACGGCGTACCAAGGCCTGTCTTTCAACCGGGATGTGAAGCATGCGATGAGTTTTGACGACACTGGGCAGATATGGAGCAAACTGCAACGCAAAGAAGATGAGCTGAAATGGGATGGGCACCTGCCCGGCTTCGGCTCGCATTATGACAGCATGGGCCGTCGCGCCGAGTCGTCTTCGCATTCCGCCTCTGGCTGGTCGCACGAGCAAATAGGCCGCGTGAATCGTGTTCGCATGGCGCTACGCGACTCCGGGCCGATGGCGCAAAGAATGGTCGAGCGTACGCTCTCCGGCATCAACCTGTCGTCCATCTGGCATATCCTCATTGCCGCGTGCGAGGATATCGCGCTGTATTACGGCGGCTCCGTCGCGGCGGGCGGCTTGATCGGCGGAGTTGGCGGGGCGTTCGCCGGCGGCGTCGGCGCGATTCCGGGCATGACGGCCGGCGCGGCGGCCGGCGGCATCGTCGGCGGCTGGGTGCTCGCATTGCTGGGTTTACAGTCCTTGATCGCCGGCGTGGCCCAGGCCATCCCGGATGCCTTGCGCTACTACGAAAAAGGCTTTCTTGAGGCCTGGGGGCCGACCCGGCACAGTTCGCGGCACGGCTTTGGCTCGACCTTGAGAGGCGACCCCTCGTCCGCCGCCTTCCTTCTGGCTAACGGCCACGTTCTCATGGTTTCCGCCATCCTGAGCGTATTGGCGGCTTATGTGATGAAGGCCAAGGGCGACATGTCGATGCTGTTGAACGACATACGCGGCAGCGCCCGCCTGGGACCCACAGTGGCGAGATGGGTGGAAGAGAACCGGGACAAGCTGCGACAACAATTCGGTCAGCGGGCGCGTGGTAACGGGACGATGCGCGCCGAAGAAGCGCCGCCGCCAAAACGCAGGCGCGAACCCGAGGAAGAACGAAAACCCGAGCGCCCCAATGGCATGCCGCAGAAGAAAGTGCCGTGCTTCAAGACAAACGGTTTGCCTCAAGGTAGCGTGCCGGAATTCGACCGCCAGCTCGCGGGCCAGGAGGCCGGAATCAACAAGATGACGGTAGAGGAATATGTCAATGGACGCGAGGCTTTTGATTCGGGAAAGGCAATGCGTGATCCGAAGCTTGCGAGAGACGCTAGGGCATACTATCAGGAAGCGTTAAAAACCGATCTAATGGATGATTATCGCGCCAAGGGATTATCACCGATTGAAGCAGAAGAAAAAGCGATCGCAGAAGCGGCTGAAAAAATGAAGACGCTAGCGGCCTTGCACAACCCCGACATGGTGGCTGGCGGCAAAGATGTAATCAGCGATTTCGGAAATCGCAATATTAATTCACGGATAGGTGCGCAGTGGAAGAAAGGAAAACGTTTGACTGAGCTGGACATGGCGGCAAACAATGTGCCGAAAACCGCGCGCAGCAATACGAAAATGAACGCTAAACTTGAACGATGCTAGTGAGGAAAAATGGACGAAGATTTCAAATATTTCCTGGGAAAAATGGGGCCGGCGATCGACAAGCGGCATGTTCCACCGTCAAGCATTGAACGCTACCGGGGCAAACTACCCGATCAATTATTAGGCTACTGGGATGAGCATGGCTGGTGCGGCTATGCGGACGGCCTGTTCTGGACAGTTAACCCGCAAGAGTACGAGCCAGCATTGGAGGCTTGGATTGGTGATACACCATTCATGGAGCAGGACGCCTATCATCTTATAGCCCGGAGCGCGTTTGGAAAGCTATACTTCTGGGGTGAAAAAACAGGAAGCTCCCTTAGCCTCTTTGCACCTGGATCTTACTGCATACCAAGAGTATCTCGATTCGTCGGCGAAAAAATGAATTTTGGGATGCAAGTTTTTTTTAGCGCGCTTTCTCGTGATGCAAATGACTTCGACGGCATGTTCGGCCCCGCACAAAAAAAACTAGGCCGACTAAAACATGATGAGATGTATGGCTTCGTTCCCGCCTTAGGTCTTGGGGGCGCGTCTACGCTGGATCACTTGGAAAAGGTCAAGGCGGTCGAGCATCTGGTGCTGCTCGCGCAACTTGAACCGTTGGAAGTGATTACCTCTCCTCCTCCATGATGTATTTTTAAACGCCGCTTACCGTCCGCGCATCCAGACAGCGCCGGCCGATTCATTCACGAACCTGGCGGACGGCGGCTTATGCATTCCATCCCGCCGCGACCGGGCGCCACGGAATGGACCTGTATTTTTATACAGTATAATCGCGCCATCGTGCACGTGGACGCATGCCTGCGTCAGGCATAACCATTTCAGGCTGCACCGTGGCTCCGACATCCCAGCAAGGCTTCATTCTCACCCGCCACTGGCGCGACACGCCGCACGGCACGGAAATCGAATTCTGGCTGGCGACCGATGCCGGCCCGCGCAAGATCCGCCTCACCGCGCAGCCGTCGGTGGCTTTCGCCGATGCCGACCAACGCGCCGCGATCGAGGCGCAGCTGGCCGGCCTGCCCGGTATGGACGTGCGCGCGCTGCCGCTCAAGTCCTTCCGCGACGAGCCGGTGGTCGGCGTCTACGCGGCCCAGTACAAGCAGCTCACCGCGCTCGAACGCGCGCTGAAAGAGCGCGGCGTCAAATTATACGAAGCCGACATCCGGCCGCCGGAGCGGTATTTGATGGAGCGCTTCATCACCGCCTCGGTGGGCTTCGACGGCGGCCGCGAGCCGGGCGTCCTGACCGATTGCAAACTCAAGCCGGCGCCCGATTACCGCCCGGCTTTGACAATGGTGTCGCTCGATATCGAGACCAGCGCCTTCGAGGATCTGTATTCGGTGGCGCTGGAAGGTTGCGGGCGGCGCCAGGTGTACATGCTGGGACCGGCGCCGCCAGAGTGCGGGCCGGCGCCGGACTTCGACCTGGAATACTGCGACACGCCGCGCCAGCTGATCGACAAACTCAATCTGTGGTTTCACACCCACGATCCGGATGTGGTGGTGGGCTGGAGCCTGATCCAGTTCGACTTGCGCGTGCTGCAGAAAAACGCCGACCAGCACAAGGTGCCGCTGCTGCTGGGCCGCGACAGGAAGCCGATCGATTGGCGCGGCCATCACACCAAGCGCGAACACTTGTTCGCCGCCGTCGCCGGGCGCCTGGTCATCGACGGCATCGAGGCGCTCAGGGCGGCGTCCTGGAGTTTTCCCTCCTTCAGCCTGGAGAACGTGGCCCAGAGCATGCTCGGCGAGGGCAAGGATATCGGCGACGCCTACGACAAGATGGCCGAGATCGAGCGGCGCTTCCACGAAGACAAGCCGGCCTTGGCGCGCTACAACCTGAAGGATTGCGAACTGGTGACGCGCATCGTCGCGCGGGCCAAGCTGCTGGCCTTCATCGTCGAGCGCGCGCAGGTGACCGGTTTGCAGGCCGATCATTTCGGCGGCTCGATCGCCGCCTTCAGCCACCACTACCTGCCGCGCATGCACCGCGAAGGGTATGTCGCGCCCAACGTGGGCGACATCCCGGCCGGTCCCTCGCCGGGC
>JAYVUV010000153.1:0-6469 GCA_043787615.1 Janthinobacterium sp. | reverse complement strand
TCAACAATGGCGCCGAAATCATCGCCGACGGCAGCATCCACGTCTATGCCGCCCTGCATGGGCGCGCGCTGGCCGGCGCCTCCGGCAACGCGGCGGCGCGCATCTTCGCGCTGTCGATGCAACCGGAACTGGTGTCGATCGCCGGCGTCTACCGCACCTTCGAGGATGGTTTTCCACCCGAACTGGCGCGCCGGCCGGCACAAATTAGCCTGGCCGGCGACCGAATCGATATATCATCTGTCAGTCCCGCGAGCCGCTCCACGACGTAGCCTTCAGCTAGACAACTAAAAAGGATTTTTTGTGGCAAGAATTATTGTTGTGACGTCCGGCAAGGGCGGGGTCGGGAAAACCACTTCCAGCGCCAGTTTTTCCACTGGCTTGGCGATGCGCGGACACAAGACGGCGGTGGTCGACTTCGACGTCGGCCTGCGCAATCTCGATCTCATCATGGGCTGCGAGCGGCGCGTGGTGTACGACTTGATCAACGTGATCAACAAGGAAGCCTCGCTGACCCAGGCCTTGATCAAGGACAAGCACTGCGACAATCTGTTCATCTTGCCGGCCTCGCAAACGCGCGACAAGGACGCCTTGAGCGAAGATGGCGTGGAGCGCGTGCTCAACGAGCTGATCAACATGGGCTTCGAATACATCATCTGCGATTCGCCGGCCGGCATCGAGCACGGCGCGCTGATGGCGCTCACCTTCGCCGACGAGGCCATCATCGTCACCAATCCCGAAGTGTCCTCGGTGCGCGATTCGGATCGCATCCTCGGCATCATTCAGGCCAAGTCGCGCCGCGCCCAGACCGGCGGCGAACCGGTCAAGGAACACTTGCTGATCACGCGTTACTCGCCCAAGCGGGTGCAGTCCGAGGAAATGCTGTCTTATCAAGACGTGCAGGAAATCCTGCGCATCCCGCTGGTGGGCATCATTCCGGAATCGGAATCGGTGCTGGCCGCCTCCAACCAGGGCAATCCCGCCATCCATTTCAAGGGCAGCGACGTGGCCGAGGCCTATCAAGACGTGGTGGCGCGTTTCCTGGGCGAACAAGTCGAGTTGCGTTTCACCCATTATGAAAAACCCGGCCTACTACAGCGCATCTTTGGAGTGAAGTAACATGGCCTTGCTCTCTTTTCTGTTTCCGTCCAAGCCTAAAACGGCGTCAGCGGCAAAGGAACGCCTGCAAATCATCATCGCCCGCGAACGCAACGGACGCGGCGGCCCCGATTTCTTGCCCGCCTTGCACAAGGAATTGATCGAAGTCATTTCGCGCTACACCAAGGTCAGCCCCGAAGACATCAAGATTTCGCTGGACCGCCAGGGCAATTTGGAAGTGCTCGATGTCAACGTGGTGTTGCCGGACGCCTGAACCAGCGCGCCCGCCGCCCACCATTCCCGCGCCGCACGCCGCCCATGCCGGTGGCGGGCCGATCGCCACCGGCGGCGGCCACCGCGCCATCCGACCCAACAGTTTCAAGCCGCCGCGCCGCAGCGGCGGCGCCAGCCATGGCAATGCCCGGCGCAAGCCGCTCGACCCGTCTGTTTTCTCCATGCGCGGCGCGCGGCATATTCATTTGCCGCCACTTTTGGTACATTTTGTAAATCTCTGTTATATTAAAGTGACCATTCCTCAACATTTACGATAAGCAGCTTCTCTTGCCCGGCGGCTTATCATTTCGAATCGCAGAACCATGAGAATTGTCGTACTAGATAATGAACGCAGTCAGTCGGAGTTGATTTGCCAGGTATTAAGCTCGGCCGGCCATATTTGCCATGCCTTCCAGAACGGCAAAGATTTGCTGGGCCAGCTACGCAAGGACAGTTACGACATGTTGATCATGGAATGGCAAGTCGCCGACCTGAGCGCGGCCGACGTGGTGCGCCGCGCGCGCGACAAGTTGCCGGCCGGCGCGCCGGTGCTGTTCATGACCAATAGCACGGGCGAGGACGACATCGTGGCCGGTCTGGCCGCCGGCGCCGACGATTACATGATCAAGCCGCTGCGCCGCGGCGAACTGGTGGCCCGCACCCAGGCCCAGTTGCGGCGCGCGTATCCGACCCAGAACGGCGCCGAGCAACTCCAATTCGGCCAATACGTGTTCGAGACCCGCCCCGGCCGGCTGCTGATGGATGGCGCCGTGCTCGATGTCACGCACAAGGAGTTTTACCTGGCGCTGCTGTTTTTCCGCAACATCGGCCGGCCGCTGTCGCGCGCCTACATCCACGAGGCGGTGTGGATACGCGACACCGCCCTGCCCTCGCGCACCATGGACACCCACGTTTCGCGCGTGCGCAACAAATTGCAGCTGAAGCCGGAAAACGGTTTCCGCCTGGTGCCGGTGTATAGCTACGGTTATCGGCTGGAAAAACTGGGCGCCTGAGACCGGGCCACCCGGGCGCGCGCGCCCGCGCTTTGATGACTTCCGGCAAGTAAAATCTGCCCGCCCGCTTGCTGGCCGGTACATCACGCTATAATGAGCGCATCACGATTTTCATTCGCCCGCCATGCAACTGCTCGCCGTCGGCCTGAACCACACCACCGCACCAGTGTCGCTACGCGAACAACTGGCTTTCGCCCCTGAGCAATTGGGTCAGGCGGTGGTGGCGGCGCGTTCCTGGTTCGAACGCATCGACGCGCGCGGCAATGATGAAGCGGCAATCTTGTCCACTTGTAATCGCACCGAATTGTACGCGGCCAGCGACGTGCCCAACCCGCTCGACGCCAGCGCCCATTTCCTGGCCGATTACCATAAGCTGAACTACGCCGAGCTGCGCCCCCACCTGTACATGCTGCCCCAGCACCAAGCCGTGCGGCACGCGTTCCGGGTTGCCTCCGGGCTGGACTCGATGGTGCTGGGCGAGCCGCAGATCCTGGGCCAGCTCAAGGACGCCATGCGCAGCGCCGACGCGGCCGGCGGCCTGGGCACCTATCTGCACCAATTGTTCCAGCGCAGTTTCTCGGTCGCCAAGGAAGTGCGCAGCACCACCGCCATCGGCGCCCACAGCGTGTCCATGGCGGCGGCCGCCGTGCGCCTGTCGCAGCGCATCTTCGACAAGATTTCCGAGCAAAACGTGCTGTTCATCGGCGCCGGCGAGATGATCGAGCTGTGCGCCACCCACTTCGCGGCCCAGAACCCGAACAGCATCACGGTTGCCAACCGCACCATGGAGCGCGGCGAGCAACTGGCGCACCGCTTCAATGGCCGCGCCATCCGGCTGGCCGACTTGGCCGAGCAACTGTGCCGCTTCGACATCGTTATTTCGTGCACCGCTTCCTCGCTGCCGCTGATCGGCCTGGGCCTGGTGGAGCGGGCCGTCAAGGCGCGCCGCCACAAGCCGATGTTCATGGTCGACCTGGCCGTGCCGCGCGATATCGAACCGGAAGTGGCGCGCTTGAACGACGTCTTCCTGTACACCGTGGACGACCTGGGCAAGGTGGTGCAAACCGGCATGGAAAGCCGCCAAGCCGCCGTGGCCCAGGCCGAATCCATCATCGACACCCGCGTCCAGTCATACATGAGCTGGGTCGACGACCGCGCCATGGTGCCGGTGATTCAAGACATGCAAGAAACCAGCGAAGCGATGCGCCTGCTGGAAGTGGACCGCGCGCGCAAGATGCTGGCCAAGGGCGCCGACGTGGACGCGGTGCTGGAAGCGCTGTCCAAGGGCATCACCGCCAAGTTCCTGCACGGGCCGCAGCAAGCGCTGCACCGCGCCCAGGGCGACGAGCGCGCCCATCTGGCCGCCCTGCTGCCGCAATTGTTGCGCGGCCGCCGTTAGCGTCCTCCCCCTCGCGCGCGCTCCGGCCGCGCCGCGTCAGGCCGCGCCGCGTCACCCCTTCGTTCTTCCCTTTTTATATCGAGCATCATGAAACCATCAATGCTGTCCAAGCTGGATCAATTGGCGAACCGCCTGGTCGAACTCGACGAGTTGCTGACGCACCAGGAAGCGACGGCGAATATGGACAATTACCGCAAGATGAACCGCGAGCACGCCGAACTCGGCCCGCTGGTGGCCCTGTACCGCGCCTATCTGAAGTCCAGCGCCGACATCGCCGAGGCGCAAGAGATGCTGTCCGACCCGGACATGAAGGAATTCGCCCAGGAAGAAATCGAGGCGGCCAAGGCCGACATGGCACGGCTGGAACTGGAATTGCAAAAAATGCTGCTGCCCAAGGATAGCAACGACGAGCGCAACATCTTCCTGGAAATCCGGGCCGGCACCGGCGGCGACGAGTCGGCCCTGTTCGCCGGCGACTTGCTGCGCATGTACACCCGCTTCGCCGAACGCAGCCGCTGGCAGGTGGAATTGGTGTCGGCCTCGGAATCGGACCTGGGCGGCTACCGCGAAGTGATCGTGCGCCTGATCGGCAACGGCGCCTATTCGCGCCTGAAGTTCGAATCGGGCGGGCATCGGGTGCAACGCGTGCCGGCCACCGAAACCCAGGGCCGCATCCACACCTCGGCTTGCACGGTGGCCGTGATGCCGGAGGCGGACGAGGTGGAAGACGTCAACATCAACCCGGCCGACTTACGCATCGACACCTTCCGGGCTTCGGGCGCGGGCGGCCAGCACATCAACAAGACCGACTCGGCCGTGCGCCTGACCCATCTGCCGACCGGCATCGTGGTCGAATGCCAGGACGACCGCAGCCAGCACAAAAACAAGGCTTCGGCCATGAAAGTGCTGGCCGCGCGCATCAAGGACGTGCAATTGCGCGAACAGCAATCGAAGGAGGCGGCCACCCGCAAGAGCCTGATCGGCTCGGGCGACCGCAGCGAGCGCATACGCACCTACAATTTCCCGCAAGGCCGCATGACCGACCACCGCATCAACCTCACCTTGTACAAGCTCGATTTCATCATGGACGGCGACTTGAGCGAGCTGACCAACGCCCTGGCGGCCGAGCACCAAGCCGAGCTGCTGGCCGCCCTGGGCGACTAGGTCGCGCGCCCCCGGTTTGCTCATCGGGCCGGACAACTTATGCGAAAATGGGTGATGCCGGGCCATCGTGCGCCGGCATCCACCCGCACAAACTGATCGGACCGTCCATGATAAATACCCGTAACATGCTGTTCGCCGTGGCCTTCATTTGCCTGGCCGCGCTGGGCGTCGCCCTGTACTTGCAACATTTCAAAGACATGCTGCCCTGCCCGCGCTGCGTGATCCAGCGCTACATTTTCCTGGGCATCGCCCTGGCCTGCCTGCTGGGATTGGCGTTCGGCAAGGCCAAATGGGGCGCCTACCTGGCCCTGGTCGGCGTGCTGGGCGGCATCGCCGCCGCCGGCAAGCACTTATATATCCTGGCCCATCCCGGCCTGTCGTGCGGCATCGACCCGATGGAAACCTGGCTCAATAAAATCGCCACGGCCCAATACCTGCCCTTCCTGTTCCGCGCCGACGGCTTGTGCGAGGACGCCACCGCGCCCTTTTTCGGCCTGTCGATCCCGCAATGGTCGATGGCGTGTTACGTGCTGCTGGGCATAGGCCTGGTGTGGGCGCTGGCGCGCCGCAAATGACCCCGGCCGAGGTGTCGGTCGCACCCGGCGTCACGCTGGCCGCGCTGCAACGTCAACCGCTGCTGGACCCGGTCGACCAGCGCGTGCTGCTATGCCATGCGCTGGGCGTCAAGCGGGTGGCCTTGATCACCCAGTCCGAGCGGCGATTGACGGCCGACGAGGCGGCGCGCCTGTCGGCCCTGTTCGCGCGTCGCCAGCGCGGCGAACCGGTGGCCTACATCGTCGGCGAGCGCGAGTTTTTCGGCTTGCCCTTCGCCGTCGGCCCGGCCGTGCTGATTCCGCGTCCCGACACCGAGCTGCTGGTGGAACTGGCGTTGGAACGACTGGCGCCGCGCGCGAGCCTGCTCGACATGGGCACCGGCAGCGGCGCCATCGCCGTCGCGCTCGCGCACAGCCGGCCGGACGCCGCCGTCAGCGCGCTCGACGTGAGCGCCGAGGCGCTGGCGCTGGCGCGCCGCAACGCCGCCAGCAACGGCGCGCGGGTCGAATTGCTGCACAGCGACTGGTACGCGGCGGTGGCGGGACGGCGTTTCGACATGATCGTCTCCAACCCGCCCTACATCGCCGGCGGCGACCATCATCTGAGCGAGGGCGATTTGCGCTTCGAGCCGGCCGGCGCCCTGACCGACCACGCCGACGGCTTGAGCGCGCTGCGCCGCATCGTCGACGACGCCGCCGCCCACTTGACGCCGGGCGGCTGGCTGCTGCTGGAACACGGTTACGACCAGGCCGGGGCGGTGCGCGCCTTGCTCGACGCGCAAGCCTACCAAGAAGTGCGAAGCTGGCGCGACCTGGCCGGCGTCGAACGGGTCAGCGGCGCCCGCCTGGGTGAGGGGCGCTGACGCCGCACGGGCGCGCTAGCAGCCTGTCGGACTTGGGGAGTCGAAGCGAGAAATGCGCTGGACGAGGCCAGATTTTGACGATTTCGCAGTGCCAATAGCGAGCTATTG
>JAYVUV010000152.1:0-9102 GCA_043787615.1 Janthinobacterium sp. | reverse complement strand
GGCCCTGCTCAATGACGACTACACGCCGATGGAGTTCGTGGTGGCCATCATTCAGGAGTACTTCAACAAGGATCGTGAAACGGCAACCCAGATCATGCTCAGTGTTCATCGCTACGGCAAAGGAGTGTGCGGCGTGTTCTCTAAAGATATAGCGTGTACCAAAGTGGAGTTTGTTTTAACGCATGCGCGCAAGGCGGGCCACCCCCTGCAGTGCGTGATGGAGGAAGTATGATTGCGCAGGAACTAGAAGTAAGTTTGCACATGGCGTTTGTCGAGGCACGGCAGGCACGGCACGAGTTCATCACGGTCGAGCATTTATTGCTGGCGCTCTTAGATAATCCCTCGGCGGCGGAAGTGTTGCGCGCGTGCGCGGTCAATATCGACGACTTGCGTAAAACTTTAACCAACTTTATTGGCGATAACACACCGACCGTGCCCGGCACGGGCGAGGTGGACACGCAGCCCACCCTGGGTTTTCAGCGCGTGATCCAACGCGCCATCATGCACGTTCAGTCCGCGTCGAACGGCAAGAAGGAAGTCACCGGCGCCAACGTGCTGGTGGCCATCTTCGGCGAAAAGGATTCGCACGCGGTCTACTACCTGCACCAGCAGGGCGTGACCCGGCTGGACGTGGTCAATTTCATTTCGCACGGCGTGCGCAAGGACCAGCAGGTCGACACCCAAAAGGCGTCGGAGGGCGTGGAAGAAGCGCCGGTCGACGGCCAGCAAAAGGAAAGCCCGCTCGACCAGTTCACGCAAAACTTGAACAAGGCCGCGGCCGAGGGCAAGATCGATCCGCTGATCGGACGCGAGGACGAAGTCGACCGCGTGATTCAAATCCTGTGCCGTCGCCGCAAGAACAATCCCTTGCTGGTCGGCGAGGCCGGGGTCGGCAAGACCGCCATCGCCGAAGGCTTGGCTTGGCGCGTGACCCAGGGCGAAGTGCCCGAAATCCTGCAAAACGCCGTCGTGTATTCGCTCGACATGGGCGCTTTGCTGGCCGGCACCAAGTATCGCGGCGATTTCGAGCAGCGCTTGAAGGCCGTGCTCAAGCAACTCAAGGACAATCCGAACGGCATCCTGTTCATCGACGAGATCCACACCATCATCGGTGCCGGCTCGGCCTCGGGCGGCACGCTGGACGCGTCCAACCTGCTCAAGCCGGCCCTCGCCAACGGTCAGTTGAAATGCATCGGCGCCACCACCTACACCGAGTTCCGCGGCGTGTTCGAGAAAGACCACGCGCTGTCGCGGCGCTTCCAAAAGGTCGATGTCAACGAGCCGACCGTCGAGCAAACCGTGCAGATTTTGCGCGGCTTGAAGTCGCGCTTCGAGGAACATCACGGCGTGAAATATTCGGCCTCGGCGCTGTCGACGGCGGCCGAGCTGGCGGCCCGCTTCATCAACGACCGCCATCTGCCCGACAAGGCGATCGACGTGATCGACGAGGCCGGCGCGGCGCAGCGCATCTTGCCGAAGTCGAAGCAGAAAAAGACCATCGGCAAAACCGAGATCGAGGACATCATCGCCAAGATCGCGCGCATCCCGCCGCAAACGGTCAACCAGGACGACCGCAGCAAGCTGCAAACCATCGACCGCGATTTGCGCAACGTGGTGTTCGGCCAGGACCCGGCCATCGAGGCGCTGTCGTCGGCGATCAAAATGGCGCGCGCCGGCTTGGGCAAGACCGACAAGCCGATCGGCTCCTTCCTGTTCTCCGGTCCGACCGGGGTCGGCAAGACCGAGGTGGCCAAGCAGTTGGCCTTCATCCTGGCATCGAGCTGATTCGCTTCGACATGTCGGAATACATGGAGCGGCACGCGGTCAGTCGCTTGATCGGCGCGCCGCCCGGTTACGTCGGTTTCGACCAAGGTGGTTTGCTGACCGAGGCCATCACCAAGAAACCGCACGCGGTGTTGCTGCTCGACGAGATCGAGAAGGCCCATCCGGACATCTTCAACATCCTGTTGCAGGTGATGGACCATGGCACCCTGACCGATAACAACGGGCGCAAGGCCGACTTCCGCAACGTGATCATCATCATGACCACCAACGCGGGCGCCGAGAGCTTGCAAAAATCGTCGATCGGCTTCACCAACTCGAAAGAGGCGGGCGACGAGATGGCCGACATCAAGCGCATGTTCACGCCGGAGTTCCGCAACCGGATCGACGCCACCATCAGCTTCCGCGCGCTGGACGAGGAAATCATCCTGCGCGTGGTCGACAAGTTCTTGATGCAGCTGGAAGAGCAACTGCACGAGAAAAAAGTCGAGGCGATCTTCACCGAGAGACTGCGCAAGTTCCTCGGCAAGAAAGGCTTCGATCCTTTGATGGGCGCGCGGCCGATGTCGCGCCTGATCCAGGACATGATCCGCAAGGCGCTGGCCGACGAACTGTTGTTCGGTCGGTTGGTCAGCGGCGGCAAGATCACGGTCGATCTGGACGAGAAGGATCAGGTCAAGCTGGAGTTCCCGGAATCGGACGCCACGCCGCCGACCAGTCCGCCGGAAACCGTCGAAGTCGAATAAGTCCGCCTCGCGGGCCGTTCAAAAAAACCCGTCCCGCAAGTGGCGGGTTTTTTTTCGCCTCGCCGGCCGAACGCGGCGAAGCGTGCGGTGGGCTGCGTCTTGACGATCGCCATCGGGCCGCCGTTCGCCTTGCGCGCACGGGGCGCTCGAGCGCGGGCGCGCGGCGCGGCGCCTCAAGGTCGCGGGTTCGCCATCCCGGCCGGCGTCGGCTCGCCAGCGGAAGCCGCGCCGGCCTCCGCGCGCAGCTTGCGCCATAAGGTGGTGCGGCTGATGCCGAGATAGTCGGCGGCGGCGTCGCGCCGGCCATCGAAACGCAACAGCACCTCGCGCGCTGTTTCGCGCCGTCGCGCCGGCGTGGCGTCGGCGACGCCATCGACTTCGCGCCGCGCGGCCGAGTCCGGAGCCGGTGCGGGCGTCGTTTCCGGTTCCGGTACCGGCATCGGAACCGGTTGCGGCGCCAGTTCCGGCGCCAACCCCAGCACAAACCCGGGCGACAGCGCTTGCAGCGGCTGGTCCGCCAGGAATAGCGCCAGCCGCTCCATCAGATTGCGCAGTTCGCGCACATTGCCCGGCCAGGCATGGCGCCCCAGCAGCGCGGCGCAGGCGCCCAGCTCCGCATGCAAGTTCGGATGCGGGCGCGCGCCCAGCGCCGCCAGCGCGTTCTTGAGCGCCCATTCAGCCAAACCCACGATATCGCCGCCGCGCTGGCGCAGCGGCGGCAGCGCCAGGCGCAGCACGGCCAGCCGGTAAAACAGATCGGCCCGAAAGCGGCCCTCGCCGACGCGGCGCGCCAAATCGCAATGGGTGGCGCAGATCACGCGCACCTTGATCGCGATCGGCCGCGTGCCGCCGACCCGCACCACCTCGCGCTCTTCCAGCACGCGCAGCAAGCGGGTTTGCAAAGCCAGCGGCATTTCGCCGATTTCGTCGAGGAACAGGGTGCCATGGTTGGCCGCCTCGAACAAGCCGGCGTGGCCGCCCCGGCGCGCGCCGGTGAACGCGCCGTCCTCGTGTCCGAACAATTCCGATTCGAGCAGCGATTCGGCCAGCGCGCCGCAATTGACCGCCACGAAAGGGCGGTTCGCGCCCAGGCCGTGCGGGCCTTCGCGGTGTATCGCTTGCGCCACCAACTCCTTGCCGGTACCGGTCTCGCCCTCGATCAGTACCGTGGCCGGCGACTTCGCGTACAACAGCACCGAGCGGCGCAGCGCCTCCATGGCGGGCGAATCGCCACGCAGATGGTTCAAACCGTGTTTGGCGCGCAGAGTGTCGGCCGGCGCCAGGCGCGGCGCGCGGCTGCCCGCCAGCCGGTTGCGGCGCGCCAGGTCGAGCGCTTCGTCGAAGGCGCGCCGGATCGAGGCCGCCGAGTACACGAACACGCCGGTCAAGCCGGATTCCTCGGCCAGGTCGGTGATCAGTCCGGCCCCGACCACCACCCGCACTCCTGCCGCTTTCAATTCGTTGATCTGGGCGCGCGCGTCCTCCTCGGTCACGTAGGTGCGCTGGGCGATAGGGATGCCGAAGCTGGCGCCCAATTCTGCCAGCTCCGGCATCGGGTCCTGGTAGCTGATCACGCCGATGCGCTCGGACACGCGGCGCGCCCGCGCCAGCGCCTGCATCACATCGAAGCCGCTGGCCTTGGCGATCACCACCGGCACCGACAGGCGGCCGGTCAAGTAGGCGCCGTTCGATCCGGCCGCGATCACCACGTCGCAGCGCTGTTCGGCCATGCGCTCGCGGATATGGCGGGCAGCCTCGTCGAACCCGAGTTGTATCGGCTCGATGGTGGCCAGCTGGTCGTATTCGAGCGTGATGTCGCGCAGCAGGTCGGCCAGGCGCGAGACCGACACGGTCCAGATCACGGGCTTGTCGGCGTCGTGTTGGTTGGCGGACGAAGCGGAGGAGGGGGAGGGGCGCATCCCGCCATTCTATTGCATCCCGGCGCCGCGTTTCAGATTGAAATCGCCGTGGAACATGAAGGCGTCCGGCTTGTAAATTTTACAAGCGCGACTTAGTATGCTGAAACGCAGGCGACAGGGGAGGTGGGATGGATTACGCACGCTTCTACAATGAGTCGCTCGACGATCCAGAGGCATTTTGGGCGCGCGAAGCGGCCGCGATCGACTGGCACCGGCCCTATGCCCAAGTGCTCGATTATTCCCGCCCGCCGCGCGCGGCATGGTTCGTCGGCGGATACACCAATCTATGCCACAACGCGGTCGACCGCTGGGCCGCCAGCCATCCGGAACGCGCCGCCCTGATCGCCGTGTCGAGCGAGACGGGGAGCGAACAAAGCTACACTTTCGGCCAATTGCAAGCCGAAGTCGAACGCATGGCCGCCATCATGTTGTCGCTCGGCGTGGGCGGCGGCGACCGGGTCTTGATTTACCTGCCCATGATCGCCGAGGCCGCGTTCGCCATGCTGGCCTGCGCCCGCATCGGCGCGGTGCATTCGGTGGTGTTCGGCGGCTTCGCGGCCCACAGCCTGGCCACCCGCATCGACGACGCGCGCCCGCGCCTGATCGTGTCGGCCGACGCCGGATCGCGCAACGCCAAACCGGTCGCCTACAAGCCGCTGCTGGACGAGGCGATGGCGCTGGCCGCGCACCGGCCGGAGCATGTGCTGCTGGTCGACCGGGGCTTGGCGCCGATGGCGCTGGTGGCCGGGCGCGACGTCGATTACGCCACCCTGCGCGCGCGCCACCTGGAGGCGCAGGTTCCCGTCGTTTGGCTGGAAGCCAACCACCCCTCGTATGTGCTGTACACCTCCGGCACCACCGGCAAGCCCAAAGGCGTGCAGCGCGATGTCGGCGGCTATGCGGTGGCGTTGGCGGCGTCGATGCGGCATATCTTTTGCGGCGATCCGGGCGAAACCTTTTTCGCCACTTCCGACATCGGCTGGGTGGTCGGCCATTCCTACATCGTCTACGGGCCGCTGATCGCGGGCATGGCCACCATTCTGTACGAGGGCTCGCCGCTGTGGCCGGATCCGGGCGTCTGGTGGCGCATCGTCGAGCGGCATCGCGTCACGCGCATGTTTTCGGCGCCGACCGCGATCCGCGTGCTCAGGAAGCAGGCGTCGCACTTCATGGAACGGCACGATTTGTCGTCGCTCAAGGCGCTGTACCTGGCCGGCGAACCGCTCGACGAGACCACCTCGCAATGGATCGCCGCCGCGTTGGGCGTGCCGGTGGTCGACAACTACTGGCAGACCGAGACCGGCTGGCCGGTGCTGTCGATCGCCCGTGGCGTCGATGGCCGCGCGGCGCGTTTGGGCAGCCCGGGCGTGCCGATGTACGGCTATCGGGTCGGCTTGATCGACGAGACCACCGGCCGCGATTGCGGCGTTGGCGAGAAGGGCGTGGTGATGATAGAGGGGCCGCTGCCGCCCGGCTGCATGCAGACCGTGTACGGCGACGACCGGCGTTTTATCGATACCTATTGGTCCCAGGTCGGCGGGCGTCATCTGTATTCCACATTCGATTGGGGCATCCGCGACGCCGATGGCTATTATTTCATCCTGGGCCGCACCGACGATGTGATCAACGTGGCCGGGCATCGGCTCGGCACACGCGAGATCGAAGAGAGCATTTCCCGTCACGCCGATGTATCCGAGGTGGCGGTGGTGGGCGTGCGGGATGGTTTGAAGGGGCAGGTCGCCATGGCGTTCGTGGTGTTGAAGGCGACCGGGCAGGATAACGAACCGGGTGCGCACGCTGGCTTGGAGCGCGCCATCATGACGCTGGTGGACCGTCAACTGGGGCCGCTGGCGCGTCCCGCGCGCGTGTTGTTCGTCGCCCAGCTGCCCAAGACGCGCTCGGGCAAGCTGCTGCGCCGCGCGATCCAGGCCATTTGCGAGGGCCGCGGCCCGGGCGATGTCAGTGTGATCGAAGACCCGGAGGCGCTCGGCCTGATCGAAGCGGCGCTGGGTTCGACCCGGGCCTGATATGCAACGCCGGATGAAACAGGCCGTGGCCGCGCGGCGGCGCGCGCATGCGACGCCAAGCACGCGCCGCCGCCCGCCACGCCGCTCAATCGAGCGTGGCGATGATCGGCGCGTGGTCCGACGGCTGCTCCCACTTGCGCGGGATTCGGTCGATCACACAGGCGCCACAGCGCGCCGCCAATGCTTGCGAGAGCAAGATATGATCGATGCGCAGTCCCTTATTGAGCCGGAATCCTAGTTGGCGGTAATCCCACCAGCTAAACGACTTGTCGGCTTGCTCGAACAGGCGAAACGCGTCCTGCAATCCCAGCGCCATCAAGGCGCTCAACGCGGCCCGCTCCGGGTCTGACACCAATACCTGGCCGGCCCACGCCACGGGATCGTGCACATCGCGGTCTTGCGGCGCGATATTGAAATCGCCCAGCACGGCCAACTGGGTATGCTGCGCCGCTTCCTCGCTCAACCACTCGCGTAACGCCGCCAACCAACTTAATTTGTACTGATATTTTTCCGACTCCAAACTCTGGCCATTTGGTACATAAGCGCACACAATTCGTACCCCGCCGATGGTCGCGGCCAGGATGCGTTGCTGCTCGTCGGGGTAGCGCGGATTATTCTTGATCACGTCGCAAATTGGCAGTTTAGATAAGATTGCGACCCCATTGTAGGTTTTTTGACCGCTGAAGACTACTTCATAGCCCGCAGCCCCGATTTCGGCATAAGGGAATTTATCGTCGGTGAGCTTGGTTTCTTGTAGGCACAGCACATCCACGGGATTGGCTTGAAGCCACTGTAATACCTGTGACAAACGTACTTTTAGTGAGTTTACATTCCAACTAGCTAGTTTCATCTTGGACTTTCTTGTAGTAAAGTTACGCCGCAGCACAGCATTGAGGCGACGCGGCCGGACGTTCTGCGCGCGCGAATCTTACCGTAAGCGCGGGTGGCGGCGCTGCGTTCGATATTTTTGCAGCGCAACGGCGCGGCGTCGGGCGGGTCGATCCGGCCAGCTCGGGCCAAACCGAGCCGATCTGTGGCTTGGGGTAAAAATATTGCGGCATACGCACGAGAATTGATGCCAAACAAGTTCATAATTGCAAGTCTATGTTCTTATTGCTAATAATAAAATTATATTGGTGGCAAGGCGCGGGGGAAAGTGGCGGGGTTGGCCCAACTTATGTCGGCCCCTCGGCGATTTTTTTTTCTGTATCCAAGGGAACGCCACTAAAATGTTGAAAGGTGTGAAAATGAAGGCATAAACTACCAGTTTTCGTTTTTTATTGTAACTTTAATATCATAATCGCACTCCTATTGCTCAAAAAGCGAAATATACTTACTAAGAATTGCCGCCGATGTTGCATTGCACGCTACATTACGAAAATGCCGCATCTAGTAGTGTTATATGGCGCCAATAAATGGTAATATTTTGAAATATTGCGGTTTTAACAGTGAAATGCGTTAAGCATTGGTAAAGGAAGAAAATGCGATCTGCATTTGAAGCGTGGGCGCAACGTGACGGTCACATAGTGCGTCGGCGAGAAGATAAACCGGAAGAGTATCTGATATTCGAAACACAGCGCCGCTGGGTGATCTGGCAGGCCGCGCTGACGCATGGCAAGCCTGCTGGCAAGACCAGCAAGAGCGCGGCGGAGAAGAAGGCGCAAGCTGCCCAAGCGGTGCAGCGATCGCCGGAAATTTCCGCCAACGAGGCCGCCGTGCGCAATCAGGTACTCAACGAAGTGCTGGACGCGTTCACCGATCTGGACGGCGCGGCCGGTATGGAAGGCATTCTGAAGGTGATTCAAAGCCTGAAGAAGAAGCAACGAGCCCAGGCTCAGTCGCAGCCCCAGGACCAGAGCAGCGAATAGGCGCCGGGGCGCGGCCGACCGGTCGCGCCCCGCCACGCGCGGTTGGCCCCGAAGCGGTTGGCCCCGATCCGCCGCGACACCGGTTGCCATGCTCGGCCCGTTGTCGCGCGCGGCGGCGGTGTTTTCAGCATTGGCGGGCATGCTCGTCCCCGCGGCGAGCGGTGGCCGTACGGTTCGTTCCATCCTGGAGGATATTCATGCGTGTTGCAAAGTTAATATGGCCGTCCATCCTTCTCATGGGCAGCCAGCTAGCCACGGCGGAAACGGTGGGCTCGGTCGATACCGAGTTCAAATTGATCGGTCCCGACCATAAAGTGGTGGTGGAAGTGTTCGACGATCCCAAAGTGGGCGGTGTCAGCTGTTATCTGTCGCGCGCCAAGACGGGCGGTATCAAGGGCGCGGTCGGATTGGCCGAGGATAAGGCCGAGTCGTCGGTGGCTTGTCGTCAGGTCGGCGAATTGCGCTTCAATGGGAAACTGCCGTTACAGGAAGAAGTATTCTCGGAACGGGCCTCGATTTTCTTTAAACATGTGCGCGTGGTGCGCATGGTCGATGCCAAACGTAACGCGCTGATTTATCTGGTGTACTCGGATCGGCTGATCGACGGTAGCCCGAAAAACAGCGTGACCGCCGTGCCGGTGCCGGCCAGCCTGCCGATTCCGGCGCGCTAGCAGCCTGTCGGACTTGGGGAGTCGAAGCGAGAAATGCGCTGGACGAGGCCAGATTTTGACGATTTCGCAGTGCCAATAGCGAGCTATTG